>JBGSWJ010000315.1:0-12061 GCA_041752495.1 Rhodobacterales bacterium
GGCCCAAAGGGCCGGCGTCCCGATGCGCGCAGCCGTGCTGGACAGGACCACAGCGCGGACAAGGTCCAGCCGCTTGACCGCCAGCCCCTGCGCGATCAGGCCGCCGAGCGATAGGCCGACAAAGACCGCATCGCGGGCATGATGGGCGTCACAGACCGCCTCGGCATCCGCGACAAACGCCCCCATCGTGTAGGGGGCGGGCGGCATCGAGGACCGGCCATGCCCGCGCAGGTCATAACGGACCACCCGCAGACCGCGCGGCAGGAGCGGCAGGATTGCGTCCCACAGGGTGAGGTCCGTGCCAAGCGCATGGGCAAAGACCACCGGCGCACCGCCCACCGGGCCTTCGGCCTGTGTAAAGAGCTCCAGGCCCGGACGGCGGACGATCAGCTCGGTCAAGTCCGCACGGCCCTCTGGAACATCTCGGGGTCCACATTCCCGCCCGAGGCCACGACGATCACGGCATCCCCCTCAACCGCCTTGGGGTGATAAAGCGCTGCGGCCAAGGCCACGGCCCCGCCCGGTTCCAGCACGATCTTGAGGTGCCGGAACGCCGCTGCCATCGCGTGTAGGCAGTCTCCGTCCGGGACAGCGATACCTGAGCCGCAAAGGCGGCTCAGGATCGGAAAGGTGATCTCGCCCGGCTGGGGCGTGATGATGGCATCGCAGATCGACCCCGACAGGCGCGCGTTGCGGACGATCCGGCCTGCGGCAAGCGAACGTGCCACATCGTCAAAGCCTTCAGGCTCCACTGGACGGGCGCGCAAGCCCGGCGCCTCAGCCTCAAGTGCCAAGGCAATGCCCGACGTCAGCCCGCCGCCGCCGCAACAGACAAGCACATCCGCGGACGTGATCCCCGCTGCCCGCGCTTGCGCCGCAATCTCAAGCCCTGCGGTCCCTTGTCCGGCGATCACATGGGCATCGTCGAACGGCTTGATCAGCGTCAGCCCCCGTTCCGCCGACAGCGCCGCGCCGATAGCGTCGCGGTCCTCTGTCTCGCGGTCATAAAGCACCACCTCGGCCCCAAAGGCGCGGGTGCCGTCGATCTTGGCCTTGGGCGCATCGCGCGGCATGATGATGACGGCAGGCACATCGTGCATCCGCGCCGCCAGCGCCACGCCTTGCGCATGATTGCCTGACGAAAACGCGATCACTCCCCGTGCCCGTGTCTCAGGGTCCAGCGCCGATACCGCCGACCAGCCGCCCCGGAACTTGAACGAACCGGTCAGTTGCAGGCATTCCGCCTTCACGAACACCCGCCGCCCCGCGATCTTGTCGATGCCCGGTGCCCAAAGCAGGGGCGTCTCGCGCACCTCTCCCTTCGCGCGGGCCGCAGCGGCGCGGATCATGTCAATGTTCATGGGATCATCTCCAGCCAGCGGTGCAGTACGGCAAGCGCCCCGGGTTCGTCCAGAAAAGGCACATGGCCGCGCCCTGGCACCTCGGCAAACAGCATGTCGGGGCGGCGGCGGACCATTTCGGCTGCAGTCGCGCGGGTTAAAAGCTCCGACGTCTCGCCCCTGATCAGCGCAAACGGCAGGCCGGCCAGCTTGTCAAACAGTGGCCAGAGGTCAGGCGAAGGTTGTGCGCCACGGCCGAACACAGCATCGCGCAGGCGGGGGTCATAACGGATGGCCAGTCCCTCGGGCGTTTCCTCGTAGTGATTCATGACCTCGGCCAACCACCGTTCGTGCGGCACATCACGAAAACCGGTCCAGTGCTTGCCTCGGACGCGGGCGGCTTCCTCCCACGTCTGGTGCCCCGGGTTGCGGCCAAGATAACTCTTGATGATTTCAAGTCCCTTGGCACCCACCTCGGGCCCAATATCATTGAGCGCCACGCCGGTCAGGCGGTGGCGCGCCATGCGGCCAAGCCACATACCGATAATCCCCCCGCGAGACGTGCCAATCACGGCCGCTCTTTCGATCATCAAATGATCCAGAAGCGCCACGACATCCGACGCCTCGTGCGAGACGGTATAGGTCGCCGGATCGGCCCAGTCCGACAGCGCCCGCCCGCGATAATCAGGACGGATGAGCCGGACACCCTTCAGATGCGGTGCAACATGGTCAAAATCCCGACCGTTGCGCGTCAGCCCCGCAAGGCACAGCACTGGCTTGCCGTCGCCTTCGTCGGTGTAATGCAGGCGCGTTCCATCTGAGGCAACGAAATATGGCACGAATGATTCCCCAAGCTATGTCAGGACCATAGGGCGAAGACCGCGCAGAAGGAATTACTCAGTAGAGCCTGAAGCCTGGCCCCGATCCACACCGGGCATCAATAAGCGCGAGTAGCGCTCTAGTCACTCGACAGATCGTCAGCCAAACGATGGCGCAGGGCATGGGCCGCATCCCGTCTCCACTCCCCACGCTCGCGCCCCATTCGCAGGTTTTCCTGACCGGCCCTCAGACTGAAAACCACTATGCCTGCAGCGACCGGACGCCCACATCCCCTTCTTCCCGCGCCTGCATCGCCAATGCCACGGCATGGGCGGCCGCAGCCGTCGTGAAGTAGGGAATCTTGTCGTAAAGGGCCACTGCGCGGATTTCGCGGCTGTCTTCGACGGCCTGTGCGCCCTCGGTCGTATTCATGACAAGCGCGACATGGCCATCTTTCAGTCGGTCCACAATCGTCAGTCCGCCTTCATAGACCTTGGCGACCACTTCGCAGACCACGCCATGCGAAGTCAGCCAAGCTGCGGTGCCTCGCGTGGCAAGCAGGGTGAAGCCAAGCGAGATCAGGATACGCGCTGCATCCAGCATCTCGTCCGTTTTGTCCGCATCCCGGATCGACAGGAACACGAGGCCTTCGCGCGGCAGGATCACGCCGGCTCCCATCTGCGCCTTTAGGAAGGCGCGCGCAAAGGTGCGGTCCCAGCCCATGACTTCGCCCGTCGACCGCATTTCAGGGCCAAGGATCGTATCGACACCGGGGAAGCGGGCAAAAGGAAGGACCGCTTCCTTGACCGAGAACCACGGCATGTTGGGGTCGGTCAGGGTCATCGGATCTGCATAGGGCAGCGGCGTGTCATAACTCGCGTTTTCATAGGGCGCGCGGATGGGGAAGTTCGACAACGGTTCACCCGCCATCAGACGCGCAGCGATGGAGGCGATGGCCGAGTCGGTGGCCTTGGCGACGAAAGGCACCGTGCGCGAGGCGCGGGGATTGACCTCGATCAGATAGACATCGCCGTCCTTGACGGCGAACTGCACGTTCATCAGGCCGACAACGCCCAGCGACAGGGCCAGCTGTTCGGTCTGCCTGCGGATCACGTCAAGGATCGCTTCGGGCAACGTATGCGGCGGCAGGCAGCATGCCGAGTCGCCGGAATGGACGCCGGCCTCTTCGATATGCTGCATGATCCCGGCCACATGGACGCTCTTGCCATCGCAAAGGGCGTCGACGTCAACCTCGGTCGCTCCGGAAAGGTAGCTGTCCAGCAGCACCGGGCTATCGCCCGAGACCACCACAGCCTCGCGGATGTAGCGGTTGAGGTGGTCCATAGCCCGCACGATCTCCATCGCGCGGCCGCCAAGGACATAGGACGGCCGGATCACCAGCGGGAAACCGATGCGCTCGGCAATCTGGATCGCCTGCGCCTGCGTCGAGGCGATGCCGTTGACAGGCTGTTTCAGCCCCAGCTGGATCACAAGCTGCTGGAACCGTTCGCGGTCTTCGGCAAGGTCGATGGCGTCGGGGGTGGTGCCGAGGATCGGGATGCCAGCCTCGTGCAGGGCATTTGCGAGCTTTAGCGGGGTCTGGCCGCCGAATTGCACGATCACGCCGTGCAGAGTGCCGTTTTCCTGTTCGACCCGCATGATTTCCATGACGTGTTCAAAGGTCAGCGGTTCGAAATAGAGTCTGTCGGACGTGTCATAATCGGTCGACACGGTTTCCGGGTTGCAGTTGATCATGATGGTTTCATAGCCCGCCGCCGTCAGAGCATAGCAGGCGTGACAGCAGCAATAGTCGAACTCGATCCCCTGACCGATACGGTTCGGGCCGCCGCCCAGGATCACGACCTTCTTGCGGTTCGACGGGCGGGCTTCGCATTCAACCTCGCCCATGACCGGGCTTTCGTAGGTCGAATACATGTAGGGGGTCTGGGCTTCGAACTCGGCCCCGCAGGTGTCTATCCGCTTGAACACAGCATTGACGCCAAGGCGCTGGCGGGCGCGTCGGACCTGGCCTTCGTCGCGGCCGGTGAGTTTGGCAAGGCGGGCATCGGTAAAGCCCAGCATCTTGACCTTGCGCAGACCTGCCTCGGTGACGGGGAGGCCTTCTTTGCGGATCAGAGCTTCGGCGTCGATAATTTCGCGAATTCGATCGAGGAACCAGGGATCGAACTTGGTCACGGCAAAGATGTCGTCGTTCGACAGACCATGGCGCATCGCCTGCGCAATGGTGCGGAGCCGGTCCGGTGTGGCACGAGCGAGCGCCTTGGTGATGGCGGATTTATCCGGGGCGCCAGGGATGGCGATTTCGTCAAAACCGGTCAGTCCGGTTTCCAGCGAAGCGAGTGCCTTCTGCATGGATTCGTGGATTGTGCGACCAATGGCCATCGCCTCGCCCACCGATTTCATCGCGGTAGAGAGGAGCGGTTCGCTGCCCGGGAACTTTTCAAAAGCGAACCTTGGGATCTTGGTCACAACATAATCTATTGTGGGTTCAAAGGACGCCGGTGTCACTTTTGTGATGTCGTTGTCCAATTCATCCAGCGTGTAGCCGATGGCGAGCTTGGCTGCGACCTTGGCAATCGGAAAGCCCGTGGCCTTGGACGCCAGCGCCGAAGACCGGCTGACGCGGGGGTTCATTTCGATCACGACCATGCGGCCGTCGGCAGGATTGACCGCCCATTGGACGTTCGATCCGCCGGTTTCCACCCCGATCTCGCGCAGCACGGCGATGCTGCCGTTGCGCATGATCTGGTATTCCTTGTCTGTCAGCGTCAGCGCAGGGGCGACCGTGATCGAGTCGCCGGTATGCACGCCCATAGGGTCCACGTTTTCGATAGAGCAGACGATGATGCAGTTGTCGGCCTTATCGCGGACGACCTCCATCTCGAATTCTTTCCAGCCGAGCAGGGATTCGTCGACAAGGATCTGGCCGACCGGAGAGGCATCCATCCCGGTGCGGCAGAAGTGCTCGTATTCGGCCCTGTTATAGGCCACTCCGCCCCCGGTGCCGCCGAGCGTAAAGGCGGGACGGATGATGGCGGGAAGCCCGATCTCTTCGAGCGCATCTAGGGCGAGGGCGATCCCGGCCTTGAGGTCCTTCTTGCCCTTTGCATCAAGGGGTGCGGTGATGATGGTGGCCTTGGGGTTCTCAAGGCCGATGCGGTCCATCGCCTCGCGGAACAGCTTGCGGTCCTCAGCCATTTCAATGGCTTCGCGTTTGGCCCCGATCATTTCAACGTTGAACTTGTCCAGAACGCCCATGTCGGCCAGCGCAAGCGCGGTGTTCAGGCCAGTCTGCCCACCCATCGTGGGCAATAGGGCGTCGGGCCTTTCTTTTTCGATGATCTTGGCGACCACCTCGGGCGTGATCGGTTCGATGTAAGTCGCATCAGCCAGACCGGGGTCGGTCATGATCGTCGCGGGGTTCGAGTTGACAAGGATGACGCGGTAGCCTTCTTCGCGCAGAGCCTTGCAAGCCTGTGCGCCGGAGTAGTCAAACTCGCAGGCCTGCCCGATGATGATGGGCCCTGCGCCGATGATCATGATGGACTTGATATCGGTTCTTTTCGGCATGGCAGACCCCCGGGATACGGCAAATTGTCGGGGTTATAGCCATGCGGGGTGTGGGCGCAACCCCGGAAGCGGGGGCGTGAAGAAACGGCCAGGGATAGCCCCGGCCGTTTGTCTTTTCTGTCGTTGCAAGCGGCTTCAGCCCACGGCCAGCATTTCGTCCAGTGCGTCGAACTGTTCGGGGTAACCGCTTGTGCTGCCCGAGGCGACGGCTTCGTCGGCGGCTTCCTTGCTGGGGTATTTGTCGTGCAAAACCTGCCGGGTCTTGCCGCCCAGATCCTCGAACGTCACGGTCGTGACCGATCCGTCCGGGCTTTCCTCGTTCGTCCAGACGATGCGGGAATTCGGGACCACTTCAATATAGCGGCCGTGGAACGCCATGGGCTGTTCAAACGATGGGTGCGCAAAGACAAAACGATAGGTGCCGCCGGTCCGTGCGTCGATTTCGCAGGACAGCATGGTCATGCCAAAGCTTTTCGGTACCCACCAGCGCTGCATCAGCGCGGCCGTCGTCCAGGCTTCGAAGACAAGATGGGGCGGGGCGTCGAAATGGCGCGTCACCACCAGTTCGGTATCGGACACGCGTTCCGTCGTCGTGATCGGTTTGGTCATTTGTCCTTTGGTCCTTCCTTTGCGGCATCGCGCAGTTTCAATTCGGCCAGCACGTCATCGAGGTCTTCAAACCGCGCCGACCAGGTCGCCCGGTAAGAGGCCAGCCACGCGGCCTCTGCCTCCAGTCGGGCTGCGCCAAGGCGGCAGGTCCGCACACGGCCTTGCTTTTCGGTGGTGACAAGGCCCGCGCGTTCCAGAACGCCGATGTGTTTCTTCATCCCTGTCAGGGTCATGCCGAATGCTGTGGCAAGTTCGGTGACCGTCGCATCCGATTGTCCCAACCGTTCGAGCACCCCGCGCCGGGACGGATCGGCGAGGGCTGCGAAAGTGTGGTCGAGGGAGAGAGCATAACTGTGAACCATTTGGTTCAGTGTTAGTGGATGGCCTGTAGTCTGACAAGCCCCGTACGCCGTTCTGCCCAAAGAAAAGGGCCGGAGGTTTCCCTCCGGCCCTGATCCATTCTTGTAAGCTTGGTTAGCCGACTTCGCCTACGGCCTTTTCGGCGGCGGCGATGATCGCCTTGCGCTTGGCGATTTCAGCACCAATCGGCGGGCCCTTGAAGCGGCGGCCTTCGACCGCAACCCACAGGATAAGGGCTAGCGCGATAAAGCCCAGAACCACGTAAAGCACCCGTTCGTTGGGCGGGGCCACGGCAATGAACAGGATCACGGCCATGCCGACGATGGCAAGGACCGTCACCAGTTTGTAGGTCCCTGCCGACATGGCCCAGGGGCCGGGGTTGGGCCATTTCGGCGTCCCATAGGCGAACAGGCCAGCCACCAGCGGAATGGTGAACGACAGGAAGAGGAACACGAGGGTCGAGTTCACGACGATCACATAGATGGAAGTCCCGTCGAGTTTGATCGAAAGCGCCAGCATCACATAGAGGATGCAAAGCACCGTCGTGGTCCAGATCGTGGCGACGGGCGTGCGGTACTTGGGCGAGACTGTTGCAAGTGACTTGGACCCGAAAGGCATGCCGTCATCACGGGAGAAAGCAAACAGCATCCGGCTGGCCGAGGTGACTGTTGCGAGACCGCAAAGCAACTGGGCAATCAGGATGCCCAGATAAAGAACGGTTGTAAGCCCCTTCGGCATGGTCGCATCCATCGTAGCATAGAAAATGCCCCAGCCCTGACCAGCCGCAACCGTCATGTCAGGAATGGCCAGGGTGATCGCACAGATCATGACCCATCCTACCAGCGACGAGGCGACGACGACATTCACTATGCCCTTGGGCACCGACCTGGTAGCGCCTTTGGTTTCCTCGAATGTGTGCGCCGAAGCGTCGTAGCCAGTGATGGTACAGACCGGCAGTAGGAGGCAGAGCAGGAACAGATATCCCATGTTGTCGCTGGCCGGGAAAACATTGCCGCCCGCTTCGCCCGAGAAGCTAGTGAAGGTCTAGAGCCGCGAGATGTCGATGGCAGGTGCAAACCAGAGGCAGGCCACGACCAGAACGGCCGTCGTTGCAAAGATGATTTAGCCCGAGATGTCGGTCAGCATTGTCGTGACCGTGATCCCCAGATGGTTCAGCAGGGCCTGCGCTGCCACAACGACCGCCACAAAGACCACGACCTGCATGTCGGTTCCCGTGAAACCGAACAGGGATCCGAAAGTCTTAGTAAAGAAATAGGCCGTCCCGATGTTGATTGCACCCAGAACCGTGATGAGGCCCAAAAGGTTCAGCCACGCGGTGAGCCATCCCCAGAACCGGTTCCCGAGGATCGAGGCCCCGTGATAAAGGTCGCCGGCCGTCGGAAAGGCCGAGGCGATCTGCGCCATGGCAAGGGCGAACATGCCCGAAAGCAGGCAGCCCACGATCCATCCGATACCGGCGCCAGCACAGCCGACCAAAGAAATCGCCTGCGCGACGGAGTTGATCCCCCGGGACAGGATGCAGATGATCGAGGACGAAACTGCGAAGTTCGAGAATTTCGACATCGACATCGAGAGTTCCTGCGCTATCCCATGCCGTGGAGGACCTTTATGTCCTCATGTTTGTCTAGGTCGGTATAGTCGTCTGCCATGACGTGTCACTTTCCCGTCGGCATGTTCTCAGGATCGCTTCAGTGGCGATCCTGAAATCACTCAAGCTGTTGTACGACAGTTCGGCAAGCCATGGAGGAACCGGGCGCCGCGCAGGATGTGACGCTGTTGTCGCTTTTCTTGCGTCGTAAAACACGGAAAAGCGGCGCGAAAGACAGGTGCGATGCCTGTTTGTTGCGCTAAAGCCTTTTGCAGGGCGGGGAGTGACCGGACGTGATACTTGTAGAACATGGGCCATCGGGCGGGCCTGCGCTGTTTGACGGTGCAGAGGCGGTGCTCGTAGCTCATGAAGCGGATGAAGTGGTGAGGGTGCTTTTGGCCTGCGACGAGGCCCGGTCGCAGGGGTGCTGGGTCGCCGGCTATGTGGCCTATGAGGCAGGCTACGTATTCGAGCCCCGTCTCCTGCCGCTGATGCCGGGAACACGGCCGGGGCCGCTGGTCGTGATGGGAATTTTTGCCGCGCCACAGCCGGCCGAGGCCATGCTCGCTCAGATGGCAGAGGAGGGCATGGGCACGCATATCGTGGCGCCTGCGCAGGCGATCAGCCGCGCTGAGTATGATGCCGCAATGGCCCGGGTGCGCGACTACATCGCGTTGGGCGATTGCTATCAGATCAACCTGACCTTTCCGATGATATCGCAACTCGTCTCGGGCTCGGCACTCGGCCTCTATGGCGCTTTGCGGCGGACGGGGCCGGTCGGACATGGCGCCTTTGTAGATCTTGGCGTGGGGCCGGTCGTCGTCTCACGATCGCCCGAGCTATTCTTTCAGGTCGGAGCCGAAGGACGCATCGTCACCCGTCCGATGAAGGGCACGGCCCCCCGCGACCGTGATCCGACCCGCGATGCGGCGATCGCGGCGGCCTTGCAAGGCAGCGAAAAGGACCGGGCCGAGAACCTCATGATCGTAGACCTGCTTCGTAACGACATCTCTCGCCTGTCGCGGGTCGGTTCGGTCAGGGTGCCTGCGCTTTTCGCGATGGAACGATATGCGACTGTGCATCAGATGACATCTACCATTGTGGGTGATCTTGTCGATCCGCCGTCGATGACGGCGCTGATGGCTGCACTGTTCCCTTGCGGTTCGGTCACGGGTGCCCCCAAGATACGGGCGATGCAGATCATCCGTGAGGTCGAGCAAGAGGCCCGGGGTGTCTACTGCGGCGCGGTCGGTTGGATGGCCCCGGACGGGCGGGCCGATTTCTCGGTCGCGATCCGGACACTGTCGGTAACGGGATGTAATATCGTCATGAATGTGGGCGGCGGGGTTGTACATGATTCAACTGCCCAAGGCGAATGGGAGGAGGCGCTGTGGAAAGCGCGCTTCGTAAAGGCGGCCGTGACCCCGGTCTGAAGCTGATCGAGACTTTGGGCTGGGACGGGGCCGCTTTGGTGCGCGAAGACCTGCATCTGGCCCGGCTGGAGCGGTCGGCTGATCTGTTGGGTTGGTCCTGTGACATTGGTGCGGCGCGGGCCATGTTGAGAGCGGGGCGGGGTGCTGTGGCACGGTTGCGGCTGACACTGGATGCAGCCGGGAATCTGGAACTTACAGAAGCACCATTGGTGCCGGTGGCGGGAAAATGGCGGCTGGCTTTGGCTTCGACCCAACTGTCGTCGGAAGACCCTTGGCTCAGGATCAAGTCAACGCGCCGGGCCGTTTATGACGCGGCACGGGCCGCAATGCCCCCGGGGGCCGACGAAGTCGTTTTTCTGAACGAACGCGGAGAGGTCTGTGAAGGCTCAATCACCACGGTATTCTTTGATCGCGGCCGCGGCTTTCGGACTCCGCCACTCGCCGCCGGACTCTTGCCAGGCGTTCTGCGCGCGGCGCTTCTTGCCCAGGGCCGGGTGACCGAGGAAGTGTTGATGGGTGCGGACCTGGCAGAGGTCCAACTTTGGGTCGGAAATTCGCTCAGGGGACTGATTCCTGCAGTCTGGGCGGGTTGACAGGACCGGAGCCTCCGGCGGGATAATTTGAGGCCAGAAGAAAGCGCGGGGGCTGGAAAGCACTGTGGCGGCGCGTTCCGGCCATGGGCTGTTTGATCTGTGTCAATCTAACGTGACATATCAACTGTTAGGTTCGGTTTACACTCACAAGGGAGAACCCGGCCATGCGCATCCTGTTCGTCCATCCCAATTACCGATCGGGCGGGGCCGAGATTGCCGGGACATGGCCGCCGGCCTGGGTCGCCTATCTGACCGGATCACTTCGGCGGGCAGGGTTTGACGACATCCATTTCATCGACGCGATGACCAACAACATCAATGACGAAGACCTGGCCCGCAAGATGGCTGAGATCGCCCCCGATGTGGTGGGCGTGACGGCTATTACGCCATCAATCTATGTGGCCGAGAAGGTGCTTGAGATCGCGCAGCAGAAGGTTCCCAAGGCGCTGCGCATGATGGGTGGTGTTCATCCCACTTTCATGTTCAAGCAGGTCCTATCCGAAGCCCCCTGGACCGACGTCATCGTCCGGGGCGAGGGTGAAGAAATCCTGACCGAACTTATGCTCGCCGTCGAGGATGGCCGCTGGCCCGCTGATCGCCACAAGATCAAGGGCATCGCGTTCCGGGAAGGCGACGAGATTATCGCCACTCCGGCCGCCGCCACCGTCAAGGATCTTGATGGACTCGACCCTGACTGGTCGATCCTCGACTGGGAAAAATACAAGTACATCCCCCTGAACACGCGCGTCGCCATCCCCAACATGGCGCGCGGTTGCCCCTTCACGTGTTCCTTCTGCTCACAATGGAAATTCTGGCGCGACTACCGTGTACGCGACCCCAAGAAGGTTGTGGACGAGATCGAGCGGCTGGTGAACGACCATCAGGTCGGGTTCTTCATCCTTGCCGACGAGGAACCCACCATCAACAAGAAAAAATTCGTCCAGTTCTGCGAGGAACTGATCGCGCGCGGCCTGCCGGACAAGGTCAAATGGGGCATCAACACCCGCGTGACCGACATTTACCGGGACCGAGACCTGCTCAAGTTCTACCGCAAGGCGGGCCTTGTCCACGTCTCGCTTGGGACCGAGGCCGCCGCGCAGATGAAGCTCGACCAGTTCAACAAGGAAACAACCGTCGCCGAGAACAAGGAGGCGATCCGCCTTCTGCGCGAGGCCGACATCCTGGTCGAGGCGCAGTTCATCGTAGGCCTCGATAACGAAACCGCCGAAACGCTTGAGGAAACCTTCCAGATGGCCTGGGACTGGCAGCCCGATCTGGCCAACTGGTCCATGTACACGCCCTGGCCCTTTACGCCCCTGTTTCAGGAGTTGAAGGACAAGGTCGAGGTCTTTGACTTCAGCCGCTACAACTTTGTCACGCCGATCATGAAGCCCAAGGCGATGGAACGAGGCGAACTCCTTGACGGCGTGATGAAGAATTATCGCCGTTTCTATATGCGTAAGGCGCTGTTTCATTACCCATGGCGGGGAACGGGGTTCAGGAGGCGGTACCTTCTGGGGTGTCTGACAGCATTCCTCAAGGCCGGGTTTGCACGGACCTTCTACGATCTGGGCAAGGTGGGCTACACCGGGCCGCAGTCCAAGAACAGGCTGGATTTCCATTTCGACGCCACCCGCACCATCGCCGACGCGCAGATGGACGACTGGGTCGCCAGCGCCGACAAGGCCGCCCGTGCCGCCGAGCGGC
>JBGSWJ010000316.1:0-6391 GCA_041752495.1 Rhodobacterales bacterium
CGCACGCCCTTGAGACGCGGCAGCACCGACAGCACGCGGTCGGGGTCGTCGCCGCAGGCGATGGCGAGGCCGGCGGCGACGGCTACGTTTTCGGCCTGGAAGGAACCGATGAGGTCAAGCTCTACCTGCACGGGGCGGCCCTGCCAGGAAAAGCGCACCTCCTGCCCGGTGGCATGGGGGCGGGTGGCGATGAGGCGGAGGTCGGCGTTCTGGGCGCGGCCCACCGTCAGCACGGTCAGGCCCCGGTCGGCGGAGCAGTCGGCCATCTGAGGTCCCATGGCGCCGGTGGTGTTGATGACGGCCACGCCTTCCGGTGGAAGGAGACGGTCGAAAAGGCCGGCCTTGGCCTGGAAATAGGCCTCCATCGTGCCGTGATAGTCGAGATGGTCCTGGGTGAGGTTGGTGAAACCCGCCGCGGTCAGGCGCACTCCGTCCATGCGGCGCTGGTCGAGGCCGTGGGACGAGGCCTCCATCGCGGCATGGGTGACGCCGGCGGCGGCGGCCTCGGCCAGAACGGACTGGAGCGTGAGAGGATCGGGCGTGGTGTGTTTGAGCGGATGGGTCCATGCGCCTTCGACGCCGGTGGTGCCAAGGTTGATCGCCTTGCGGCCAAGGGCGACCCAGATCATGCGGCAGAAGGTCGAGACCGAGGTTTTGCCGTTGGTGCCGGTGACGGCGACCATGGTTTCGGGCTGACGTCCGAACCAGAGAGCGGCGGCCTGCGCGAAAGCCTGACGGGGGTCTTCGGCAACGACAAGGGCGGCCATGCTGTCTGAGAGCAGGTCATGGGCCATCGCCGCGCCTTCGGCATCGGTGAGGATGGCCCCTGCCCCCATGCGCAGTGCGTAAGAGATGAATTCGGCGCCGTGGACCTTTGACCCCGGAAAGGCGGCAAAGAGGTGGCCTTCCTTCACAGTCCGGCTGTCGAGCGAGAGGCCGGTGACCAGCGCCTCGCGCCCGCCCTGTGCGGTCAGGCCCAGATCCGAGAGGGTCTTTTGTTGCTCTGCCGCCATAATCGTCCTGCCTGCCGCATTTCTGGTTCCGGGGGTGGCCCCTTAGTTGGAGGTGAGCGTTACACCGTCGAGCGTGGCAACTTCAACCTGCGGACGGAGGCCCATGAGCGGCGCGACACGGCGGATCAGTTCGGCGGCGACGGGGACGGCGGTCCAGCCTGCCGTGCGGCGGGGTTCGGAGCCCGAGGTTTCGACGGGTTCGTCCAGCGTCAGAACGAGGACATATTGCGGATCAGAGGCGGGGAAGACGCTGGCGAAGGTCGAGATGACCTTGTCGTCAAAGTAGCCGCCATTGGGGCGGGGTTTGTCGGCGGTACCGGTCTTGCCCCCCACTTCGTAGCCTTCGACATTGCCGAAAGAGGCGGTCCCGCGCGTCACCACAGCGCGCAGCATGGTACGGATTTCGGCCGAGGCCTCTTCGCTGATGATGCGTTCGCCGTTCTGGGGGCCATCCTGCCGCACAAGCGTGGGGGTCACCCGGGTGCCGCCGTTGACGAGGCTTGCATAGGCCGAGGCAAGGTGGAGCGGAGAGGAGGAGAGGCCGTGGCCGTAGGAGATCGTGAGAAGCGAGAGTTCGGACCAGTTACGCGGGACAAGGGGGGCTCCGGTCGGTGCCTCGACCATTTCGACGGTGGTGGGGGCGAGGAGGCCGAGGCTGCGAAGAAATTCCTGCTGCCGCTGGACGCCGATCATCAGGGCGATGTGGGCCGTTCCGATGTTGGAGGACTTCACGATCACATCGGTGACCGAGAGTTGCGCACCATAGTTGTGGAAGTCGTTGATGCGGAAGCGGCCCCAGATCATCGGGCCTGCGGTATCGACCATGGTATCGGCGTTGACGAGGCCGAGGTTGAGTGCCTGAGCCACGGCGAAGATCTTGAACACCGAACCCAGTTCATAGACCCCCTGCACAGCGCGGTTGAAAAGCGGGTTGTCGGAAGGATCGCCCGAGATCGAAACGGGCGGGCGGTTGTTGGGGTCAAAGTCGGGCAGGCTTGCCATGGCGATGATTTCGCCCGTGTGGACATCCATGAGGATCGCGGCCGCGCCCTTGGCGTTCATAAGTTTCATGCCGCCGTCAAGCACCTGTTCCATCGCGGCCTGTGCCGTCACGTCGATGGAAAGCGCGAGCGGTGCTCCCTCATTTGCGGGGTCGCGGAGGTAGCCGTCGAAGTATTTCTCGACGCCGGCAACGCCGATTACTTCTGCCGAATCAACGCCTTCTCGGCCATAGCTCGCGCCGCCGAGGATATGGGCGGCAAGCGCGCCGCTGGGGTAGAGGCGCATTTCGCGGGGGCCGAAGAGCAGGCCAGGATCGCCGATGTCGTGGACGGCCTGCATCTGTTCGGGGCTGATCTGGCGGCGGACCCACAGGAATTTGCGGTCGCCGGTAAAGTCGCGGATCAGGCGGTCCTGATCGAGTTCGGGAAAGATCGCGGCGAGTTGCTGCGCCGAACCGACGGGGTCGATCATTTCGGGCGGTTGGGCGTAAAGGGCGTGGGTTTCAAGGTTGGTGGCAAGGATGCGGCCGTTGCGGTCCACGATATCAGCACGCTGGCCGATAATCGGATTGCCCGAGGCGGCGGCGCGGGGTTCTTCGGGTTCGGAACCGGCCAGCATCGCCATTTCGACGCCGATCATGCAGAAGGCGATAAGGAACATGCCGCCCAACACCAGCAGACGGCCTTCGGCGCGGGTGCGGGCCTTGTCGCGCATTTCCTCGTGGCGGATGCGGATGTTTTCCTTTTCGATCGCATCGGGGTTTTCACCCTGTGCGCGGGCCTTGAGGATATGGGCGAGCGGGCGGAGGGGGCGGCGGATCATAGCGGTTCGATCCCGTCTGCAAGCGGAACGGACTGGGTGTTGCCGCCCAGCGGCAGTAGCGGCGGCAGCGGGTAGGCCACCTGATCGACCTTGCCAAAGGCGTCGGGCAGCATGGGCAGCAGGCCCAGACGTTCAAAGTTGATATCGGCCAGATCGCGGAGGCGGTCGGGGCGGTTCAGATAGGCCCATTCGGCATTCAGCATGTTGATGCGGGAATGGGCGAGGCCGATCTGGTCGTGCAGGTCGCGCACTTCGCGCAGGGCAGCCTGCGTGCGGTAGTTTTCCTGATAGGCCCAGAAGGCGAGCCCCATCACGACCATCGCTGCAAGGACGTGCAGAAATCCTTTCAACGTATCTTCTCCTGTCTTGTCGTCATCCCCGTTTCCCCTTGAACTGGGGCATTCCCAATGCGCCGGGATCGAAATCGCCGTGCGCGGCAGCGGTGCGGCGCGCGACCCGCAGTTTGGCCGACCGGGCGCGCGGGTTTTCGTCCAGTTCGCGGTCGTCCGGACCGACGGCCTTTTTCGTCACGATGGTGAAGGCGGCGTCGGTCTGGGCTGCTTCGGGCGCGTAGCGGTTGGTGTTGGCGGCAGTGCCGGAACGCATCTGGAAGAAGCGTTTGACCATGCGGTCTTCGACCGAGTGGAAGGTCACAACTGCGAGGAGACCGCCGGGCTTGAGCGCGCGTTCTGCAGCGGCAAGGCCCTGCGCCAGTTCGGCATATTCATCATTCACCGCGATGCGGAGCGCCTGAAAGGTGCGGGTGGCCGGGTGGCTTTGGCCCGGTTTCGGGCGGGGGAGGCATTTCGCCACGATTCCGGCCAGTTGCAGGGTGGTTTCCACCGGACGGGCCAGAACGATGGCGTGCGCAATGCGGCGCGAGGCGCGTTCCTCGCCATAAAGATAGATAAGGTCGGCTAGATCGCCTTCGTCCATCCGATTGACAAGATCGCGGGCCGAGGTGCCGCTCTCGCTCATCCGCATGTCGAGGGGGCCGTCTTTCTGGAAAGAAAAGCCGCGTTCGGGCGTGTCGATCTGCATGGAGGAGACGCCGAGATCAAGGACCACGCCGTCGAGTTGTTCGCCTGCAAGGGTGTCGAGGGTCGAGAAGGTGCCTTCGCGCATGACAAGGCGGTCGCCGTATTGCGCGGCCCAGGGTGCTGCGAGGCGGAAGGCCAGCGGGTCGCGGTCGACGGCGATGACCTTGGCAGCGCCTGCGGCAAGGAGTGCGCGGGTATAGCCCCCTGCCCCGAAGGTTCCGTCAAGCCAGACACCCGCCACCGGTGCCACCGTTTCCAGAAGCGGCCGCAAGAGGACGGGGATATGGGGGGCTTGGTCGGACATCGCGGCAGCGGCTGACATTGGGGGCTAGCCCCCGCCCGGGTTTGCAGAGAGCGGGGGGCCAAGGAGGCTGATCGGGTCGAAATCGGGGCCCTCGGCTGCGAGCCAGTCTTCGATATCCTTGCCCTTGGTGGTGGCAAAGGTTTCGGCCTTCCAGAGCTCGCAATAGATGCCGTAGCCCATGAAGATGACTTCGCCTTCGTCGATCCCGAGCTTTTCGCGCTGGCGGGCGGGCAGGACGATGCGGCCGTCCTTGTCCACCTCGATCTCGGCGGTCTGGGTCAGATAGACATAGGCCAGATTGCGCATCCGTTCCGAGCCGTCCTGGCCCGCCTGGATGCGTGCCTTGACCTTGTCGAACTCGACCATCGTATAGATGCGGAGGTTGTTCTTGAGATGCGCGCCATAGGCGAGGGTGAAGCGGGGGAGCGAGCCGTCAGGGCGTCCGGGGTCACCTGCGTCAAGCACGCGACGGATCGGGGCGGGGATCGAGACGCGACCCTTTCCGTCCAGCCGTTGCGGGAACTCTCCGGTGAAACTCAACACAATGACGCGGCCATTTCCGTCCCCGCCCAGATGTGTTACATTTCCAAATGAAAACGGCGGATTGTGCTGCTGCCACTGCACAATCCGCCGCCCTCGTCCCTCTCGGGATGTCCGACTGCGCGCGCCACCTGGGGGGATGTCTGCTCGCCCGCGCGCCGGATTCTGTCGTTTGGTAAGTGGGGTGCCTGTATGAAGCCTGCCGTCTGTCTTTTTGTCCTGCGGGTGACTGATCTATCGTCTGTCTGTCCCGTGGTCGTCTGCCCGTCGTTACCGTGAGATTGTTGTGCCATGGGATTTACTGGGTAGCAACGGGAATTTCCGGGAATTGGCGGGCTGTGTCGTTTCCGCAAAGGGGATGAGGGAAAGTTCCGTCGGGTGAACGAGACGCTTGACGCACAATATCGTGGGTGTCGGCGCAATATTCCCTAAATGTTGTATCAGATTGTGGCTTAATTGGGGCGTTGTGGCGGGCGATCTGGGATCACCTTTTTGGGTTGGTTGCGGCGCTCTGCCCCCATCGCAAGGGGAATCGGGCCGGATTCGTCCCCGTTCCCGGGATTTCCCACAGAATCACGGGGCGTTCCCAGGGCCGTGATGGGCCGTGAATCGGGTGTGACGGGGGTTTCGTGGGGGTTCGGGACGGAATCGGGCGGGGTTTTCCCATGTGATCCCAGAAGAAGGGGTGTTTGGGCCCGATTGTCCGATGCCATCGCATCGGACACGCGACCAAAGTGACGCTTTCCGCCCGGGACGCCTTAGCGTTCCGGGCAGCGCCTGCCCCCGGGCAGGCAGGCGCTCCGCGCCCGCCGGGGCAGTCGCCTCCCTCTGGCGAAGTGTGCTGAACCGGGGCCGGTCGATATGGTAGGAGTGAGCGGGGTGGTGGCTCCACCGGAGCCCCCACTGATTCCGCTCAGTTCAAGCCATCCCGCCCGCGATCAGCCCCTGCGCGATCTGCCCGTAGGCCCGCGCCATCGCACTGTCGCCCGCCGCGATGGGCGTACCGGCATCCCCGGCCAGACGTGTCTCAAGATCAATCGGCAAAGACCCGAGCAGCGGCAGGCCAAGTTTCTGCGCCTCGGCGGCAACGCCGCCATGGCCGAAGATGTGGGATTCATGCCCGCAGTTTGGGCAGATATAGGTCGACATATTCTCGATCAGGCCAAGGATCGGGGTCTTGAGCGTCTGGAACATGTCGATGGCCTTGCGGGCATCCAGCAGCGCCACGTCCTGCGGGGTGGAAACGACAATCGCCCCGGTCACGTTCGACCGCTGGCAGAGCGTCAGTTGCACATCCCCCGTCCCCGGCGGCAGATCGACAAGAAGCACGTCAAGCCGGCCCCATTCGACCTGCCCCAGCATCTGCTGCAAGGCGCCCATGAGCATGGGGCCGCGCCAGACGACGGCCTTGTCGGGGTCCATCATCAGGCCGATGGACATCATGGTGACGCCATGGGCGTGCAGGGGAATGATCGTCTTGCCGTCGGGCGACCCCGGACGTTTGTTCACCCCCATCATCCGGGGCTGAGACGGACCGTATATATCGGCATCCAGAAGCCCCACCCGCCGACCTGCCCTTGCCAGCGCCACGGCAAGGTTCGAGGCGACGGTGGATTTGCCCACGCCCCCCTTGCCCGACCCGATGGCAAGGATGCGGTCGACACCGGTCA
>JBGSWJ010000317.1:0-1826 GCA_041752495.1 Rhodobacterales bacterium
CGCCTCTGCCCCGCGCGCCCGCGCCTCGGACAGCACGCGTACGGCCTCGCGCCGGATGTCGCGTTCGTCCGTCAGCCCGGTAATCGCATTTTCCAGCGCCGCCCGCACGATGCCGGCATCAAAAATGGACGACGCCGGACAGATCAGACTGTCCGGCGCGGGGTCCTTCAGAACGGACGCGGTCTGGTCAGAAGCCAGCGCCAGCGAAACTGCGGGGGGCGGATTCAAGGATAGCCACCTGATTGTTGCGGACTTCGGCCACGGCAAGGCCACGCTCATTGGTGCCGTCAGACAGGAACCGGAAGATGCCCGAAGTTCCCTCAAACCCCTGACCCTGTGTCAGCGAAGCCCGGCCCAGCGGATCATTCCCGCCGCGCGCCATCAGCGCCCCGATCGCCGCAATCCCGTCATAGGAGAGCCCCGCCAGCGGATGCGGCGCAGCGCCATAGGCCGCTTGATAGCGGCTTTCGAAAATGGCCGTCATCTGTTGGTCCGGAATCGCAAATAGGCCACCTTGCAGCCCCGGCAGAGCCATCGCCTGCGGCGCCGCGTTCCACCGGGTCAGCCCGACGATCCGGGTAGCGGTGATGTTCAGCCCGGCCTCGGGCAGGGCGGTCGCCAGAATCGGCAGGTCGGCATTCACGCCCGCCGTGGTGAACACGGCCTGCGCACCCGACGCATTCGCCGCTGCCACAATTGCAGGTGCCCGGTTGAGGATATCCTGTTGCGACAGCGGATAGCTCTGCACCCCCGCCACAACCCCGCCGTTCGCCCGCACCGCCGACGCAATCGCATCCCGGCCCAGGCTGCCCTGCAGGTCTTCGGAATGCACGATCATGTAGCTGTTGATACCGGTCCGCATGCCGTATTGCACCAGCCTGTCCGCCGTGTTGCGGAAGGTGGGGCCAAGGATGAACACATTGCCCCCGGCAATCGTGGGGTTGTTCGAAAACGCCAGAACATTGACGCCCGATCCCGCCGTGGCCAGACCCACGGCATTTGCCTCTTCAGCATAAACCGGCCCCAGAATGATGTCGGCCCCCTCGGCCACCGCCGATGTCGCAACCGTCGCCGCCTGCGCCGGATTACCTGCCGTCGCATAGACCCGCAGGTCGATCTGCACCCCGTTCAGGTCGGCAATCGCCAGCCGCGCCGCATTCTCAAGGTTCTGCGCTATGAAGTTATCCGATTCGGTCGCCGACCCCGCCGGCACAAGAAGCGCCACCTGCACCGGTGCACCGGGTTCAACCGTCGGACCGGTGCCCGTCCCCGGAACAGGCGCACAGGCCGCAGCAAGAGCCAGCGTTCCAATGGCGAAAACATGGCCGATTGCCTTGCGGCGGCTCAGGATACGGGCAAACATACAGTCACTCTCCCTCTTGGTGACGCGGTCTTGATTGTTGCGGCTGTCATCGGGCCGGGTCGTTTCAATCGCGATAGCATCATATGCGCGGCAATACAGGGGTCTAGGCATGATTTTCGACCACAAGCCCCTTTCCGCCGGACTCTATTTCGTCGCAACCCCCATCGGAAGCGCCCGCGACATCACGCTCCGCGCCCTCGACGTGCTGGCCAGCGCCGATATCATCGCTGCCGAAGACACCCGCACCGCCCGCAAACTGATGGAGATTCATGGCATCAGCCCCGGCCAGCGCCCGCTTGTCGCCTACCACGATCATTCGGCAGGCAGTGCCGCCGACCGGCTCGTCGCCGATATCACCGCAGGCCGATCCGTCGCCTATGTGGCCGAGGCCGGAACCCCCCTTGTCGCCGACCCCGGCTACGAACTTGGCCGCGCGGTCATCGCCGCAGGCCTGTCCGTGACG
>JBGSWJ010000318.1:0-2153 GCA_041752495.1 Rhodobacterales bacterium
GGCGGCAGGGCCACCGCCGAGCACAAGGACATCGGTTTCGCGCAGGCTTTCGCCCGGCGCGATGCGGATCGCGTCAGTCATCTGGGAAACTTTCCGATAGTGGTTTTGGCGGGTCGGCGCCGAACGGGGAACCGTTGGGAACCGGAGCCAACCCGGGGGGCCGCCTATTCGGCGGCGACGGCTGTGGGCAGGGCGTCGCTTTCGCGCCACTTGATGTTGCAGCCGATCGAAGGGATCTGCACCGCGGCCGCATCCTTGCCCGCGAGCACGGCATCCACCGCCGCCTGCAGGTCTGCACCGGTCACCGGGACGTTGTTGCCCGGGCGGAAGCCATCGAACTGGCCGTGGTAGGCGAGCTTGCGATCGGGGCCGAAGAGGAAGAAGTCCGGCGTGCAGGCCGCATCATAGGCGCGGGCGACGGACTGGTCCCAGTCCTTGAGGTAGGGGAAGACATAGCCCTGTTCGGCGACTTCCTGCCCGATGCGGGACAGTGTCTCTTCGGGGTGGGCGTCGGGGTCGTTGGCGTTGATCGCGATGATCTGGAGGCCACGCGATGCGTTGCGGCGGGCGAAGTTGGCCAGCTCTTCGCGGATCCCGACGACGAAGGGGCAGCGGTTGGAGATGAAGGCCACGAGAAGCGCCGGCGCTGCCGCGAAATCGGAAGGACCGACAAGGCGTCCGTGGGCGTCGGGGAGACGGAAATCGGGCGCAGGAGTTCCCAGGGCGACGGGTCTGGATTCAGTCTTGGGCATGGGTTTCTCTCTGATTCGGCCAAGGGGCAAGGGCCCTGCAAACCGGTAGGGGTTTGCAGGAAAGGCAATGTTTCTCAGTCACTTGCAATCACGACTGATACTATAGACATTACTGGGATTGGAGTCGTCCAGCAAGAGAAGAGGTTTAGCGTTGCGGGTGGCGAAATTGGAAGAACTAGATCCAAAGGGCGCATGTTTCAGAAACGATACAATCCCTGCAGGGCGGCGCGGTACGTCCCCTTTTTGTATGGCCGGGTCGGGAATCCGACTGGTCGCTATGATGATTCGGGAATGGTCCACCGACCCTGTCAGATGGGGCCCGGGCAAAGTGAGACATGACCTGAGGCAGCGAGGATCATGCGAACAAGGAAGATCGTTTTCCGGATGGGCCATCGAATTCTGCCGGTTCATTGCAGAGGGTCAGATTTCCCACGATGATCGGGCTGATGACGGTGATGCCTCATCGGCCCGCACTGTCCTGTTGCAGATATGGCTGGCGGCGTTCGTCGTGGTCATCGCGCTTTCTGTTCTGCATTTCGCTTGAACACCGTCGCGCCGATTACAGCCGACAGCGATTCCCCCGTGCGTCGCATCGGGCTGAATGTGATCATCATCGGTGGCGGGGCCAGCTGCGTGATCATGGCAGCGTATTGGTTGTCACGGACCGAGGCCGGGTTTCGCGTGACCATCGTCGAAGGGCGGCACATGCTGGGCTGTGGGGTCGCCTATTCGACGACTGACCCCGATCACCTGCTGAACACCCGCGCCCATAACATGAGCGCCTTTCCCGACCGGCCCCATCATTTCCTGGATTGGCTGCGGGACCGGCCTGAGGGTGCAGAGGCGACGGATCAGAGCTTTGTCAGCCGTGCGACCTATGGCGCCTATATGGCGGGGCTACTGGCGCCGTGGTCGGGTGATGGGGCGGACCGTCGGCTACGCTGTGTCAGGCAGTCTTGCGTGCGGTTGAAGGAATCGGACAGCAGGGTGACGACGACACTGGACGATGGCCAGACCATTGTGGGCGATTTGGCCGTGCTGGCGACCGGCCATGCCCAGCCTGCGGCCGTGCCCGGGGCGGCGCTGACCGGCCCCTGGTCAGTGGCAGGGCCCGTCGACGCGGATGAGAGGATCGTGATCATCGGGACAGGGTTGACGATGGTGGACACAGTCCTGTCGCTGATGAAATCAGGGCATCGGGGGCAGATCCTGTCGATCTCGCGTCGGGGGCTTTTGCCGCAGGATCATGCGCAGACCAAGCCCCTGCCGATTTCCGTTGACGATCTGCCACTGGGTGCGCCGATGTCGGTGCTGATGGGTTGGCTGCGCGATCTGGCCCGGACGGCTGAACGGCGAGGCAGGACCTGGCGGGATGCTGTCGATGGGGTCCGCCCGCATGTG
>JBGSWJ010000319.1:0-1789 GCA_041752495.1 Rhodobacterales bacterium
TGCGGAGGCGCTGGCGAAGGTGCCCCTGGCGCATCGGGCGTTTCTGGAGGGGTTGCCGCTGATGCACGCGCGGGATGCGGCGGTGTTTGTCCATGCGGGCATCCGTCCGGGCGTGGTGCTGGCCGATCAGGCTCCGCAGGATCTGATGTGGATCAGGGCCGCGTTTCACGAGGACCGGCGCGACCACGGGGCGCTGATCGTGCATGGGCATACGGTGATCCCGACGGCGCATCACTATGGCAACCGGGTGAATATTGATACCGGCGCGGCCTATGGCGGGCCGTTGTCGGCGGTGGTGATCGAGGGGCGGGAGGTGTGGGAACTGACCGAAGCCGGGCGGATCAGGATACCGCCGGATACGGTAGAGGATTAAGGGTTCGTGTAGGCGGACGAGGGGATGGGAATATCCTTTCGGGGGTGCAGAAAATCCGCTGTGCACGGGCTGACGGGGGGTGTCTGGCGAATCGGGTGGTAAGGCATTGAATTTGCGGCGGAAACCGGCGCTGTTTTTTTGCTGTATTACGTCGGTATTACGTCGGTATTTTGTCGGTGGTTTGTGGCAGGGATGGCGCGGAACGGGTGTTGCCTTGGGAAATGTGAGGGTGCGCGGGCGGGGTTAAGGAAAGGTGGCGGGTGCGGGCGGTCATGGGGTGGCCGCGCTCGTTCCGCGTGGACGCGAGGCCTCGCAGCGGGGGCCGTTGGGAGTTCCTTTGGCGATGGGTCCGGGCCGCGGTGCGCTGAAGCGCACCCTACGGATCGGAAGTGCGCGGCGCCTTGCGCGCGTGAGCTGACGCGAGGGTCAGAAGAGGCCGGCTTCCTTGGCGATCATGGCGGCCTGGGTGCGGTTGTGGGCGTCGATCTTGCGGTAGAGCGTCTTGACGTGGAGCTTGACCGTGGGTTCCTGGATGCCGAGGTCGCGGGCGATTTCCTTGTTGGCCTTGCCTTCGCACAGGCCGCGCAGCACCTGAAGTTCGCGCGGAGAGAGACGTTCGGCCAAAGCGTTGACCGGGGCCGTGTCGGCGGCGGCGGTCATGAAATCGATCGGGGCATATTGTTCGCCCATTGCCATGAAGCGGACGGCATTCACCAGCGACTTGGCGGGGAGCGTCTTGGGCAGGAAGCCGGCGGCGCCGAGGGCCAGCGCCTCTTCGGCGACTTCGCGGGGGGCGATGCCGGACATGATGGCGATCCTGTTGACGCGGCCGGTGGCCTGCACCGCTTTGAACCCGTCGAGCCCGTTCATGCCGGGCATCCCGTAATCGAGCAGGACAAGATCGAAGGCGGTGTCGGACATGATCATCTGAAGGGCAGAGGGCAGGTCCTTGGCCACGGCCACTTCGATCCCTTCCTTCTGGAACCAGAGATCGAGTGTGTCGCGCAAGAGTTCGTGGTCATCAGCAATGAGGATGCGCATTCAGGTGCCCTTTGTCAGTAGCCGTGATGCTATGGCAGCTTCGGCGGCTGTGACAAGGGCTTCGCGAGTCACAGGCTTGCCCAGGACTGCGACAAAGGGTGCACCTTCCTTGCCGGAGCGGCCTTTCCAGCCGGGCAGGGCGGTGACGAGCACGATGGGCAGGGTGGCGCTGGCCTTGCGGATGGCACCGGCAAATTCGGCGCCATTCATGCCCGGCATGTCGAAATCGGTGATGACGAGGTCCCAGGCGGCGGGGTCTTCGCTGAGGACCTCGAGCGCGTCGCGGGGGTCGGTGGCGGGCGCGACTTCGGCGCCGGCCTGTTCGAGGAAGGTGGTAAGGACGGCGAGAAGATCTTCCTGGTCGTCGACGACGAG
>JBGSWJ010000320.1:0-7834 GCA_041752495.1 Rhodobacterales bacterium
CACCCGGAGGCCCCAGCAGGATCACCACGGCGGGAGCACTGCGAAAGCTGGCCGCCGTCGCACCGTCATGATCTGGTTCCGTCATTCCTCACGCCTTGTTCATGCGGTTTTCGATGAGGTGATCGACCACCGAAGGGTCTGCGAGGGTCGAGGTGTCGCCGAGGGCTGCGAAGTCGTTTTCGGCGATCTTGCGCAGGATGCGCCGCATGATCTTTCCCGACCGGGTCTTGGGCAGGCCGGGCGCCCACTGGATCAGGTCGGGGCTGGCGATCGGCCCGATCTCGGTGCGGACCCATTTGACCAGGGCCTTGCGCAGATCCTCGGTCGGCTCCACCCCGTTCATCAGCGTGACATAGGCGTAGATGCCCTGCCCCTTGATGTCGTGCGGAAACCCTACCACGGCCGCCTCGGCCACGTCGGCGTGGGCGACCAACGCCGATTCCACCTCGGCCGTGCCCATCCGGTGGCCCGAGACGTTGATCACGTCATCGACCCGGCCGGTGATCCAGTAATATCCGTCGGCATCGCGGCGGCAGCCATCGCCGGTGAAGTAGTAGCCCGGATACTGGCTGAAATAGGCCTCTTCGAACCGCTTGTGGTCACCCCAGAGGGTGCGCATTTGGCCGGGCCAGCTGTCGGCGATGCACAGCACGCCATCGGTCTCCACCGCCTCCTGCACCATTGCCGTCGCAGGATCCAGGACAATGGGCTGCACCCCGAAAAACGGCAGCGTGGCCGAACCCGGCTTCTGCGGGATCGCGCCCGGCAGCGGAGTGATCAGATGGCCGCCGGTCTCGGTCTGCCAGAAGGTATCGACGATCGGGCAGTTTTCCTTGCCGACATGCGTGTTGTACCAGCTCCAAGCCTCGGGGTTGATCGGCTCGCCGACCGAACCCAGAAGCTTGAGCGACGAAAGGTCGTGCTTCTCGACCCACTCGGCCCCCTGGCCCATCAGGGCGCGGATGGCAGTGGGCGCGGTGTAGAACTGCGTCACCTTGTGCTTGGCGCAGACTTCCCAGAAGCGGCCGGGGTCAGGAAAGTTGGGGACGCCTTCGAACATGACGGTCGTCGCGCCGTTCGCGAGCGGGCCATAGACGATATAGCTGTGCCCGGTCACCCAGCCAACGTCCGCGGTGCACCAGAAGATGTCGCCGTCGTGGTAGTCGAAGGTGATCTCGTGCGTCATCGCGGCATAGACGAGGTAGCCGCCGGTGGTGTGGACCACGCCCTTTGGTTTGCCGGTCGAGCCCGAGGTGTAAAGGATGAACATCGGGTCTTCGGCGCCGACCTCGACGTAAGGACAATAGGGGCGGGCATCGGCCATTTCGGCCTTGAGGTCGAAGTCGCGGCCGTCGACCCAGCTTGTCTCGTCTCCGGTGTGCTTGACGACGAGGCATTTGACCTTGTCCGAACAATGCAGGAGCGCTTTGTCCGTATTGTCCTTGAGGCCCGTCTTCTTGCCGCCGCGCGGTGCCCAGTCGGCAGTGATGACCAGCCGCGCGTCACAGTCATTGATCCGGTTGGCCAGCGCGTCGGGCGAAAAGCCGCCGAACACGACCGAATGGATCGCCCCGATCCGCGTGCAGGCCAGCATCGCATAAGCCGCCTCGGGGATCATCGGCATATAAAGGACGACACGATCCCCCTTCTTCACCCCATGCGCCTTGAGCACGTTGGCCAGACGCGACGTCTGTTCCAGCAGTTCGGCATAGGTGATGTGACGCGCCGGGGTCTTGGGGTCATCGGGTTCCCAGATGATCGCCGTCTGGTTGGCGCGCGCGCCCATATGACGGTCGATGCAGTTGGCGCTGACATTCAGCGTGCCGTCCTCGAACCACTTGATCGACACCGCACCCTTGGCGAAAGAGGTGTTCTTGACCTTGGTATAGTCACCGATCCAGTCGATCCGCTTGCCCTGTTCGCCCCAGAACGCCTCGGGATCAGACATGGACGCAGCATAGAGCGTCTCGTAGGTGGCGGCGTCGACATGCGCGCGTTCGACGAACTCTGACGGGGCTGCAAAAACCCCCTGGACCACTTCCATGTCCCTCTCCTCTTATCCCCTTGCGGCGGGTAGCAGCCCGCCCGGTCCACCAGTGCCGGCGAACCCCTCCATGGGCTCTAGCATAGAGCCACGGTCGGGGAATGAGTATCGCGCAAAGGCTGCATCGAACTTTCTGTAAATAAATTGACTATGATCAGATAGATTTGAAAAGAAATTTACAGATCACCGCGCCACGCCCCCCAAAAAAGGCCTGATCGGCGTATTTATGGTTAAGGCCGGGACTAAACATCTAACGCGCGGCCACGACAAGCCGCTCGAACCGCAGGCCATGCACGTCGCCGGTCCCGGTTTCCGGGTCCGGAACCGCATCCAGAATGTCGATCTGCGTCGCGCGGCGTGCAAGTTCGACAAGAAGGCTGCGCGCCAGAAGACGCGCATGGGCATTGCCAAGGCAGGCATGCGGACCGCTGCCAAAGGCAAGATGCGGATTGGGCTTGCGGTCAAGCCGGATCGCATCGGGTTCGGCAAAGACGGCGGGGTCACGGTTTGCGCGCCCATAGCAAAGCGCGATGCGCTGCCCCGGTGCAACCGGCGTCTCGCCGATCTGCCCGCCATGCGGACACGTCCGGGCCAGCACCCGCAGGGGCGAAATCACACGCAGCAACTCTTCGGTCGCGGGCATCGCCAGGGCCGGGTTTTCGCGGATCGCCGCCATCGCCGCCGGGTCTTTCGCATAAAGCGCCACGATCCCGGTCAGCATCGCGATCACCGTATCCCGCCCGCCTGAAAACGAGATATGCGCCACCCCCAGCCGTTCATCCCGGCTCAGCGGCCGGTCCCCGACCATCACCCGGGAAAGGGCATCGAAAAGCGATCCCGGGAACTCTGCCGCCCGGTCGGTCATCTCCGTCACATAGGCGACAAGGGCATCGGCCCTGCCCTGATCGGGCGGATCGCCCGCCCGCAGCGCGCCAAAAACATTGGTGCCCCAGCGCACCCAAAGATCCCCCTCGCTTTCCGGCATGCCCAACAGGGTGGTCAGCGCCCGGCTTTGCAACGGCAGGGAAAACTCCGGCGTCACATCGGTCCGTTCCGCCGCCAGAAGGCTGTCGATCGCCTGCGAAACCTGCCGGCCGATCACCCCGGCATAGTCCGCCGTCAGCGGACGCTTGAAGAAAGGGTCGATGGCCGCCCGCACCTCAGTATGTTCGGGCGGGTCAAGTTCGAACGGGTACTGCTTGAAATCCCGGGTCTTGTCCTGCGGCGTGACGACGTTGAACCCATGCGTATCGCTCGAAAACGTGCGCCAGTCATTCAGCGCGGTCTTGAGCGCCCGAAACCCCCGGACAAAGATGATGTCCTCGTCCCCTTCCGGGTCCTGACGGCGGATCGTGACAGTCGACAAATCGGTCATGGAAATCTCCGGTTCAGGTGGTGGCCACATCGACGGTCAGCCCGTCAAGTTCGGGTGTCAGAACGATCTGGCACGAAAGCCGGCTGGCCGGGCCAAAGGTGGGCTCGAATTCAAGCATGTCGATTTCCGCCTGCGTCGCAGGGCCCGCGCGCTCCTGCCATTCCGGCGCGACATGCACATGACATGTCCCGCAGGAAATCGATCCCCCACATTGCCCCTCGATCCCCCTGACGCCAAGTCGCAAGGCCAGTTCCATCACACTGCCGTCCTCGGCCGCGCCTTCGCGGATCGTCCCGTCCTTTTCCCTGAAACGTACTGTGGGCATCGGTCCTCCTGCATCTCTGCCGGACCGGACTATAGTCGTCGACCGCAACCTGTGCGACGCGCGTGACTTCTCTCAGGATGCCGAAAGTCTTGTCTCTGCTTGCTCTTTCTTAGCATTCTGCGCCCGCAACGGATTCTTGGTACGGGCCGCAAGTCGATACCGGCTGGGCGAAAGACCGAACTGCGCGGCAAAGCGGGTTGAAAGATGCGCAGGCGACCCAAAGCCGGTGCGCCAGGCGATTTCGGCAATGCCAAGGTCCGAAGACCCGGCAAGATGCGCAGCCAGGTTCAGCCGATACTGCTGCAGATACTCACCAAACGTGATCCCCATCCGGGCCTTGAAAAGTCTCGCAAAATAAGCTGTGGACAGGTTGCAGGCGCTTGCCGCCTCGGAAAGCGTCAGCGCCCGAGACGGGTCGGCATGGATCAGCGCCACCGCCCGCTCAAGGCGTGCCAACGGATTGCGCCCGCTGATGACAAGGTCCGATGACTCCGTATCAGACGCGACAGGCTGGCCGTCCTGCGCCATGATCGTCAGCACCAGATCCAACAGATGCGCAGCGGTCCAGGGTTCGCCTCCGTTGGGCTGCGCCTCCGTCGTGCTGGCCACAAGCCATTCACAAAGGATTTCTATCCGCGCCGCGGCAGCGGTGTCGGGGGCCAACACCAATGGACCTGAACCGAGTTTGGCCTGCATCGCCGGCGGCAGACGCAGTTCCTGCGCCGGATCGAAAAGAACCAGCACGAACTCTGTCTCGCCCGGCGACACTTCGAAATCATGCGGCATCATGGATGGCAGATAGATCAGCTCTCCGCTTCCGGTCTTGCGGCTTGCTCCCTGCGAATGCAGCACGGCGCTGGCCTTGCGGAACCAGACAATTTCAGCCGCCGGATGAAAATGATGATAACGCCGCTGCGGCGCCTCTTGTGCACCGCGCCGGAACACTTCAGCCGCGATCGTGCGACCGGGACCAAGGGAAAGCGCCTGACATTCTGGTGACAGTTGCATGTCCAGACCATACCGCGACCGATTTTCGCAACATAGCCCAAATGAGCCGCCCGGCGTCAGCGCCCGCGCGAACGACCGGGGTCGCGGACCCTGTCTGCGGTGCCGCCTCGCGCCGCATCACCCTTTGGGCGGCAGACCCGCCCGGAACTCCGCAAGTTCGCCCGCGTCCATCGGCACAAGATGGCGCGGCTCCGGAAATGCACCGGTTTCCACATCCGCCACAAATTCCCGAAACGCCGCAATGCGTTCCTGCTGAAGCCGGTCATACTCGGCGGCAAAGTTGCGGTAGACCTTGGAATGACGGGGCATGTGGTCCTTATGGTCGCCCAGAATATCCATCGCGAAAAGATACTGCGCATCACATCCCGCGCCCGACCCCATCGACCAGAGGAGGAGCGATGCCATCCGCCGGCTGATCTCGGTCGCAACATCGGGCGGGACAACCTCGATCTCGACGGCAAAGGCCCCGGCCTCCTCATAGGCCAGGCATTCCTGATAAAGCGCCAGCGCGCTTTCCGCCGTCTTGCCCACCGCCCTGAACCCGCCCGTCCAGGTATTCCGGCTGGGGACAAGGCCCACATGCCCCACCACAGGAATATGTTCATCCGCCAGAAACCGCACAGTGCCCAGCCCGCCGGAACAGTACAGCGCATCCGCCCCCGCCATCAGCGCCTTTCCCGCAAAGCGCAGATAGTCGTCCCGGGTCCCCGCCGACCGGTGATCCACCCCCGTCATGCTGAACAGACCGGGGGCCACGTCGCGGTAACGGGGATCGCTCACCAGTTCGATCGGGGCCGACACGACGTCGATCCCCGCCGCCTCGGCCGCAGCGGCCTCGTCGATGGTAAAGATGCGAAGCATGGTCAGCTGCCGCTTGCCCTTGAGGGCGCGAAGCTCGGCGACAGTCAGCGGGCGGGTACGGGTCATGGTGTCCTCAGATGCAGATTTCGATCATCGCGCCGGTGATGCGCGCCGGATAGGTGGCAAGGTCGACGCAGACCGGCGCCCGCAGCGCAGCGCCCGTGCGGATGTCATAGCGGCCATTGTGCTTGGGGCATTCGATCTGCCCCCCCATGACAAGCCCGTCGGACAGATGCACCCGTTCATGGGTGCACAGCCCGTCCGTCGCGGCGGGTGTGCCGTCAGGCAGGCGATAGACGGCAAAGGTCCGCCCGCCATGATCGAACCGGATCACATCCTCGGGGTCGATATCGTCCAGCGGACAGACAGGCACCCAGTCAGCCATGGACCGGCCCGTCCTGATAGGGCCGCGCGGTGGCGGGCAGCGGCTTGCGGAACGCATAATCGGGCTCCCTCGCCTGCCGCAGAACCGCCGGAATCGCCTCGCGGTAGGCATCCAGGATCGACGGGTTGGGCGCAGGCAGATCATGCCTGATCGCCTCATGCAGCTTTGGCAGAGCGTGATAGGGCACCATCGGGAACATGTGGTGTTCGACGTGGTAATTCATGTTCCAGTATATCCAGCGGCTGACGGGGTTCATCAGCACAGTGCGGCTGTTCAGCCTGTGGTCGGTCACATTCTCGGCCAGCCCGCAATGCTGGATCAGACCCGTCATCAGCATGTGCCAGCAGCCATAGATCCGTGGCCCCCCGATCAGCAGAAGCGGAATCCACGACCACCAGACAACCGCTGCCACCAGCGTCGCCACATAGATCGCCACATGGATCCGCGCGGCCAGAATCGCCTTGGGCCATTCGCTCGCCGGGATATAGTCCTTCTCCCCCGGCGTCAGCGTCCCGCCCGCATTGCGCACCAGCACCTTGACCGAATCGATCATGTCCAGCACGCCTGCATAGGCCATGAGAAGCCGGAACGTATTGGGCGGCCGCATGCAGGCAATCTCGGGGTCGCGGCCCACGATGATCGTGTCGGTATGGTGGCGGGCATGGCTCCACCGCCAGGACACCGGATTGCGCACCACCATGAAGGACGCGATCTGATAGACCACATCGTTCATCCATCCCGTCTTGAACGCGGTCCCGTGGCCGCATTCATGCCAGCGGGAATCGCAGACCGACCCGTACATGACGCCGTAAACCACCCAGAACGGCACCGCCCACCACGAACCCCAGAACGCGATCCCTCCCCAGGCCGACACGCCAAGAAGCGCAAACCAGATCGCGGTATCGCGCAGCGCGGGCCCGTCGCGCCGCTGCATCAGGTCTTTCATCACTTTACGCGGCACCTCGGTATGGTACCACTCGGCCCCGGCCAGGCCCGTGGCCTTGGCGCGTTCGGTGTCAGTCCCGGTCAGTGAATAGTCGCGGACGTGATGGGGGTCTGCGGATATGGTCATGGGGTCGTCCCCTCCTGTGACGTGGCGGGTTGCGGGCGCCCGGCAAGGGGCGCGAAACGGCCCGTGGGCGCGGGATAGTCTTCATCGGGCTGCGGCTGGACAGCGCGGATGCGCGCCTCCGCAGCGGCAATGGCGGGGGCGCCGTCCAGAACGCGGAAACCGGCGGTATAGTCGCGGGCCTCTCCCGCGTTCAGCCAGATCATCTCGCCCCTTTCTCGGGCGGCAAGATTGCCCAGAACATGGTGCGTCGATGGCTCGATCCCCATGACGTAATGCCCCGCCTGCAGGTTCTGCCACTGATAGGCGCACGGCAGCTGATCCCGCCGCGTCACCACCTCGATCCCAAAAGCCAGCCGGTCATTGACCAGCGCGACCGCAACCTCGCCCGCCGGGTCGGCGGCCATGTCATGCTGCCAGACCTGTTCGGCAAAGCCCTCCCTTGGCCCCGACAGCGTCCGGTAGCCCACCCCCTGATCACGGTAGCGCGCCGTATGGCTCGCCCAGACAACCTCGCGGATCGGCGCGACATATCGGCTGCCCTCGTCCACAACGGGGTGGCCGATGTTGACATGGTAAAAGAACATATGCGGCGTGGGCGCAAAGCCTGCATTCACCACCCGGTCAGTCAGCCGGATCTCGTCCCCGCCCACCTCCGCCTCGATCCGGCGGTGCAGATGCAGCACCTCACCGAATACCGCCGCCTGCACCACCACCCCCTCGGCCCACAGCGTGCAACGGTCGCCCTCCCAGCGCTCGCCATAGCC
>JBGSWJ010000321.1:0-5517 GCA_041752495.1 Rhodobacterales bacterium
CGTCGTCGTCGCCATCGGCACCGAAGGTGCGGCCACCGTCCTCGCCCGCGCGATCAAGGCCGACCTCGAAGAACGCCTGCCCACCACGCTCGGCCTTCTGGCCCGTATCGGCAAGGCCTTCCGCCACGCCGCCGAAGCCCTGCCCATGGGCCGCAAGCGCCGCGACTTCTGGGCCGATTACTACTTCACCTCCGGCCCAAAGGCCGTCGAACAGCACGGGGCCGAAGCCGTCCAGCCCGCACTCGATCGCCTCCTCGCCCGCCACCTGCAGGCCGAAGAAAAGCAGGGCCATGTCGATCTTGTCGGCGCAGGCCCCGGCGACCCCGACCTTCTGACGCTCAAGGCCCGCAAGGCGCTCGATCAGGCCGATGTCGTCATCTACGACCGCCTCGTCACGCCTGCCATCCTCGAACTCGCGCGGCGCGAGGCGCTGATGATCGACGCCGGGAAAGAGGGCTTCGGCACCTCCACCGCGCAGGACGACATCAATGACATGATCGTCGAACATGCGCTCAACGGCGCCCATGTCGTCCGCCTGAAATCCGGCGACCCGACCGTCTTTGGCCGTCTGGACGAAGAAATCGAAGCCTGTGAAGCGGCGGGCGTCACCTGGCGCATCATCCCCGGCATCACCGCCGCCTCTGTCGCCGTCGCCTCCATCGGCCAAAGCCTCACGAAACGCTACCGCAATTCCTCGGTCCGCTTCCTGACCGGCCACGACATGAAGGGTTTCGCCGAACACGACTGGAAGGCGCTGGCCCGCCCCGGCGAAGTCGCCGCAATCTACATGGGCAAGAAAACCGCCCGCTTCATCCAGGGCCGCCTTCTCATGCATGGCGCCGATCCCGCGACCCCGCTCACGGTCATCGAAAACGCCTCCCGCCCCGATCAGCGCGTCCTCTCGACCACCCTCTCGCAACTCGAACCGACCCTGACCAACGCCAACCTGACCGGCCCGGCCCTTACCTTCTTCGGCCTTTCCCCACGCAACGCCGCAACCCTCAGCCTCACCGACATTTTGCCCTCCGAAGGACTCGCCCTATGACCCGCGCATTCACCCCCAAGGTCGTGACCGCCAACCGCCTTCTCGAAGGCGATAACGTCTGGCTGACCGAAGATGACCGCTGGTCCCCCGACATGGCCGAGGCTGAACTGATCGAGGACGAGGCCCATGCCACCATCCGCCTTCTCTTCGCACAGGCCCAGCGCAACACGGTCGTCGGCGTTTATCTGGTCGATGCCAAGGCAGGCCGCAATGGCCCCGAACCCGTCCATTTCCGCGAAGCCTTCCGCACACGCGGCCCGTCCAACTATGCCCACGGCAAGCAAGTAGAGCTCTGAATCATGTATGTTTACAATGACTTCGACGAAGCCTTTGTCCGCGAACGCGTGGCCCAGTTCCGCGCACAGGTAGAACGCCGCATCGACGGCTCCCTGACCGAGGATGAATTCCGCCCGCTCCGCCTGATGAACGGCCTCTACCTGCAACTCCACGCCTACATGCTCCGCGTGGCTATCCCCTATGGCACGCTGAACCCGTCCCAGATGCGGCAACTGGCCTATATCGCCGACCGCTGGGACAAGGGCTATGGCCATTGGACGACCCGCCAGAACATCCAGTACAACTGGCCCGTCCTGAAAGACGTGCCCGACATGCTGGACGCGCTGGCCGATGTCGGCATGCACGCCATCCAGACCTCTGGTAACACCATCCGCAACGTCACCGCCGACCATTTCGCAGGTGCCGCCGCGGACGAGATCGAAGACCCCCGCCCCGTGGCCGAACTCCTCCGCCAGTGGTCCACCGACCACCCGGAATTCCAGTTCCTGCCGCGCAAGTTCAAGATCGCCATCACAGGCTCGCCCAATGACCGCGCCGTCACCCGCGCCCATGACATCGGCCTCCGCATGGTCCGCAACGATGCGGGCGAACCGGGATTCGAAGTCATCGTCGGCGGTGGCCTTGGCCGTACGCCCATGATCGGCAAGGTCATCCGCGACTTCCTGCCAAAGGCGGACCTCCTGCCATATTGCGAGGCAATTGTCAGCGTTTACAACGTGCTGGGCCGCCGCGACAACAAATACAAGGCGCGGATCAAGATCACCGTCTTTGAAAACGGCCTTGAAAACTTTGCCGAACTGGTCGAGGCGCGTTACGCCGAAATCCGCCTCGCCTTCACGGGTGTGGACCAGCAAATCCTGCAAACGATCGAGGCGCAATTCGCCCCCCCCGCCTTCCGCGACGCCCCCTTTGACGGGTACGAGGCCGCGCGCCTCGCCAACCCCGCCTTCCGCTCATGGTCCGACACGAACCTTTCGGCCCACAAGGCTCCGGGCTATGCCATCGTCTCCATCTCGATCAAGAAGCACGGCGCCACCCCCGGCGACGCCACCAGCCATCAGATGCGCGTCATGGCCGATCTGGCCGAAAAATACGGCCACGGCGAAATCCGCATCAGCCACGAACAGAACGTCATCCTCCCCCACGTCCACAAATCCGACCTGCCCGCGATCTATCAGGCCCTGCGCGAGGCGGATCTGGCGACCGCGAATATCGGCCTCATCTCCGATATCATCGCCTGCCCCGGCATGGACTATTGCGCACTGGCCACTGCCCGCTCGATCCCTATCGCGCAGGAAATCGCCGTCCGCTTTGACGAACTGAAACTCGAACACGAAATCGGCCCGCTCAAGATCAAGATCTCGGGCTGCATCAACGCCTGCGGCCACCACCATGTCGGCCATATCGGCATCCTCGGTCTCGACCGGGCCGGTGTCGAAAACTACCAGGTCACGCTGGGCGGCGACGGCACCCAAGACGCGGCCATCGGCGAAAAGACCGGGCCGGGGTTCAGCGCCGAAGAAATCCTGCCCGCCATCGAACGCATCGTTCTGGCCTATCTCGACCTGCGCGAATCGTCCGAGGAAACCTTCCTCGAAACTTACCGCCGTGTGGGGATGGAGCCGTTCAAGGCCGTCCTTTATTCCGAGGAGAAGGCAGATGCCGCTTGAAGCCGCAAAGCCCGTTCTCAGCCCCGTCGCAGACCGCGTCGCGGCGCTGAACAGCCGTTACCGTCACCATGGGGCCACGGCTGTCCTCGAACGCGCCCTGACCGACGCCGAGGTGGGACGCCTCGCCCTGGTCTCCTCCTTCGGGGCCGAATCGGTCGTGCTTCTGCACCTCGTCTCGATCATGGACCGCAACCTGCCGGTCCTGTTCATCGACACTGAAATGCTGTTCGCCGAAACGCTGGCCTATCAGCTTGAACTGACCGAACGTCTGCGCCTGACCAATGTGCAGGTGGTCAAGGCCAAACGCGAAGACGTCTTCGTCCGCGACAACGAAGGCATCCTCCACCTCCACGATCCCGACGCCTGCTGCAACCTGCGGAAAACCGAACCGCTCCAGCGCGCGCTCCTCGACTATGACGCATGGATCACCGGCCGCAAACGTTACCAGGGATCGACCCGCGCCAGCCTCGATTTCTTCGAGGCCGAGGGCGACCTCAGGATCAAGGTCAACCCGCTCGTCCATTGGACATCCAGCGACCTCCAGGACTACATGAACGAAAACCGCCTGCCCCGGCATCCGCTGGTGGCCAAGGGCTACCCGTCCATCGGCTGCGCCCCTTGCACCACCCGCGTCAACGACGGCGAAGACCCCCGCGCGGGCCGCTGGCGTGACCTCCCGAAAGAGGAATGCGGCATCCACTTTGTCGACGGCAAGGTCGTGCGCGTCAAATCCGTCGCGGCCTGACCGCGACACAAGATCGAAAAGGCAAGACAACAGATGACCGTGATCATCACCGACACCGGCTTCAGTGCCGACACATGGAACGGGTCCTTCGTGCCGCTGGCCGATCTGGCCGCCAATGACGATGACCTTGGAGTCGATCTGTCGTCGACCGCCGATCCCCACGCCCTGCGCGGTCGTCTGGGTTCGATCCCCATGATCCGCGTGGATTTCCCCGCCTTCAACGACGGGCGCGGCTTTACCATCGCCCGCACCCTGCGCGCCCTTGGCTATACCGGGCGGTTGCGCGCACGCGGCCATGTCATCCCCGACCAATACGCCATGGCCCGCCGCTCCGGCTTTGACGAGGTCGAGATCAGCGACGACGCCGCCCTTCGCCTGACCGAGGACCACTGGCTCGCCCGCGCCAACTGGCGCGCCCATGACTATCAGTCGCGCCTGCGCGCCTGATCCGCCCTTCCCCTGATCCAGATCAACGCATAAACACAGGCGGTGCCCTACCCGGGGTGCCGAGTGACCCATGACCGAGCAAACCCCCGTGACCCAGACCGACGCCACCCCGGCCACCCCGACCAAGATGCACCTTCCCGACGCGCAGATCGTGACGGCAGTCCGCCACTATACCGACCGCCTGTTCTCCTTTCGCGTGACGCGGCCCAAATCGCTGCGCTTCCGCTCGGGCGAATTCGTGATGATCGGGCTCATGGGCGACAACGGCAAACCGCTCCTGCGGGCCTATTCCATCGCCTCCCCCTCCTGGGACGAGGAACTCGAATTCTACTCGATCAAGGTGCAGGACGGCCCGCTCACCTCGAAACTCCAGCATATCCAGCCAGGCGACGAAATCATCCTGCGGCCCAAACCCGTCGGCACCCTCGTCCACGATGCACTGCTGCCCGGCAAGCGGATCTACTTCTTCGCCACCGGCACCGGCTTTGCCCCCTTCGCCTCGCTCCTGCGCGATCCCGACACCTATGAACGCTATGACGAAGTCATCATCACCCACACGTGCCGCGACGTGGCCGAACTGACTTATGGCCGCGATCTGGTCCAGGGTCTGGCCGAAGACCCGCTTATCGGCGAACTCGTCGAAGGCAAGCTGCGCTACTACCCCACCACGACCCGCGAAACCTCGCCCAAGATGGGCCGGATCACGACGCTGATCGAAAACGGCGAACTTTTCGCCGATCTCGGCGTGCCGCCCCTGAACCCCGAAACCGACCGCGCGATGGTCTGCGGCTCCCTCGCCTTCAACCTCGATATCAAGGCGCTTCTGGAAAAGGCGGGCCTGCGCGAGGGCGCCAATTCCGAACCGCAGGAATTCGTGATCGAAAAGGCCTTCGTCGGCTGAACTTGTCTAGGGTGCGCATCTTGCGCACCTTCCCTCAAACCCAAAAATAAAACGCCGCCCGGATCACTCCGGGCGGCGTTTCCTTGTCCAGTCGTAAAGAGCTTACTGACCGCCCAGCGCCGACCCGATCCGCTTCAGCACTTCCGGCAGCAGTGTCGGGCTGTTTTGCGCAGCCGTCACAGCCGTCACCAGCTGCGTCTTGAGCGACGCATCAATCGGCGCCGCGTTGATCGCGGTCGTCACGGCTTCCAGGTTGAAGTTCGCCGGGTCGAGCAGTTGCTCCAGCGGAACCGTCACAGCCTCGGTCGCAGCAGCCGCCGTATCGGCCACGGCAGCGGCGGTATCCGTCGCGGCTTCGGTCACAGCTTCGGTCGCGGCAGCGGCCGTATCGGCGACGGCAGCGGCAGTGTCG
>JBGSWJ010000322.1:0-31144 GCA_041752495.1 Rhodobacterales bacterium
TGCCGGACATCGGCGCCTCGGCCACCAGCCGGGCCACGCCGCTGTGCGGATCGACGGCGGATACCGCCAGCCCCGCGCCGGGCATGGCCGACACCACGAACAAAATCGACGCGTCCGGTGACAGCGCCGAGAACAGGATCAGCTGCGTGACACCCGTCATCCGCATTGCGCGGTCAGGCATCCCTGTAAAATCCGGCTCGTCCCCATCACCGCGGGACAGGAGAGCGCCGACCACGTCAGTCGTCGCCGTCTGGTCGTCCAGTTGCCGCATCGAATAGCGGTCGCTTTCCCAGTAAAGCAGCGTCCCGTCGCTGCTGAAGCGCGGGGTGTGATCGGCAAAACCGTTCAGCGACACGTTGTGCCGTTCCCCGGTCGTGGCATCGATGACCGCGATGTCGGAATTGCCGACCGAAAAGCCGGTGATCGTTGTGATGTATTTCCCGTCGGGCGACCAGGCATGGGTCAGGTCGCCTTCCTCATAGGAATAGGTCGCGCTGTTCGGCAGAACCTCGGTCACCGCACCGCTTGCGATGTCAAGAACCGCGATGGCGTTGCGCCCGTCACGATAGGCCACCCGGTCGCCCAGCGGCGAATAGAGTGGCTGGAGCAGGTCCGTTTCGGTATCGAGTAGCACGGTTTCCGAGATCTCTGCCGCATGGACGAACCCGGTATCGCGATCGCGGACGATGCGGCTTTCGAACAGGTCCCAGTCGATATCGCGGTCCGACGTGTAGATAAGCCGCCGCCCATCGGACGAGAATCCGACCGACCGTTCCGCCTGCGGCGTGGCGGTTATGCGGCGCGTCTCTCCGGAGGCGGTATCGACGACAAAGACATCGCCCCGCGCCACCATCGCGATCTCGGTCCCGTCAGGGGACGCGATAATCTCGCTCACCTGATCGTTCACGTTCAGCGGCACAAGGCCCGTGGCCAGCGAACCTTGGGCGATGGAGATCGCGACCTTCTGCGCCTCCGCCCCCGGCACCACGGTCCATATCTCGCCGTCAAAGCTGTAGGTCAGGGTCCCGTCGCTGCTGATGGACAGGTCGCGCACCGGCAGAATATCGTGGAACGTGATCTGTTCGGGCGTGCCGGACCCGTCGGTCGCCATCCGCCAGACATTGGTGCTTTGTGGCGGCGCATCGACATTGGTCTGTCCGTCCGCCGGCATCTCGGCCGTGAAGTAGACGTAGGCGCCATCGGGCGAAAAGACAGGGCTGCGCTCGTTCGAGCGGTGCTCGGTCAGCTTCCTGTGCTCTCCGGCCCGGCGGTCAAATATCCAGATATCGGTCGTCCCGTCAGAGATCTGGCCTTTGCGCTGCTGCACTTCGATCGACGGAAAGAACGCGTAGGCAACAAGGTTGCCGTCAGGCGACAGCGAAGCCTGAGTGGTGGGCACGGGCATCAGGCTCTGGTCGCGCCCGCCCTCGGCCGGAATCAGGTTGGTCCGGCCCAGCGGGATCAGTTGCAGGCCATCGAGGAAATTGGCCTCCATCGGACCGATCCCGGCGCTGAAGACGGCAATCTGGCTGCCGTCGGGCGTATAGGCGAGCGGGATGTCCATGAGCTGGTTGAAGGTCAGCCGCTGGATTTCACCACCGTTGACCGGTACGGTGTAGACGTCGCCTTCGTTGAAGACGGCGGCCGAAAAGGCGATCGTGCTGCTGTCAGGAGACCAGAGCGGATCGGTTGCACGGAACTGCGGGTCGGTCATCGCCGTGGCCATGCCGCCCGTGCTGGGCACCGTGTAGATGCGTCCGCGATAGGTAAAGGCGATTGTTGACCCGTCGGGTGAAACTGCCGGCTGCCGCATCCAGAGGGGGTGGGCCGGGTCGAGCGTCGCCTCCTGAGCGAAGATTGCGGATGGCGCTGCAGAAAAGCCTGATACGCAAACGAGTACAATTCGCAACAGGCGCATGTTCACTCTCCTGACAACACAAACCTGATGGACGCTGAAGTCCTGCCAAAACAGATTTATCTAATGACAGGCAAAAGTCACCGGCAAGGAGTTTCGAGGAGCGTGCAGTCAACATCCTGCGGCAGGCTTACTGTGGCCCGCAGTCAACGAGGTAAGGTGCCGGGATGACGATGAGCGAGGTCGGCTATACTGTTGAGGACGCCCAGCTGATCGCGGCCACCATCGTGGCAATTTCCGAAAGCCTTGGTGGCATCCGCATCGCGATCCGTGTCGCGGAACTGACCCGTGCCGGCTGACCCCGGACTGGCCGCCCGGCGCAATATCCCAATGCGTGCCTGTGGAAACCAGGACGAACCAGCATGGCGAGCAAGCAATGACCATCGTCGTTGGAATCAAGCGGCCGAAAACGCGCGGCAGGTGGCACACCGTCGAGTTGCTGGCCTGCCCGGTGACCTGACGACCACATCCGGGGCAGATCGTATCCGCCCGGCGCGGCTACCGGGAGTGGTGGCAGGCGCTGGGCTGAATCCGGGGCGGTCTTGTCGTGGGCGGGATGTTGCGGGAGATCGAGGTAACAGAGGCGATGCCCCTTTCTGCCCCTCGGGCGAGGGTACGTCCGCCCGGGTGAAGGATCGGCATTGCCTTTTGGCACACAATGACTATTTTGATGCCAAAGGAGAACGACCATGCAGTTTGCCACGGTCCAACCCATCATCGCGCGCCCCGACCTTCCCGCCATCACGGACGAGGAAGCGGCGGCGCTGGCGCGCACCACCGTCAACCTGCTTCGCGCCTGGAACCTGACGGATGTCGAGGCGCGCGTGCTCCTCGGCGACATGGCCCAGCGCACATGGGCACGCTGGAAAACTGGCGACATCGGCCGCATCGATCGTGACTTGCGTGCACGGATGGCAATCCTGATGGGCATCCACAAGGCACTGCGTTACCTCTTCACCGAGCCGGCCCGTGGCTACGCGTGGATCCGCAAGCCCAGCGCGGCCTTCGGCGGCCGCAGCGCGCTGGACATAATGATGCGCGGCGAGATCACCGACCTGATCGATCTGCGTGCCTATCTGGATGCGGAGCGGGGCGCCTGGTGATTGTGCCTGTCTGCCGCGTGACATGGCCCCGCACAGTCCGCATCATTCGCTCCATCCATCCGCCCATCGACCTGTTCGAGGACATCGCCGACCCCGCCGATTGGGAGGCGCTTGCCTCGGCCGAGGCCAAGTTCAACCCACGCATCCGCGACAGCATCGGTGATCTCTCCAAGGTGCCGGTAGCCCGTCGTGTGACCGGGCCAGGGGCCAGTTGGGTCATGGCACCGTTCGTTCATTGCTCGCCCCTGCGGTCGAGCCGGTTCTCGGACGGCAGTTTCGGCCTATACTATGCGGGCGACAGCACAGAAGTAGCCATCGCTGAGACCATCCACCATCATGCTCGCTTCATGCGCGCTACGAGCGAGGCCCCCGGCTGGACGTCGCAGTTCCGCGAACTGATCGGGGCCGTCGATGTCGACCTCGACGACGCCACTGGCCACGCCGAACTGCTGGATCCCGACGACTACCGCGCCTCGCAGGTCTTCGGGGCCGAGCGGCGCGCAGCGGGTTCGAACGGCATCACCTGGCCCAGCATTCGCTATTCCGTGGGGCGGTGCATTGCCGTCTTCTGGCCCGACGTGATCCCCATTCCCACCCAAGGCGCGCATTTCGCCTATCACTGGAACGGTGAGGCGGTGGATTTCATCAAGCAGCTTGACAGCGGCGAGGTGTGGGAGCTGCGATGACCCAATCATCAGGCGAGAATTCCAAACCCTTCGCCACAGACGCGCTGCAGAGAGCATCTCTCGAAGCCAAAGACCAGAGCGGCTAGCAACTGTAACTGTCAGGGATCCGTGGCGACCCATTTCTGACGTTTTTTGCGTAGCACGTTCGCGATGGTGATAAGTATTCTGGCAACGGCGGTAATGATAACCTTGTGCGGCTTGTCAGCCTTGCGGAGACGATCTGCGAAGGACCTCAGGTTTGGGTTGTGATGTGCTGCGACTAAGGCCGCCTGGAACATGACGGGCCGCTGGGCAAGGCGCCCACCGGCGATGGCGCGCTTCCCACGAAGAGTTCCGCTGTCGTGTGCGACCGGTGTCATCCAGGATCGGATGTGGGTCGAGGGAACGGACTTCCGTTCCGATGGTCCAACACCGAATGTGGCCTGAGAAGCAGGGCCACCAACCGTCGCCTGCCTGACCGCAGGCCTTCGAGGTCCCCCCTGGGACGCGGTTCCGATGATGCCGAACTCCAGACTGCTGCACTGTGACCCGGAGCACGCCAATGAGATGGGCAAATCGGAATTGCATTGAACCAGCACCATGTTGGCGGCCAACGCGCCGACCACGGACCCAAGCATGAAACAGGGGTGATCTCAGACCAAGGCCTGCTGCCCGCAAACGACGGACAAAGAATGATCGGTTCAAGACTGCCGATGGAATGCGGACGAGATCTCACGGCCAAGAAAGCTTGACCGGGACGGCCCCATTACCGGAGTCTGGAGCCCACCGGTCGGTATTGCGCTCCGAAACACAGCCTGACCCTACTCAGGTTCCTGATCAACTTTCATTTGCTGACGACGCCACTTCCCGGGTGCCTGCCCGCTCCATCGCCGGAAAGCGTGCAAGAACGAACTGGCCGATCCATAGTCCAGTGTCGCGGCGATGTCTTCGATGCTCAACGTATCCAGCTTGAGTAACTCCCGCGCGGCGGCGAACCGTACCTCATCTTTGATAGCTTCAAACGTCGTGCCCTCGGCCTGGAGGCGACGGCGGAGAACGCGCGTATGCAATCCAAGTCGGGCGGCAACATCATCCATGTTTCCCCGGCCCATAAGAAGCTGCGGGCGCAGAAGATGCCTTACCTGGCCTGATACCTCATGTGGCGCCCACTTCATTCTGGAGATCAGCCCGTTCAGCGCCCTGACATGCCGCACCTCATCGGCTTCCGGCAGCGGGAAGGCCAGCGCGGAGGCATGCAGCAAAAGGCCCGTCTGGATCTGGCCAAAACGCACGGGACAACGCCCCAGCCGCCGGTAAGGGGTCACGTCAACTGGTGCTGCCCGGGACAGCAGGATTTCTTCGGGCCCGACTGCGCCACCCGTAAGCTCCGCAATGATCGAGCAGCCGACGGCGCAGACCAGATCATGAAAGACCGGCGACACCAGCACATTCGGATCATATACGCCATAGCCTAGGACTATGTCCTGCTCTGCCCGCAGGAGATAGACGGTACCACCGGTCGAATTGTGAATCTGAAAGGCCGTGAATGCTGACAGAGCCTCGCCCAGGGTCGCCGCGTGCCACATCACCGTCCCGACAGGCCCCAGCGTGGCAAGCGTCTGGAGCTGGCCGAGCGCTATGCCGATATCACCCCGGCCCGTCAGCCGGGCCGCATTTTCGAGGATCTCGTTGAAGGCGACATAGGGAATGTAGCGGTCCGCCTGCAGTTGATCGGCGGATACACCGGTGCCTGAAAGAACCGTCTCGAGCGCCACGTCGGATTCGGCCAGCAAACCGACCAGCGGTACAAGAGAGGCCGCCCGTTGTACCGCAACCTGTCTGGTTTCTGCCACCGCCCGAGTCCCCAAATCGCAACCGGTCCCAGCGATCCTCTCTTATACACGGCCGCAGACTGAGTCGAGAAAAGGAGCAGCAAAAAATGAGAATTGACCTTAGCAGAGCCAGGCGATGGGTCCTGAGCCTCGCAGTTTCGGCCGCAACGGCGCTTCCGGCGGTTGCAGAGGATTATGCCTACACCACCCCTATAGCGCCCGGCGTGGCCACGCCCGACACGCTGGAAACCTCGATCGGAACGCTGCGCCTGAACGACGGCTTTCCCACCGACGAAACGATGGACACGATCTGGGACAACCTCGACCGCTCCCGCGCGCTGCAGGCCTATCTGCTGGCCATTCCCATCGTGAACCAGGCCGGCATGCGTGACACGCTCATGTCTTTCGGCCCGGTCAACCAGACCGACGTCATCTGGCAGGATCTGGTCGACTCGCGCACCGTCGAACTGACAGCCAATGACAACACGATCTACAGCTTCATCTGGATCGATACCAAAGAAGAGCCCATCGTCGTCGAAATCCCGCCCAAGGTGCTCGGGACGATCAACGACTTCTGGTACAAGTGGGTCGTCGATGTCGGCGTCACCGGGCCTGACAAAGGCGAAGGCGGCAAGTATCTGATCCTGCCGCCGGGCTATACCGGCGATGTGCCCGATGGCTACAACGTCGTGCGGCCCAACACCTATGGCAACTGGGTCGTCTTCCGGTCGTTCCTTGTGAACGGCGAAACCGGGCCGGGGGTGCAGGGCGTCAGGGATCACCTCAAGATCTATCCGCTGTCGGGGGCTGCCAATCCGACCCCGGCCACCTTGGTCAATGCCTCGGGCGTTCCGGCGAACTTTGTGATGCCTACGGACTATTCCTTCTGGGAACTGCTGAACAAGGTCATTCAGGAAGAGCCGCCCCAAGGCGCTGATCCTACAACGCTGGGTCTTTTCGCCTCAATCGGGATCGAAAAAGGCAAGCCCTTTGCCCCCGATGACCGGATGAAGGAAATCCTGACCGACGCCGCCAATATCGGCGCGGTGACGGCCCGTTCGCTCGCGCTCAACATCCGCGGCCGCGATGCTTTCTTCTATCCCGACAGTGACAGCCATTGGCGACTGCCGTTCTTTGGCGGCTACCAGTTCCAGTCGCAGCCGGGCGTGGCCAATCTCGACGGCGCGATCTTCTACTACATGTTCGCCACCGGCGTGACGCCCGCCATGGAAGAAAAGATGGTGGGGCAAGGCTCCCAGTATCCCTGGACTTCGCTTGACGCCGCAGGCAACCCCTTTGACGGGGCCAAGAACTACCGCCTGACCCTGCCGCCGAATGTTCCGGTCAAGGATTTCTGGTCGGTCATCGTCTATGACACCCAGACCCGGTCCATGCTCCAGACCGATCAGGCCCATCCGAGCGTGTCGAGCCAGAACACCGATCTTCAGGTCAATGCGGACGGTTCGGTCGACGTCTACTTCGGCCCGGCGGCACCGGAAGGCAAGGAAAGCAACTGGGTCCAGACCATTCCCGGCAAAGGCTGGTTCATGATCCTCCGGCTCTACGGCCCGCTGGAACCCTGGTTTGACGGCACTTGGAAACCCGGTGAGATCACGCTGGTTGAGTAAAATTCGACCTTGAAAAGCAGGGGCGGTCCGTCGGTAAGGCGGGCCGCCAGAGCCATTGATACCGAGAGGCGCAGTCCTCAGGACTCAGGTCGAGCACATTCTCTGCGCCGTCCTGAGTCCTTTCGTTCTAACGCTCGGCGCACCGGCCCTGCCCTGCCAGATGACACGACTTCGGGTCGGTCATGGCGGGCTCTCCTATTGTTGCAATTGCCGGGAAACTTGCCGCAAACAGAGCACGACCGATGTGCCACTCTTCAGCTATCGGCCCCTTACCACCGCAAGATTCGCGGACCCAGGACAGCTCCGATGCTTCCCAGCAGCCCGATGCTCAGCCCATACCAGGTGACAAAGAACAGCGGGTCATCCTCGTTGCAATGAGTGGCATAGATCACTGTTGCCACCCCGGCGCATCCGAGCCCGGCGATCAGACCAGACAACCAGGGCCGTGTTGTCGCGCCGCGCCGCATCACGATCAGCGTCGCGATCAGACCGGGCAATCCGATGCCGAGGATCGATGCAAGACAGAACCAGACAGTCTTGCCCTGAACTGCCATGCCCCATGCATCGACCGGAAGCGTCCGGAGCCGCCAGACCACAAGAGCAAGGCCGACCATAAGGACGCCCCAAAGCAGAAGACGTCCGGGCCCCACCTGGGCATCCGGTTGCGTCAGTCGCAGCGCCGATGGAACACAGGTGACCACGATCATGCCGGGCAGGATCCATTTCCACACCGTCACGGGTGCCGACAGTGCAGCCCAAAGATCGGGCCGCACGCCCGTTGCCCACAGGTGCAAGGCACCAATCGCAAAGACTGATCCGAAAAGAATCCAGAGCATGTCCGGAAAAACCGGCCTTTGGGGAGTTACATCGGCGGCCAGTGCCCGGATCAGATCGTCCGTCCTCACAGCTTGTCTCCATTTCGCAGGGCAGCGAGTTTGGCCAGCGCCCGGTGCAGCGCAACCCGGGCAGCACCTTCGGACAGCGAAAACCGCGGCGCGATCTCGCTCAGGCTCGCCCCGGCGACAATGGCACGCAGGATGCTACCAGATCGTTCATCCAGACGGTCAAGGGTGCGTTCCACATCCCGCGTCTCAAACGGATCTGCTTCGGGCGGGGCGGCAATCTCTTCGAACATGTCGTCGGCAGAAATCTGAACAGATCGCCCGCGCCGCCGCAGCGCATCGACCACCTTGTACCGGGTGATGGCATAGACCCAGGGTCGCACCGGCATGTCGGGCACCCAGCTATGCCGTTTCAAATGGATGGCCAAGAGAACCTCCTGCACAATGTCTTCGCGCGCATCAGGATCCATCCCGCCTGCCTTGGACCGGACGATCCCACGCACGACCGGGGTGACTGCCTGCAGGAACGCCGCATAGGCGCCAGCGTCGCCGTCATTTGCCGCCCGCAATAGCCTGGCCCAGTCATTACCGTTCTCCGTCATGGTCACTTTGCAGTTCGCGCTCCAACCCGTTTTGTTACAAGGCCTGGCGTTTTGAGCGAAACAACCCCGAATTCAAACACCGTTTCGTTACCGCGTAACATTTTCTGCACTCCGCCGAACTGACTGATGCTGACCCGAAAACGGGATCCCCTTTCAGACAAGGAGTATGACATGACGATGATGAAATCGACCCTCGCTCTTGGCGCCACACTGGCCTGCGCTCTCTCGACCATGGCCGTGACTGCGGCTCATGCCGAAGGCGACATGGAAAAGTGCTTTGGCGTTGCACTTGCCGGCGAAAATGACTGTGCAGCCGGCGCCGGCACCACCTGTGCAGGCACGTCCAAGGTCGACTATCAGGGCAACTCGTGGAAGCTGGTTCCCGCAGGGACCTGCCTGACGATGGAACTGCCCGCGGCAGAGGACGGCATGGCCCGCATGGGTTCCCTCGAAGAACTGACCCGCGACCTCCCGGCCTGATGCCATTTCAGGGCGGGGCCGCTGGCCTCGCCCTGACCTCTCTCAAGCGACTGAAGGACAGAACCATGCCACTGCCCGCTGCCGCCGGTGTCGGCTTCAAGCCAGAACACCTCGACGCGATCCGAACCAGCAGGCCCGCTTTGGGTTTTTTCGAGGTTCATGCCGAGAACTACATGGGTGCCGGTGGTCTGCCCCATGCTCAGCTTGGTTATCTTCGTCGCGACTATGCGCTGTCGCTGCACGGCGTGGGCCTTTCAATCGGTGGCGCGGACGATCTTGACCAGAACCATCTCGCGCGGCTCCGGGTTCTTTGTGACCGCTACGAACCAGAAAGCTTTTCGGAGCACCTGGCATGGTCAAGTCATGGGGGTGACTTCCTGAACGACCTTCTGCCTTTGCCCTATACCGACGAAACCCTCGCACAGGTTTGCGCGCATGTCTCTTTAGTGCAGGATGTCCTTGGGCGCAGGATGCTTCTTGAAAACCCGTCAACCTACGTCCTTTTCGACCAGTCCACGATCCCGGAAACCGATTTCCTGACCGAAATCGTTCGCCGCACCGGCTGCGGCCTTCTGCTTGATGTCAACAATGTCTTTGTCTCGGCGACCAACCACCGCAGGGACCCGATGGCCTATCTTGAGGCCTTTCCTATCGCCGCGGTCGGTGAAATTCATCTTGGCGGTCACAGTGCCGAAGATCTGCCATCGGGTCCGTTGCTGATCGACGCGCATGGCACCCCGGTCGCAGATCCGGTCTGGACCCTTTACGAAGCCGTTCTCGCCCGCACCGGCCCCCTTCCGACACTGATCGAATGGGACAACGACGTGCCGGAATGGGACGTCCTGATGGCCGAGGCCGCGCGTGCCCAAAGCCTTTTGGTCGATCACGCGGGGGGTCGCCTTGCCCGCGCATCCTGACCTTGTCGCAGCCTTCAGTTCAGGACTGCGTGACGGCACGCTGCCGCCCGGGCTGACCGCCCACCAACCCGGAGAGGCCGCCCGTCGTTTTGCCGTCTACCGCAACAACGTGACCGTCGGCTTGACCGATGCCCTGTCAAAAAGGTTCCCGGTCATCGAACGTCTGGTCGGTCGGGATTTCTTTGCAGCGATGGCGCGGCTTTACATTGATGCCCATCGCCCAAGGTCACCCGTCTTGCTGGAATGGGGTGACACGTTTCCTGCCTTTCTGGCCGACTTTCCGCCTTTGTCGGGTTACCCATATATGGCCGAGGTGGCGCAGATCGAACTGGCGCGCGGGCAGGCCTTTCATGCGGCTGATATTGAACCGATTGATGCTGACAACCTGATGGCCGCTGCCGCAGACCCATCCCGCGCACGCATTGGGCTGCATCCGTCCGTCAGGGTGCTGCCTTTGAGCAGTCCCGCAGTATATGTCTGGACGGTCAACCAGCCCGGAGATCAAAGCACTGTCCTCAGACAGACTGGCGCACAGACGGCCCTGATCCTCCGTGATCGCAACTTTGCCGTTCCTGTGATCGCCATCACGCCGGGCGACGCGACTCTCATCAATGCACTGGGCGAGGGCCAGACCATTCTGGTCGCTGCCAGTCTGGCAGCGTTCGCCGAACCTGACCATGACCCGCAGCCGATGCTCCTCCACCTCATGCAGTCGGGTTCAATCATTCCGTACAAGGACACCCCATGACCGCTCTGATCCGCAGTATCAACGCCATGTTCGACCGCATTCCCGAGGATGTCGTGGCCCTCGCGCTGCGGATTTTCCCGGCCATGGTCTTTTTTCAGTCTGGCCGCACCAAGGTAGAGGGTCTGTTCACCATCAAGGATTCAACCTGGTATCTCTTTGAAAACGAGTATGCTCTGCCATGGATCCCTTACGAACTTGCAGCCGTTCTTGGCACGGTGGCCGAACATGCCCTGCCAATCCTCCTCATTCTCGGCCTCTTCACGCGATTTGCAGCGCTTGGGCTACTTGTCATGACACTTGTGATACAGACATTCGTCTATCCTGACGCGTGGATTACACATGGTCTTTGGGGCGCCACGTTCCTTGCCGTCATCGCCCATGGTCCGGGGAGACTGTCGCTGGACCAGATCCTTGGGCTGGACAAATCCGCCGGGCGCGCCCGCGGCGGATTGAGGTCTACTGCGGCCTGAAGGGTCGGCCTTCGACTAACCCAACATAGCCGCCAGCTGCGCAATCTCGGCCTTCATTTCTTCCAGATGCAACCGTGCGTCGCCCTGTGCCGCTGAAGCTGCCTCTGAAATCCGCGCTTCGAGCCCCGGCAGGGCATCGCGCAGCCAGGGGTGGTACAAGGTGCTGTCCCCGGTTTCGGCCAATACCGACATGATCGGCCGGGGTATGCCCTGTGCGACGCCCGAGGCGACACCGGCCTGTTCCGTCTGCGCCGCGCTGGCCCAAGCGGTCACCAGCGCAGCATGTGTCTGCAGCCAGGATTCGCGCAAGACGCGTGCCGTACGAGAATCTTCAGCCAAATCGCCCCAGACCGCCGCAAGCACATCATCACCCAGCGCGGCCGGGCCATAAGAGCCGGGGTAAATCTGCGTCTGGCTGTCCAGAAGGCCCAGCTTCGGCCCCGTGATGATCGCCGAAATCAGGCGCGATTGCACCTCATCCACGGTCAGCGCGCCACCTGCGATGGCGACCCGTTCCACGATTTCAGGGGAACGGAACGCGTCATAGGTCCGCGCCCCTTCGCCCAGAAGATAGGCCACGGCAGCCTTCTGCTCCTCTGCAGAAATCCGAATGACACGCGTGCCTTCTCCGGGATCATAGACCCGCTCTGTGCCGGCAATCAGCCGCGAAACCGATCCAAGCAGCCCGGCATGGGTGGACAGGATCACGTCAAAGGTCGCGCGATAGGCGCGAATGTCAGCACCCACCGCCTCGGGCAGATGGGCGAGAGAGCGCAGCGTATTCGCAGTGGCGAGCCGGGTCGCCTCGATCCTCTCAGTCCCTGTGTTTTCCATCTGGACGCGGGGATCGAAGAATTCGTTCGAGACACCGTCGATCATCTCGCCCGAGCCGAACCAGAGCGCGCGGTCCTGGGTGAATGTCGCAGCAAAGGCATCCAGCGCGGCCTGATCGGCGAAATCGCCGTAGGCCCATTTGATCGCGGCATAGTCATAGGGGCCAAGAACCGACCAGGACTGCGTGATACCGTCGCCCGGTTGTGCCACCTGGTTGAAGCGCCCATAGGCCATGATCGAACTGTTCGGCCCGTAGACATTCGCAAAGGCTGGGTCGCGCATCTGGTCCACCGACCAAGCGGTCGATGCGATATGGTTGTGGCGCAGCCCCAAAGCATGGCCGACCTCGTGCGCGACGATGTAGGTCATGAGCTCGGCCCGCAGATCTTCGGGCAAAGGCAGGCTTGCCGCGCGGGGGTCGACGGTACCGAACAGGGCGAAATAATACATCTCGAACCAGTCGATGACGCCGGGCCAGATCAGCACATGGCTGGACAGGGTCTCACCCGAGCGGGGGTCGACGACATGAGGCCCCATCGCGTTGGGGAACCGGACCGGGAGCCAGCGGATGACGTTACGGCTCACATCCTCTACGGCCCAGTCAGGGTCTTCTTCAGGGGAAGGCGCCTGTTCGACGCGGAGCGCATTGCTGAAACCGGCGGCCTCGAACACCGGGTTCCAGGCAAGGACACCCGCAGCAATCGCGGCACGCCAGCGTTCGGGCACGCCCGGCCCGATCCAGAAGGTGATCGGCTCGACCGGATCACTGACGGCGGCGGCAGGATCTGCTTTGACCAGGCGGAAGCGAGAGATCACCTCGCGCCCTTCCTGCGCGCGGGTGTCGAGATTCTCGAATTCGGTGAACGATGTCGTAAAGAACCCAATTCGCGGATCGGCATAGCGTGGGGCCATCGGTTCGGTCGGCAGAAACCGCCATGAATGGCCAAGGACCAACGTTACAGGGGCGAGGCCCGCCGTAGGATCAGACGGATTGGCACCAAGAAACGTCACCTCTGACCGCACGGTCAAAGTCGCCTCGGAGGCAAACGCATCTTCGACCCGCGAGCGCGACGGATCTGCACCAGCGGGAACGACCCCGGCCAGCGCGGCATAGTATCCGGCCGACAGTCCGCCTATGTCATTGGCGAAAAGCGGCGTCATCTCAACATAGATCGTTCCATCCGCTCCGATCTCTTTGATGGGCAGAGTGGCGACGACTGGACCGGTCTGCGTCAGGCCGATGGCGGCTGAGATGGGGGCCAGCTTCGGGTCAGACGTCTCAAGCGGCCCTGCTCCGCTGGAACCGGCAGGGATGCCATCGGGCACATCGCCTACGAGGGGCGGCACATCAGGCGCGACGGCGGGACGGTTGGCTGCGGCCCTGGTCTGGTCGCGGATCAGCAGTGTGTCGCCATGGCGTTCGATCCTTGCAAGGCGGCTTGCCACGTTGATATCCCTTGCCACCACATCGGCGGGCAGGCCCACAACTTCGATATTCCACAGGAAGAAGCGTCCGACTACCGAGGGGGACAGGCCCAGGACTACACGGCCTTCGGCCTCGTAAAGGGCGATGTCGCCGCCTTCGGTCAGCGAAAGGCCGTCAAGGATCGATGGGGTTCCGACCGTTTCTTGCGCCGAGGAAGGTGAAGCAAGGACAAGTGCAGCCACGGTGACAGATGAAAGAAGTCGTCGCATGACCTACTCCCAAAGAAACATAAACCGATCTTCGCCTGAATTCATAACACATGGTCTCGCCTGTCGCGCAAGCCCAGACCACACCGGCCGGTCGGAAAGCGCGGCCCCCGCATTACAGCGTCAGAGCGCGCCTTCGTCGGTCAGCGACATGATCCCGTCGGTCGATCCGTCGCGGTAGCCGATACACTGCCACGGGGCAAGATCGGGGCCGACGCCAACTGTCACCTGCGTTCCGGCTTAGGACTCGATCGACTCGAGCACTTCGACCCGGCCGTTGTTGGTGGTGCCGGACACATCGCGCAGGCAACCCTGCACGGCAAGTGAAGGGGCATTCGAAACCTCGGATCCGGCGCTGTCGACAGAGGCCGCAAGCGATCCAAGTGAGAGAAGAACAAGGGGAGGGCGAAGCATGATGATAGTCCTGACGGTGAGAGTCGGGCTGGCTGCCTTACAAGATCGAGGCTGAGATGGTAAACGCGGTCGTCTTGCCACTGTCAGCATCGTCGCCCATCTGGAAGACGCGTATTGTATAATCCCCGTCAGAAGGGAGCATTACGCCGGTCGCGTCCAACCCGTCTTTAGAGCCGATATATATCGCATCGCCGGTGCGGTTGGGCGGCATGATGTTGAAATAGACGTTGCCGGTCCCGTTCGACTCGCCCGTCACGATCGATACCCCCATCGTTTAGCCCGCTTTGGCGCCTAGAAAATAATCGAGGTATTCGTCACCGACGATGGTGCCATCGATGGCGGCATTGTCGTTGCCAGCCTCGAACTCCACACGTGCCGCATCCAGCGCGAAGGCCGCCAAAGCGCCCAACCCGAGGGCGAGTCCGACGGCGGCAATCCTGATTGCATTCCAGATCATGAAATTTCTCTCTTTGGTCTGGCGAAACCCTGTCTCCTTTGGCGATCAATGATACCCGTTGCGCGGTTTGGCCGGTGCCGGACGGGTTTCTCGCGCAAAAGGCACATTCACGATGGATCGCAAGGGATGCTGTCCCGTGGAGTGGTGTAGCTGGCGCTGATCGTCACCGTGATGCTCGGCGCGGGCCTGCTTGATCAGGATGCCGTGCGGGCCTCTCCAGGGTTTCGTGCTGGACTGAAACCGGCCTTAGTGCACGTCGCGTCCCGGCCGCGACCGGTAGGTCGGCAGCGTCCACCCAAACGCGATTGCTCCGCTGCGGATGACCAGCGCAACTAGGAAACCGAGCGTGCCAGGAACAAACTGGTTCACTCCCAAACCATGTACCCCGACAACGGCAAGAGCCCCCAGCAACGCAGCCGTCACATAGATCTCACGACGCAAAAGCACGGATGGTTCGTTTGCCAGCACGTCGCGCAGAATGCCGCCAAAGGTGCCCGTCAGCATCCCCATCACAACGGCGATGACCGGTGAATCCGTCACGGTCAGTCCTTTGTAGGCACCGATTACACAATAGGCTGCCAGTGCAACCGCATCGAGCCAGAGGAGCCAGCGATACCGGGATTCAAGTAGGTGTGCAGTGAAGTAGATCAGGATCGCCGTCACGACACAGACCAGAATATAGCGCGGCTCTTCGATCCAGAAGACCGGCACATCGAGCACAAGATCCCGCACAGTGCCCCCGCCAATGCCCGTCGCGGCGGCCAGAAATATGAACCCGATGATGTCAAGTTGCTTGCGGGATGCAGCCAGAGCCCCAGTCGCGGCAAACAGGGCGACGCCAAGGAAGTCGAGAACGATGATCGGGTTCATCTGTGGTTTACCCTTTAGGTTCGGTGGCGCGGGGGGCGGACGGCACTGCCGGCAACAGATCAGATGACCCTGTTACGGGTAAGCCAACGTGCTCTGGCCTTTCCGCTGCCGGGATGTGGTAGGCCCACTGGGACTCGAACCCAGACTGTGTGGAGTTTAAGTCCACTCTCTCTACCATTTGGAGTATGGGCCCCGCCGTTCGCCTTTATCAGCCTCGTACCGGGCCTTCAATCTGGTCCGGATGGCCCCCATCCGGCCAAAAGGCCGAGGATCGTCGATTTCAGACTGAGAAACAACCAATCCACCGGGATCGAAACTCTCCCCCGGCTTTCCGATTGCTGCCAACCAGCCGCTCTGGGTGAGCGTCTCACCGCACACACTTCGCCCAAAAAAGCCAACAGGCCGGCGTGCAATTCTGCACACCGGCCAGCCCTTAGAGGCTATGGTACGATCAGATCACAAAGAAATCCGCGCTCGTCAGGTTCAGACCCGCATCGACCTGGGCGAACTTGATCTTGACCGACGCGCCCGTCCCGTCCTTGTCATAGAACAGTTCACCGCTGTCGTTGTCGTAGATGATCCGGTCCGACGTATCGCCCGCATTCCCGGTCGTGTTACTGGCGAACGCCGCCGACGACAGGGCCCCGGCATTGATGCCACTGAACACCGCGTTTTCGATATGGATAACGTCATCAGCCACATTGAAGTCGGTGATCAGGTCGGCCGTGGAATTGGAGGCCGTCGTGTTGAAGACAAACACGTCGTCACCACTGCCACCCGTCATTGTATCGGCACCCTCACGAGAGTTGAGGATGTTGTTGCCGGCATTCCCGGTCAGGGACTGGGAATACTTGTTGCCGGTTAGATCGATACCATAGGTGCTGGCGCTGTTGATCGTGGTCATCACCTCGACCTGGGCCACCGACCCAAGGACATAGTCGACTGCGGCCCGCATGGTGTCAGTGCCGCCTCCCGTGCCCTCGGTAATCTGGTCGCCCGTGTTCCGGATGATATAGATGTCGTTTCCATTCCCGCCCTGAAGCAGGTCTGCCGCACCGGTGCCGCTGTCGATGATGTTGTTCCCGGCGTTGCCCACGATCTTCTGCTTGAGAGCGTTGCCCGTCAGGTTGATCGCAGTGGTGGCGGTCGCGCTTAGCGTTGCAATGATCTCAATCCCGACGTTGGCCGCCAGGGCAAAGCTGGCGGTTGCCAGAACGGTGTCACCGGTACCTTCGGTGCTTCCTTCGATCAGGATGTCGGCCGAGTCGCTGACAATGTAGACGTCATCGCCCTTGCCGCCTGCGATCGTGTCGACACCTCCGTCACCATAGAGCCGGTCAATACCGTCACCGCCGTTGATCGAGTCGTTACCGGAACCGCCGTAGATCGTGTTGTTGACCGTGCTGCCGATAATGACGTCAGCCGAACTGGTTCCAACCACATTCTCGACGCTGGTGACCTTGTAAGTGCCGTTGCTACCATAAGCATTGTTCACGAATGACATTACACGGGACTGGAGATTGACGTTGAAGCCTTCGGCCGACGCGCTCAGGTTAATCGTGTCATTGCCTGCCCCACCATCTACGTCGTCGAAGAAATGGCCCAACGAAAGCTGGAATGTATCCGAGCCATCGCCGCCACTGGCCACATCCTTGCCAAGACCACCGTTCAGAGTGTCGTTGCCGCTGCCGCCGTTGAGGATGTCGATGCCGTCATCGCCGTTGAGCACGTCGTTGCCGCCGTTGCCATAGATGATGTCATTGCCGTCCCCACCGTTCAGGACGTCATTCCCGTTGGACGTCGCCGTGCTGGCCACTTCCTGACCGCTGAGCGAGAAGTTGGCGACATAATTCTCTCCTGCATCCGCACCCGAGCCGTCAGACTCACCGATCCGGATGTAGTAGGTGCCAGCTGTAGTGGCCGTATAGGTCAGCATCGCATCCTGGGAGCTGGTGCTTCCCAGGCCGCCATTCGTGACGATCCCCGTGTCATTGCTGGCGATCAGCGTCGTGCCGTTAGCTGCGTAAAGATCAACCTTGGAGTTGAAGCTGCCGCCGATGGCGTGGTTGCCGTAGTCGATATCGACGGTCAAGGTCTGACCGGCCTCAAGCTCGAACGCATACCACTGCGCCTGACCATTGCCTTCAACAATGGCAGTCGCGTGGGGGATCGTCTTGGAATTGGCAATGTCCTCGTTTTCGGACAGGGACCAGTAGTTGGCCGAGGCCGTCATGTCGAAGGCGGTCTGCACGGAATTGCCAGGCCCGCTCATCGTATCCGGGTTGAACGAGGCGCTGCCACCGGGGAGAACTTCCTGATCGGTCAACGAGAAGTTGGCGGTAAAGGACGTTCCCGCCGCCATCGGCGCATCGCCGACGAAATCGGAGATCCGGACGTAGTAGACGCCGTCTTCAGCCGCGGTGAAGGTCAGGTTGGCATCAAGGATGCTCGTGCTTCCTGCGTCAACCGTGGACATGTCATCGTTCGTGGTCAGCAGCGTCGTGCCGTTTGAGGCAAAGATACTGACGCGCGTATCGATACCGGTGATGCCATTCGTTGCACCGTCAATATCGATGGTCAGCGTCTGGCCTGCCTCGAGTGTGAAGGCGAAATATTCATACCCGCCATCCGTCACGATATTGGCTGTCGCATGGGCCACCGTGGTCGAATTCTCGATGTTGGCGTTTGATTGCAGGCTCCAGATCGTCGGATCAAGGCTCATGTCATAGGCGGTCGCCACCGAAGAACCATTCATGTTGGTCCAGACCAGCACATCCTGGTCGCCAAGGATCAGGTCGTCACCGCCGCCGGCATTCACCGTCGTGTTCGCGCCGTTTGCCGTCATGCCGATGATGAAGTCATCAAGCGAAGTGCCAGTCTGTGTCGAGCCGCTGGTGATAATAGCCATAATGGTTACTCCTCTCATGGGTGTGTCAGGATGCAGCCAAAGGCCGCGATTGAGAGGAGAGTTGCCGCCTAATTCAGGCAGGAAAGTGACCCTGAACCGGCACGGTGCTGCTCATTTTACGGTAATGTTGCAGCAACCATACCGTGCATCGGGCCTGTATTTCTGACGCTTCGCTTGCAGAAATCCAGAAGAACGCCGATTGGAAGTCAGATATCCGTGCCAAGCGGAATGGTCAGCAGCGCCCGCTCGTTCAGCCACGGATTCATGTGGACAGCGTCACGCAAGGCCAGTTGGGCCTCGTTATCACGGCCCAGTTTCATAAGCGTCAAGGCCTTGCCGGAAAGGGCCGCAACGTGTTGCGGATCAAGGGCGAGAGCCCGTTCCAGATCTGCCAGAGCCGCTTCGTTCTGCCCGCTTAGAAACGCCGCAAAGGCACGCTGGTTCCAGCCTTCGGCATAGTCCGGGCAATAGTTCACCAATTCGCCCAATGTCTCGATCGAGGCCGCATATTCAAACGACCGCATCTGCGACATGCCACGATCAAGCAGTTCCTGTGCCCTTGAGTCCGGCGCATCCGTCCAGATCCGCCAAAGATCACCCGTAATCAACATCGCGTCGGTTTCATCGCGTGCGATTCGCAGTTCCCGCAAAAGGGCGGCTTTTTCCTGCGCATGATCGGGGACAGCCGGGCAGACGGAGAGATCCTGCGACATCGCAGGTCCGGCCAGACAGAATAGGAGAATGCTCAAACGCATGACTGAATGGTGACGCGGATTGCCCCCACGTCAAGCCCCGCATGACGCCCTCGCCACCCCGTGATCAGTACGCCTGCGCCCCGCCCCGCCGCGTGTCCGTCTGATAAGGGACGATCAGCACGATGCTCACCAGAAAGATCGCGCTCGTGATCACTAAGCCAAGGCCGATCCCGCCATGATCGTGGGGCTGGGACAGCAGATCGGCAAATGACGCCCCCAGCGGCAGGGTAAACATATGGGCCAGCCAGAAACCCAGCACCGGATCAAGGCCCAGAAAGAAATACCCGATGGCCAGTGACAGGATGATCATTCCGAACAGGATACCCGTCGCAAGATACCCCAACCCGAAATAGTCGGCCATGAGTTCGCCCGTGGCCATGCCAAGGGCAAAGGTCAGAAGGATCGCCGGCCACCAGAAGGCCTCGCGCCGGTTGGTAAAGATCTCGTGGATCGAAAGCGTCCGCTCGGACGCATACCAGACGGCAAAAACCACGGCCAGGGTGACCGAAAACACCCATTTCGTCGTCGTCAATGCCACCCCGAAATAGTTCACCAGATTATCTGTCACCAGCGTCTCCACCACGGCCAGCCAGTTGGACCAGGGCACGAACCGCTCCTGCCGGAATTGCAGGACCAGCGCGACGACAAGCACCACTGTCATCAGAAGTGACTTGGCCGTCGGCCCCAGACCAAGGTTCACCGCCAGATAACTCGCGACCGTTTCGCCCATCGTGACAGCTAGAAACTTGATCAGCCAAAAAACCATCGTGACTTCCGGCACGCGGTTTTCGGGCGCAACAATTTGCACAACGGTCACCTCAATCTCACCCGGGGGTAAGTTCTATGCCGAAAGCAAGGCCAGCGCCTGAGCGATGAACTCGTCTGCGTGGCGGTCGTCATCGGCATTGCAACGCTCAGACGACCTGCTCTGGAAATCCTGCGCCGATTGCAGGTCGACGCCGGTGACCGTGGTCGTGGCCAGCGCATCGTGCAACGTGGCCAGCATACTCGCAGTACGGTGGATGCCCGCTCTCGTCCGAAATCCTGATCCCGGTCACAACAATCGGCCCGCTTGCGTCGGACAGACCCGCCGTCAAGTCATCCAGCACTACCTGCAACGCGGTCAGCGTTCCGGTCTCCTGCGCCGGATTGGGCGTCCCGCGCCGCAGCGCCGAAAGTACGGCATCGGCCGCATCATCCACCTGCCTCCGGGCACCGGGGTTTAAAGGCCGCATCGTATACTCGGCCTGATGCCACATACCCTCAAATTCGCCAATACGGGTTTCGGAGGCCGCACAATCGCCCGTCGCGGCAATGCCCTGCACATCGATCACGATGGTCTTGTCTGCCCCAAGATACCCCAGTGAGACCTGCGTTGGCAGAGGTGGCGACAGATACCAATAGTCAGCCGGAAAAACCCTATCGGAACACGGATCAGGATGACTGCAAGGATCGGTTGCCGCATGTCTTTGACGTTCTTTCAAAGGCTCTTGCAGTCGCAGCAGTGCTGATCCTGCCCGATTTCCTCGGCAATCCAATTCGCGTCGCGCCCGATCACGAAACGTGGACGGCCCATCACCACCCCAACGGACCATACGTTACCGCGCAATCCGCGACCTGACAGGTCGTTTTTCAACGGGGCCGACCCGGGTTCCGCCCTTAATGTTCCTGAAAAAACACGGGGCAATTTCATGGACGCGGACTTCATCATCGTGGGCGCCGGCTCGGCGGGCTCGGTTCTGGCCGAGCGGCTCAGCGCCGATGGCCGTTTCCGCGTACTCGTGATCGAGGCCGGTGGCACCGACCAGCGCTTTTATGTGCAACTGCCCCTTGGCTATGGCAAACTTTTCTACGACCCAGCCGTCAACTGGCTTTACAAGACCGAACCCGACCCCGGCCTTGCAGGCCAGCGCGATCACTGGCCAAGAGGCAAGGTCCTTGGCGGCTCCTCCTCGATCAACGCGATGGTCTATATCCGCGGCCACCGCGACGATTACGAAGACTGGAAGGCGTTGGGCAACACCGGCTGGGGCTGGGACGATGTCTTGCCCGCCTACAAAGCGATGGAGGATACCGAGGCAGGCAGCGATGCCTGGCGCGGCAAGGGTGGCCCGCTTTTCGTTTCGGCCAACCGGAAGAACCTCCACCCGCTCGTCAATGACTACATCGCTTCGTGCACGGCGGCAGGCCTGCCCTTCAACCCCGATTTCAACGGCGCCGAACAGGAAGGCACCGGGACCTATCAACTCACTGTCAAGAACGGTCGTCGCAACTCGGCCGCGCGCGCCTTTCTCCGCCCTGCGATGCGCCGCCCGAATGTCCAAGTGATGACAAATACGATGGTCACCCGCGCCGTGATTGAAGACAACCGGGCGACCGGCGTTGAGGTCATCCGGAACGGCCAGCGCCAGATCCTTCGCGCCAAGGCAGAGGTCATCCTTTCAGGCGGGGCGATCAACTCGCCGCAACTTCTGCAGCTTTCCGGTATCGGCCCGGGTGCGCTCCTTCAGCAACATGGCATTCCGGTCCTGCGCGATAATCCGAATGTAGGGGATCATCTGAACGACCATCAGGGCATCAACTACACATACAAGATGAAAGTCCCGACCCTGAACGACGTGCTCCGCCCCTGGTGGGGCAAGCTCAAGGTCGGGATGGAGTACATCCTTCTCGGACGCGGCCCGCTGTCGCTTTCTATCAACCATGGCGGTGGCTTTTTCCGCACACGGCCCGATCTACCGCGGCCAAACATGCAGCTTTATTTTCAAGCTTTTTCAACTCTGATCCCCCGCGATGGCGAACGCCCGGTCCTGAACCCCGATCCCTTCTCGGGCATGTCGATCGGCCTCTCGAACTGCCGCCCTACGTCACGCGGGACGATCCGCATCGCCTCGGCCGATCCACTGACCCATCCCGTGATCCGCGCAAACGCCTATTCGACCAATCACGACGTCGAAGAGATGCTCGATGCGGTGAAGTTCATTCGCAGGATTGCCGATCAGGATCCGATCCGCAGCCTGATTGAAGAGGAACTCCGCCCCGGCGCAAAGTGCAGCAGCGATGACGACCAGATCGCAGATTTTCGCGCCCGCAGCGGTACAGTCTATCACCCCTCCTGTACCTGCCGCATGGGGCCATCCGAGATTGATTCTGTCGTCAGCCCCCGCCTCAGGGTTCACGGAATCGAGGGACTCCGCGTCTGTGATGCATCGGTCTTTCCAACACTCATCGGCGGCAATACGAACGCCCCGTCGATGATGGTCGGGTGGAAGGGTGCCGGCATAATTCTGTCCGATCACCCCTGATCGAAGCTGGCTGCTGTCCGTCCGGGCTGTTCAGGCGAGAACCCCTGCGTTCCGCCTGAAAGTGAATCCGTCAATCCAAAAACAACTTCGGGTAGGGGAAACCGGACTTGTCGCATGTCCGTCAAAGGCGCAGCTTTGGACCACTCTTTTTTTCATTTTCATACATTTTCGAGGCTCCCATGACCGATTTGTCTGTTGCGATCAAACTTGACCAGATCATCTGCCGCGACGAAGGGGACGGACCTGGCAATGCCGAACCCTATCTCTGGACGGTGTTCTTCAAAGTTGACGGTGATACCGTCGTCATCGAAAGCAGTGGCCCCGCCGCCCCCTTTGTCTCGGGTCCGCCTACCGTTGTGGGCACGCCTGGCAATCATGGCAATCTGGGGACCAACGATGTGGACGAAGGCGATACCGTCGCCATTCCCGCCGTCATCGGGGAATACCGAACGGTGATGAAACCGATCCCCCTTACCCAGCCGCTCTTGGGCATCACGGAAGTAGATGGGATGATCGGCTGCCTTGTCGTTCTGATGGAGGAAGACGGCACCCCGGACAGCGCAATTGTCCGCGGGCACGAGGCACTTGACCGTACGGTGCGGGATAGGCTGGCGGGCCTGCTATCAACACTCAGCATCACCAAGCCGGCACCGACCGATGCCGACATCGCCGAGCTTTCCGGCATGATCGGCGATGCCGTCAAATCCGCCATCACCGACGGGGTCAGCGTTTTTGACTGGATCGGCGCTTTTGGCAATATGGACGACCAGATCGGCAGCGCCGTCTTTCTGTTCTCGCACAAGCAACTGGCAACTGGCGGAACGATCCCCTTTGGCCGCCGCTGGGACAACGAAGGTGACTGGGAAATCCGGGGCAGCATCACTTCGACCGTGTTGCGCCGGCCGAAGGACGAATGCTGCGCCGATTTGACGAAGCAGGTGAGCATCCTTGAACGCCGTCTTGCCGCGCTTGAGGCGAAAGCGGCGGGGATCAAGTCCGAACGCCCGGCCCTTTCAAAGGACAGTAAGGCCGCCATCGCCAAAGTCCGCAACTCTGTCCCGAGCCGGGAATCTGTCAAGGTCTGATCAACGTCGCGTCCGGCCCTCTTGGGCCGGGCGCAGCTTTCAGAACATTGCCCCAAAATCAGGGATCGGGTCGATCCCCTACGCGGCCCCCGCCATCGAACCCCGGCCGATGCGCCGAGGCGGAAGAACCTCTTGCAAGGGCGGCTCTGTTTCAAGAAGCAATGCCACCGCCCGTAGGCCCTGTTCCCGGCCAAAGGCATCGGAAGTGGTCAATGGTGGCTGACTGCGACCAGCTTCGGGATAATCGTTGTAGCTTACGACGGACAGATCGTCATGAATGGACGGGCCGCGTCCCCTGTCTTTGCGGCAGAGGATCAGGCCCTGCATGATTGCCGTCGACAAGATCGCGATATCCCCTCGACACGGAGGAATCCGCGCTATTTCCGGCCTATGCCCAAGATGCGCAAGAAGTCCGAATTGCCGACCAAGGTCTGCACCACTTGCGGCCGGCCATTCACGTGGCGCAAAGCGTGGGCGCGCGATTGGGACAATGTGCGCTACTGTTCCGATGCATGCCGCAAGAAGGCCAGGCCCGGATCGTCCAGCGCAGCAAGGTAATATGGCGACGTTCCCCCTCGCCCCGCCTCGCGCCCTGCGTTACACAAACGACCATGTCACAGATCGAATCCCTCTTTGTCACTCGTCTCTATCGCGCCGCGCTTGCGGAACTCGGCAAACCGATTGACGCGGACGAACTCCACAACTCCTGTCTCTCCATCGCTGACGATGACGAGGCGGGGCAGGCTTGGTGCGAAAAGAACGGCTATCCGGGCTACACCAGCTATGCCTCACTGACCGACCTGCCCTGGCGCGTGCCCATCTTCAAGGATCTGGTCAAGGTTCTCGACAAACACGTCGATGCCTTCGTCAAGGATCTGCAATTCGACCTTGGCGACAAGAAGATCAAACTCGACAGCCTCTGGATCAACATTCTGCCCACCGGCGGCGTGCACACCTCGCACATACACCCCCATTCGGTGATCAGCGGCACGACCTATGTCACAATGCCCTCCGGCGCGAGCGCACTGAAGCTTGAAGACCCGCGCCTGCCCATGATGATGGCCGCGCCCGGACGCAAATCCAAGGCCCGCCCGGAACTGCGCAGCTTCATCTATGTCGAACCCCGGGCCGGCGACGTCGTCCTCTGGGAAAGCTGGCTCCGCCACGAAGTCCCGCTGAACATGGCGGACGACGAACGCATCAGCGTCAGCTTCAATTACGGCTGGAACTAAAGCGCAGTACAAAGCTTTGGTCAGACTACGCCAGCGTCAACGGTCCGCGCGCAACCTGCCGGCACCGGACAAGGCGAGGAACAACACCATCCTCGCCCCCTGAACTACTGCCCCGGTGCAAGCCCGCAGGCCACTTGGCCCCTTTCACTCAAGCGCGACAGCGACCCCGCTCTCCGGTGGCAGCGCCAGTTCGGCCAGCACCATCCCCGCCGCGCAGTCGTCATAGCCCTGTTCGAAATGGGCCAGCGCCTCGGCCGTTTGGTAATTCGCGGGCAGATTTTCCATCATCCGCGCCAGATAGATCTGCTTGAACATCTCATACATGCCGGGGTTCAGGATATCCCGTCCCCGCAGCAGATCCGCCCGCTTCTGTCCGGCGACGTAGATCGACACGCCTTCCTTGATGGTCTCGGTCACCTTCAGCTGATCCAGCGTTTCAGGGTCAACCGCAGTCGGATCGTCCGACAGGATCACGAAATCGGCCAGCTTGCCCACTTGGATCGATCCCTTCTCGGCCTCTTCGAAATGCTGGTAGGCAGGCCAAAGCGTCATGGCCTTGAGGGCGGTCATCACATCCACCCGCTGATCCGGGCCAAGGATATCCCCCGACCGCGACCGCCGTGTGACCGTGGCATCCAGAATCCGCATCGAATCCGGGAACGCCACTGGCGCGTCATGATGCGTACCGAACCGCGAACCGCGCGCAAGAAACCACCCTGTTGGCGAGATATTGTCGGCCAGCACAGGCCCGACCGTATGATCCCGATGCCAGTCGCCCCAATAGAACGTGTGCATGGGGAACAGCGACGGAAACACGCCCAGCGCGACAATCGCATCCACCTGATCCACGCGCATGAACTGCCCGTGGATCAGCACATTACGCCGGTCCGCCCTGCCATGCTTGGCCTCGGAACCCGAAATCGCGGCGATCAGAAGGTCATGGGCCGCTTCGCCGTTGGAATGGGTCAGGATCTGGACGTTGTTGGCAAAGGCCCAGTCAATCGCATCCAGCACCTGTTCACGGGTCGCCGCCGGGTAGCCGACATAGGCCGGGGGATAGTTGCCGACCGGCGCGAAATAGGGCCGGTCCCGCCAAGCGGTGAATCCCTGTGGCGACCCGTCGATGGTCAGCTTGGCGCCAGCCACCCGCCACCGGTTCTGGAACGTCCGCGAGACATTGGCCGCGATATAATCCCGGTTGATCAGCACATCCGGATAGACGTTCACATCGACTGGCAGCTTGCCCTGTTCCCCCGCCGTCTTGAGCACCTCGGACACCGGCGGCGAGGCCCGCCCCTCCTGCGCGGTCGTATAGCCGTAAGAGGCCCAGAGCTTTGTACCCGCCTCCGCCATGGCCAGCATGCCAAGCGGTCCGAGATTTTTCAAAAGCGCCGGCATGGCCATGAAGAAGGCCATCTCTTCCAGAACCCCGTTCGGTTCCTTGCCGTCGGCCATCCGCTGGATCACCCCGCCAACCGGATCAGGCGTCTCGGCCGTATAACCCGCCACTTCCAGCCCCTTGGAATTGAGCACGCAGAGATGGCCGGACTGATGCACGATGATGAGAGGGTATTCGGTCGAAACGGCGTCGAGGTCTTCTTTCGTCGGATGGCGCAGTTCGGCCAGTTGCGAATTGTCATAGCCGAACCCGACGATCAGTTGGGCCGAGGCGATGATCTCTTGATTGGCGGCCATCCAGTCGCGCAGCGATTGCTGGAGGATCGCAATACTGGAATTCGGCCCGTCGGGCGGCGGCAGCATGTTGGCAGCCAGCGCCTGCAACCCGCCCATCATCACATGGCCATGGCTGTCCACGAAACCCGGCACCATCGCCCGCCCGCCCAGATCAACCACGACCGTGTCAGGCCCCTGCAGCGCCGCAACATCCGCCGCCGTCCCTGCCGCGATGATCCGCCCGCCCGCGACCGCCACCGCCTCCACACGCGGTATCGCGTCATCCATCGTCAGGATCGGCCCGCCCCGATAGATGACCTCGGCCAACACATCGGCCAAAGCCAGCCGTGGCATGAGCGCCGAGGCCGCAACGCTCATCATCAGCGTCCGGCGGGTCAGTTGAAACCTTGACGGCATGCGGGTCTCCTCAAACAGATGCAGTCCTGCATCGACAGCCGCAGGGGCCTGGTGCAACTGATTGCAGCATGCCCGACGGACAGCACGGCAATCAAGCTTCTGCTAGCATCCGCCGAGGCAAGTCGCGGGAAACATCGGGCAGGTCAGAAAGTCTGAGGCTCGAACAATCCAGACGTATAGCCCAAGCCCGGAGGTCTATTCGATAAAATGCAGAGACTTCTTGGTGCCCCCACGACGACTTGAACGCCGGACCCCCTGATTACAAGTCAGGTGCTCTACCAACTGAGCTATAAGGGCAACGCTTTTTCATGTATCAACTACCCCCGCACGTTGCAAGTAGCTGCGCAACTGATCGGCGTTCACCCTGCTCGGCTCACTGATCCGGCGTCCAAGACGCTGCGGATTTCATGGTACCTTTATCGTCCGACAGGAACAAAGCGTACAGGTAACGGGTTATCCTTTACCTAAACACCGCATCCCCCTGCTCATCAATCACCTGCCGCGCCTTTGCGGCCGAGATTGACAGGGCATCATCCAGCGATCCCATAGTATCCGCCCGGACAAGCTGATGCGTCATAACCGTCCCGTCGATGACCTTTTCAATCTTCGCGGCAACGCGGTACTGGCCGCCTTCCTTGATCGGGCCGGGGATGATCCGGAAACCCTTGTATTCCTCAGCCGCCTTTGGGGCAGCGGCCGCAGGCTCTTCCGCCTTGCCGCCCCCGAACAGCTTTGACAACCACGACATAAGCCCGCCCTCTATTGATCAAGGAACGACCGCAGCTTCCGGCTGCGCGACGGATGCTTCAGCTTGCGCAGCGCCTTGGCTTCGATCTGCCGGATGCGTTCGCGTGTGACCGAAAACTGCTGGCCCACTTCTTCAAGCGTGTGGTCGGTGTTCATCCCGATCCCAAACCGCATCCGCAACACCCGCTCTTCGCGCGGTGTCAGGGACGCCAGAACCCGCGTCGTGGTCTCTTTCAGGTTTTCCTGAATGGCGCTGTCCAAAGGCAGAATCGCGTTCTTGTCCTCGATGAAGTCGCCAAGCTGGCTGTCTTCCTCGTCCCCGATCGGCGTTTCGAGCGAAATCGGTTCCTTGGCGATCTTCATCACCTTGCGAACCTTTTCCAAAGGCATCTGCAGTTTTTCGGCCAGTTCCTCGGGCGTGGGTTCCCGGCCGATTTCGTGCAGCATCTGCCGGCCTGTGCGGACCAGCTTGTTGATCGTTTCGATCATATGCACGGGAATACGGATCGTGCGCGCCTGATCGGCTATCGACCGGGTGATCGCCTGCCGGATCCACCACGTCGCATAGGTCGAGAACTTGTAGCCCCGCCGATACTCGAACTTGTCCACCGCCTTCATCAGGCCGATGTTGCCTTCCTGGATCAGGTCAAGGAACTGCAGGCCTCGGTTGGTATACTTCTTGGCAATTGAGATCACCAAACGCAGATTCGCCTCGACCATTTCCTTCTTGGCCTGACGGGCTTCTTTCTCACCCTTCTGAACCTGTGCCACGATGCGGCGGAACTCGGTGATGTCCACGCCCACATATTGGCCGACTTGAGCCATTTCGGTCCGTAGCTCGTCAATCTTGGCCGACGAGCGTTCCACAAGCGCCTGCCAGCCGCGTCCGGCCTTGGCGGCCATGCGTTCCAGCCAGGCGGGGTCAAGTTCGGACCCCTTGTATTCGTCAATGAACTCGCGCCGGTTGATCCGGGCCTGATCGGCGAGCTTCACCATCGACGTGTCGATGGCCATGATCCGCCGGTTGATCCCGTACAACTGATCGATCAGCGCCTCGATGCGGTTGTTGTGCAGATGCAGGCTGTTCACCAGTTCCACGATCTCGGACCGCAGTTTCTGATAGACCGCCTCATCCTTGGCGCTGAAGGACGAATCCTCGTTCAGCGTGGCCGACATGCGGGCGTCCTGCATATCCGACAGCTTGCCGAAATCGCGCGCGATGATCTCCAGCGTCTCAAGGACACGCGGCTTCAGCGCGTTTTCCATCGCGGCAAGCGACATGTTCGCCTGCTCGTCATCCTCGTCGTCGTCCTCGCGCATGATCGGATTGCCGTCGGCATCCAGATCGGGGTTCTCTTCACGCTCAACCGGCGCACCGCCGATCACGCCTTCCACCACAGCCTCGACCCCTTCCTCGTCACCCAACTGGGTGCCAAAGGTCGCTTCAAGGTCGATCACATCGCGCAGCAGGATGTCTTCGGACAGCAATTCGTCGCGCCAGATCGTGATTGCCTGAAAGGTCAGCGGGCTTTCGCAAAGCCCGAGGATCATCGTGTTCCGGCCAGCCTCGATCCGCTTGGCAATCGCGATCTCGCCCTCACGTGAGAGAAGCTCGACCGACCCCATCTCGCGCAGATACATACGCACCGGATCGTCTGTCCGGTCCAGCTTCTCCGTCTCGGCCCCGGCCAGTGCTACATCACGGTTGCCGCCAATTGTAGCGACAGCCCGAGAGGCGCCGTCTTCCTCGACCTCTTCGGATTCCTCTTCCTCGGTGACCTGGATGCCCATTTCCGACAGCATCGACATCACGTCTTCTATCTGGTCGGACGAAACCTGGTCGGGCGGCAGAACGGCGTTCAGCTGGTCATAGGTGATATAGCCCCGCTCCCGCGCCTCGGCGATCATCTTCTTGACCGCAGCCTGGCTCATATCGAGAGAGATGTCGCCGTCCTGCTCTTCTTCCTTGTGATCGTCATTGTCTTTGGCGGCCATGGGGAACTCCTGATTTGCGGGACGGTCGGCAGCTGCTGTGCAGTGCGACATAGGGTGATTCGGTCGAAGGCAAAATAGCGGGGTGATTCGACCCCGACGAATTGGGGCGAATCAATCTGTTGGCGGCGTGATTCGCAACCTGTGGAATCCGATTTCCGGCACGCTGTGGCGCTTGTTCCGCGACGAAAGCGGCCCGAGCTCACGAATCGCGCCGCCGCCCGGCCTTTGCAAAGTCGATGGCATCCAGAAGCTGGTCAAAGGCGCTGCGCTCGTCCCGTTTCATGCGGGCCCCGTTTGGCCCTGTTTCGTATTCCGTTCGGTCCTCGTCATCGCCCCGGTGGGCGCGGTCAAGAGCCGTTGTCGCCTGTCCCAGCCGCCAGGTGACGCCTTCGTCCACCAGCCCCGTCATGTCCTCCATCGCCTCCGCGATTTCACGCGCATGGCCCCGGCGGGCATTCAGCTTGGCCAGTTCCTCGGCAATGCACAGGCGGGCGGTTTCGGGATCGCCCGGTTTGCGGATCGCCGGGATGATGGCGAGATGGCGCTCCGCGAACAGCTTTTCAAGGGGTGCGGCCCCCAGAGCCGCTGCGATTTCGCCACGCAGGTCTGCCGCCCCCGCATGGGCCAGGATCGCCCGGCGCAGCGCCTCATGGTCCGCTTCCATGCAATCCAGCCGCTCAAGCTCAGCCTCGAACTCGGCTATGATCGCAGGATTGGCGATGAATGTGGCGAGGATCACCGCCTCGCGCAGATGATCCTCCTCGCCCTCGCCGGTTCCGGCAAGGCGCGAGGCACGCGCCGCAAGGCTCGCCGCCGCAGGGGGCTGGAACCCGCGCTTCTGGAACGCACGCGGCTTTGTCCCGAACAGGGCCCAGCGCAGCGCCTTGATCTCTTCGCCGTAATGCGCCCGGATCGACGGGTCCTTGATCGTCGCAATCGCCGCCCGCAGCACCTTGTCCAGCGCGGCTTTGCGTTCGGGGCTGTCAAACGACTTCCCCTCCGTCTCGCGCCGCCACAAAAGCTGCACCATCGGCACCGCCTGATCGAGCACGGCCTGCATCGCCCCCGGCCCCTTGGCACGAATCAGGTCATCGGGGTCCAGCCCCTCGGGCAACAATGCAAACCGCAGCCCCTTCCCGGCCTCAAGCAGCGGCAACGCCAGATCAATCACCCGCAGCGCGGCCCGGAAACCCGCCTTGTCGCCATCCAGCGCAATGATCGGCTCGTCCGACATCCGCCACATCAGGCCAAGCTGGTCCGCCGTGATCGCCGTGCCCAAGGGCGCGACGGTTGCCGCAAAGCCGCCCTCGGACAGCGCAATCGTGTCCATATACCCTTCGGCCACGATCAAGGGGCGGCCCTTGCCCGATGCCTCCCGCGCAGGACCGTGGTTGAACAGTGACCGGCCCTTGTCGAACAGCACCGTCTCGGGCCCGTTCAGATACTTGGCACGCGCCTCGGCCGACAGCGCCCGCCCGCCCAGCGAAATCGCCCGCCCCCGCGCATCGCGGATCGGAAAGATGATCCGCCCCCGGAACCGGTCATAGCGATCGCCGC
>JBGSWJ010000323.1:0-7044 GCA_041752495.1 Rhodobacterales bacterium
GGAGCGGGGTCCGCCGCGGCGATCGGCACGTCGTCTTCCTCAGGCTCGGCGACGCCCCCCGGACCGACGCGGTTCGACAGTCCCAGCCGATGCACCTTGCCGATCACCGCGTTGCGGGTCACGCCGCCCAGTTCCTTGGCGATCTGGCTGGCCGACTGGCCGTCGCTCCACATCTTCTTGAGCGTTTCGACACGCTCGTCGGTCCAGGACATGCATTCCTCCAGGGCTCAGGGTCTTGCAGCGGGCCCGCGTGCCTGCGGCGGACCATGCGGCCGGCGCGGGATCAGCGGGCCGTTTTGGCCGCGACGATCCGAGATACAATCGGACGCGGCGAAGATCAACCCGTCCGCCCTGCCATTCCCTCTTTTCACGCTGCGTGATCTGCCTTAAGGGGGATTTCATGAACATGCTGGCCCCCCTACCCGCCCTCCGACGCCGACGCTGAGCCTCTCGCGTCCGTTTCCGGCTGCGCCTGCCGTTCTTTTCCCGCCAATCACGTTGACTTTGCCCCATGTGCTGCGGCACGAACGGGGCCTCACGCCCTCAAGGGACCAATGCCATGATCACGTCGATCCTGCCGACCTATAACCGTGCGCCCCTCAGCTTTGACCGGGGCGAAGGCTCCTGGCTTATTGCGTCGGACGGGCAGCGATATCTTGATCTGGCGGCGGGGATCGCGGTGAATGCGCTTGGCCACGCCAATCCGGCCCTGATCGCGGCCCTGACGGAACAGGCGGGGCGGGTGTGGCATCTGTCGAACCTTTACCAGATCCCGGAACAGCAGAAGCTGGCCGATCTTCTGGTCGAACATACCTTTGCCGATACGGTGTTCTTCACCAATTCGGGGACCGAAGCCTGCGAACTGGCCGTCAAGATGGCGCGCAAGTACTGGTACGACAGAGGCCGGTCTGACCGGACGCGTATCCTGACGTTTGAAGGGTCGTTCCATGGACGGTCTTCTGCTGCCATCGCTGCCGCCGGGTCCGAGAAGATGACCAAGGGATTCGGCCCGCTGCTGCCCGGCTTCACCTCGTTGAAATGGGGTGATCACGAGGCGCTGACGAAGGCGATCCACGAGGGCGATGTGGGCGCGGTCATGGTCGAACCCGTGCAAGGCGAAGGCGGCATACGTCCGCTGCCCGATGCCTGTCTCAAGGGGCTGCGGGATCTGTGTAATGAAACCGGCGTGCTGATGATCCTGGACGAGGTGCAATGCGGCATGGGTCGCACGGGGCGGCTGTTTGCGCATGAATGGGCGGGGGTCACGCCCGATATCATGATGGTGGCCAAGGGGATCGGGGGCGGCTTTCCGCTGGGCGCGGTGCTGGCCACGGAAAACGCGGCGTCCGGCATGACGGCGGGGACGCACGGGTCAACCTATGGCGGCAACCCGCTTGGCTGTGCCGTGGGGGCGAAGGTGGTCGAGATCATCGCCGACCCCGCCTTTCTGGCCGAGGTCAACCGCAAGGCGGCGCTGTTCCGGCAGGGGCTTGAATCGCTCGTGGCCTCGCATCCCGATGTGTTCGAGTCGGTGCGGGGATCGGGCCTGATGCTGGGGCTGAAATGCAAGGCGGCCAATACCGAGGTGGTCAAGGCCTGCTATGGCGCCCATCTGCTGACCGTGCCTGCGGCGGATAATGTGATCCGCCTTTTGCCCGCGCTCAACATTCCCGATGCCGATCTGTCCGAGGCGCTGACCCGCCTTGACCGCGCGGCTGTCACCGTTTCGGCCGCGCTCGCGCCGGCCTGAACCCAATCACTTTTCATGCTTCTCCCGATCCCAAATACCTCGGGGGGAGCGAAGCGGGGGGCAGAGCCCCCCTCTGCCCCGTCAGAAAGTCCGGACCGATGAAACATTTCCTTGATATCAACAAGACCGACCCCGAAGCCCTGCGGGCCATGATCGACGCCGCCCGCACCATGAAGGACGCCCGCAAGGACCGCCCTCGCGGGATGCCGGACGACGATCAGCCGCTCGCGGGGCGGATCGTGGCGCTGATCTTTGAAAAGCCGTCGACGCGGACGCGGGTGTCCTTTGACGTGGGCGTGCGGCAGATGGGCGGGCAGACGATGGTCCTGTCGGGGGCCGACATGCAGCTTGGCCATGGCGAGACGATTGCCGATACGGCGCGGGTGCTGTCGCGCTATGTCGACCTGATCATGATCCGCACCTTCGAGGAGGCGACGCTGTTGGAAATGGCCGATCATGCCACGGTGCCGGTGATCAACGGCCTCACGAACCGGACCCATCCCTGCCAGATCATGGCCGATATCATGACGTTCGAGGAACACCGCGGCCCGATCCGGGGGAAAAAGGTGGTCTGGTCGGGCGACGGCAACAACGTGTTTGCGAGCTTTGCCCATGCGGCGGGGCAGTTCGGCTTTGACCTGACCTTTACCGGGCCGGAACCTTTGGACCCCGAGCGGGTGTTTCTGGACGAGGCGCGGGCCAAAGGCGTGAACGTGACGATCCAGCGCGACCCCTTTGCCGCTGTCGAAGGGGCCGATCTGGTGGTGACCGATACATGGGTGTCGATGCACGACCCGGTATCGGCCAAGGAGCGCCGCCACAACCAGCTGCGCGGCTATCAGGTGAACGAGGCGCTGATGGCGCGAGCCAAGCCCGACGCCCTGTTCATGCATTGTCTGCCCGCCCACCGCGAGGATGAGGTGACCAGCGCCGTGATGGACGGGCCCCATTCGGTGGTCTTTGACGAGGCCGAAAACCGCCTGCATGCGCAGAAGGCGGTCATGCGGTGGTGTCTGGGGGTCTAGGGGGCAGGATCAAGGCGGCCTTGATTTCATGCCGCCGCGCTTGGCGGCAGATGGCCACTGGTTCGGGTAAGGAAATATGGCGCTCAAGAACGTCCTGATCGAAGGCTTGTCCGGCAGTGGAAAGACCACGGTCGCTGAGGAACTCGAACGCCGCGGATTTCAGGTGATACATGGCGACAGGACTTTGGCCTATTTTGGTGACCCTGAAACCGGGGTGCCATTGACCTGCCCGAATTTTGGGACGCCGGAAGAGAAGCTTTCTTGGCTGCACGCGCATTGGATTTGGCCCGAAAACAGGGTCAGGTCCCTAATTGCTGACGAGGCAGTGGAACTTTTGTTCTTCTGTGGAGGGTCAAGAAATCATGACCGGTTCATTGATCTTTTTGACGATGTCATCGTCCTTGACGTCGATCTTGATACGCTGCTTCTGAGGCTCTCCAAGCGGCCCGCGGACGAATTTGGCGGGAAACCCATCGAACGAGAGTTTGTTGCGCAAAGGTATCCGTCGCGCGAGGACCTGCCGCAACAGGCGATCCGTCTTGATGGCACCGCGCCTGTCGGTGAGGTCGTCGCGGCAATTCTTTCAAACTGCCGGTCACTTGATCGACATTCGTGATCAGGTTTCCCCGGACCGGGGCTATCGCCCCGGTCACTTGGTGCGGTGACGTTGTCCTCGCGCACGCCCTTGGGTTCCGCTCAGCACCTGTCCCGGCAGGCACCGGACTCGGGTGTTTCGGGCTGAACCAGTTTGGGAAGTGCCGTTTGGGAGCCGGGACTGATGGGAACCCCGATGAGCCGGGCCGAGACCCAAGTGGACCGTATCCGGTGGTGTCTGGGGTTTGAGGTCGGGTCCGCGACCACGGCCAGTGCTTTGGCCCTGGGGGTCGCGGCCGGCAGGCGGTGGCAGCCGCTCAGAGCGTTTCGGTGTATTTCCGGAAATTGTCGAGGATGGACTGCCAGCCCGCCCTTTGCATGTCGATCGCGTTTTCACCCTCGGCGTCAAAGACCGTGCGGACGACTGTGCCGGACGGGGTGACGTCAAATGTGGTCCGCGCGGTGCGCCCGTCGTCCATGTTCAGCGTGATGGCCCTGTTGACGTCGACTTCGCCAAAGACCGCTGAAAAGTCAAAGCCGAAGCTGCCGTCCCTGGCCTCCATCCGGGCAACATAGACCCCGCCGACCCGAAGGTCACTGGTCGCCGAGGGGCAGCACCAGTCGTCGCTGGCAAAGTTCCAGTGGATGATGTGATCGGGTTCCGTCCAGGACGACCAGACGGTTGCGACCGGGGCATTGACGACGGTTTCGATGGTGACTTGCTGGAAGGTCATGGCAGTTACGGGTCCTGATTGAGGGTAAGAAGAAGCTCGTCGAGGCGTTCGAGCGTGGAGGTCATGCCGGCCTTCATGCCCATGTCGATGACCTTTTGCAGATCGGCGGCAGAGGTATAGCGGACGATGGTCTGAACCATGGTGCCGGTGCCCCGGGTCGCGAAGGACACGTCCCAGCGCGAGCGGGGCAGGTCCGGGTTGAGGGTGCCTTCGGCATCGCAGAAGCCGTCCATGGCCGCATAGCCGTCGATCGGCTGAACGCTGAGGTAGTCGAACCGGCCCCAGTATTCCTGGCCGCCGGGGTCGATCATCGCATAGTGCCAATGGCCGCCGGCCCGGAAATCGATCGATCTGGTCCGGGTCGTCAGGGGTTTGGGGGCAAACCACTGGTTCAGAAGTTCGGATCGTGTGTAGCAATCCCAGACAGTTCGCTGACGGGCCGCGAAGGCGCGCCGGATGGTCAGGGTGTTTGTCTGCATGTCGGTAAGAAATGCAAACTGCAGGTCAGCTTTCATTTTTCGTGCTTTCCAGTTGGTCGAGCAGCCCGTCCAGATTGTCGAACCGGCCGGCCCAGACGGCGCGTTGCCTTTCGAACCATCGTTCGGCGGCCGCGAGGGCCGCATGGTTCAGGGTGCAGGTCCTGACCCGGCCCGATTTGCGCGTCGAGATCAGTTTGGCCTGCTCGAGCGCGTCGATGTGTTTCATGAAGGTTGGCAAGGTCAGCGGAAAGGGTCGTGCGAGGTCGCTGACCGTGGCGGGGCCGTGAGTGAGGGATTCGACCACGGCCCGGCGAGTCGGGTCCGCGAGGACCTTGAAGACGGCATTCTGGAGATCGGAATAGTTTTCCATACGGCTAACTATAGGGGGTCTGAATAGTTAGATCAATGGCAAAGTAATGGGCCTCGAATGTTGATCCGAAAAGCGCATGAATGGCGTTTCGGGCGATGCCTCCCTCGTGACCGGAACTCCTGACCGTCCCGAGAGTTCGGGGGGAAATTGCAGGTCAGTCTTTGCGCGAGAATGCCGCAAACGGGTTGTCGTGGGTCAGCTGGCGGATGGTGGCGGCGTCGATCCCGGCTTTCTCCATCATCGGCAAGAGGTGCGTGTTCAGGTGGGTATAGGGCCGGGGCGTGCCGCCGCCGGGCTGGGCGGGGTCGAACCAGCCCAGATCGTGGCTGAGGAGGAGTTGGGGGCCGCGCCCGGCGGCAAGGACGGCTTCGATGAGCGCAAGGATGCCCGCATCATCGGCGCGTCCGACATGGTCGTATTCGATCCAGGCCCCGCGTTCGGCCACTGCGAGGTTGAGGGCGAAGTCCTTTTCCTCTTGCGTGTGGATCGAGATGAAACGGTCGGCGCGGTAGCCGCAGGCTTCGATGATATCGAGCTGGTCCATGACGACGCGGCCCTTGATGGTATGGCTGCCGATCACGGCGTCGGTCCGCGCCCCGGCGCGGGCGGCGGCGCGGAGGATTTTCGCCTCCATCGGGGTGATCCCGTCATCGCCTGCGCTGATCTTGATCCAGCCGGCGCGGAAGGGGGCGTCGTCAAAGCCTTCGGTCAGTTCGCGGACCATCCAGTTTTCGAGTGTGGATTCGTCGGCGTCGCGGATGAAGGGGGTGATCCAGGGTTCGCGGTAGCTGCCGGTGGGGACGACGATGGGAAAGCCGGTGGCGCGGGAGACGGCGAGGTCAAGATCGGGACGGCGGCCCACGCCAAGGGTGGAGCATTCGACAAGGGCGGTGACGCCCAGCGCCTTGATCCGTTCGATTTCGGGGACCATGAGGGCCACGACTTCGCTCTCGTCCGCTATGGCGTAACCGGGTTTGTCGGGGGTGCGGAGGTCGACGAAGACGTGCTCGTGGGGGAGGATCTGCCCCAGGGCGGATTTCGGGAGCGGGCCGAGAGTGGTGTGGAGGTGGCGCATGGGACTCCGGGGGAGGTGGGTTGCACCCACCCTACGCGGGATTCTTTGTCTTTCAAATACCTAGGGGGGCTCCGCAGGAGCGGGGGTCGGCATCGTCGCGCCATCGGTCCGAGAGACGATGGCGACGCCCCCTTGGCAGGTGGGCGTCGGGCGGATGGTGCGCAAGATGCGCACCCTACGCAGATGACCCGGGGGTGGCGTTACGGGTCTGATCCGTGCAAGGTTCGGGAAGCGCAGGGGAGAACGCCATGGATTACAGACGCATGGGAAACACGGGCACATCGGTGACCATGTTGTGCCTGGGGACGATGACATTCGGGGCCGAGTCGGACGAGGCTACGTCATTCGCGCTGATGGACATGTATGCCGCGGCCGGGGGCAACTTCATGGACACGGCGGATGTCTATAGCGCGGGCGTGTCGGAGGAGATCATCGGGCGCTGGCTGGCCGCGCGGCCGACCGAGGCGAAGCAGATGGTCATTGCCACCAAGGGGCGTTTTCCGATGGGGCGCGGGCCGAATGATCTGGGCCTGTCGCGGCGGCATCTGGGGCAGGCGCTGGACGCTTCGCTGAAACGGCTGGGCGTGGCGCAGATCGACCTTTACCAGATGCATGCTTGGGACGCGCTGACGCCGCTGGAGGAAACGCTGCGGTTTCTGGATGATGCCACACGGTCGGGCAAGATCGCGCATTATGGGTTTTCGAACTTTCTGGGCTGGCATGTGACCAAGGCGGTGCATCTGGCCCGCGCGGCGGGCTGGGCGCCGCCGGTCACGCTCCAGCCGCAATACAACCTGCTGGTCCGCGATATCGAGCACGAGATTGTGCCGGCCTGTCTGGATGCCGGAATCGGGCTGTTGCCGTGGTCGCCTTTGGCCGGGGGGTGGCTGGCGGGCAAGTATGAGCGGGATGTGCACCCAACGGGGGCTACGCGGCTGGGTGAAAACCCCGAGCGGGGGATGGAGGCGTTCCGGCCCCGCAATGCCGAGGAGCGGACCTGGGAGATCATCGGCAAGG
>JBGSWJ010000324.1:0-5352 GCA_041752495.1 Rhodobacterales bacterium
GGGGCATGAGGTAGTGGTCGTCACGCCGGATGCCTTGATCGGCAAGGAATTGCAGCGGTCGGCGGCGGACTTTCCTTTGCGGCGGCGGCTGGCGGCTTTGGGTGTGCGGTTCGTGGTAGAGTCGGCGGTGGCCGGGTGGCGGGGCAACGGCGGCGGGGCAGAGGTGGTGAACCTGCTGACGGGAGAGACGGAAGTGATCCCGGCGGATGATCTGGTCATGTCCACGGCGAATCGGGTGGATGACGGGTTCATGCGTGATCTGACCCGGCTGGGGGTCAGGTTTGACCGTCTGGGCGACGCGGCGGCGCCCCGGATGGCGGCCTTGGCGTTCCATGACGGGCGGAAATGGGGGGTGGGGCTGAGTAGTGGCTTTAAGGCATTGGAATTGCAGGGATAAGTCGTGCTGTGGATTGTCTGTAAGGCATCGGTATCACGTCGGTATTACGTCGGTATTTTTGGGGCGATGCGTTAACGGGCGGGTAGGGATTTGCGGTCAGGGGAAGGCCCCCGTTGTCGCCCCGCGCGGTTAAGGGCGGCTTAAGGCGTCGGGCGTTTCGGCCAGACGCCAGGACCGCCAGAGGTGACCCGGAAAGACCATGGCAGAATGCATGTAGCGCCGGAACAGCCGGCGGGGGTTGCAGAACATCCGCCATGTCCATTCAAGCGTCAGAGCGCGGACCCAGGCGGGCGCGCGTTTCTGTTCGCCTGACAGGAAGTCGAGCCCCGCGCCGACCGAAGCAAAGCCGATCTGCGGCGCATGGCTGCGGGCGAAGGCGGCCATGCATTCCTGTTTCGGCGCACCAAGCGCCAGAAAGCAGAGACCGATCCCGGCGGCGGACAGGCGGTGAATGATGGCTGCGGATTCGGGCCCGGTCGGGTTGAAGCCCATGGGCGGGGCGATGCAGAGGGCAATGTCCACGCCGGGGATTTCGGCGCGGATGGCCTGGGCCGCAAGGGCCAGACTTTTGTCGGTGCTGCCCACAAGCGCGACCCTGACGCCCGTGTCTGCGGCGATCCGGCAGAGCGGCAGGACAAGGTCGGCCCCGGCCAGGAGGTCAACGGGGCGGCGGGCGGCGTGGGCCATCCAGACGATCGGGTTGCCGTCGGCGGTGACCAGATCCTGCTGTCTGTAAGCAGCGCGGAACGCGTCGTTACGGGCGAGTTTGACGAGGTGATCGAGGTTGAGGGTGGCCAGCGCAAAGCCCTGCCGCGCAGAAAGGCGGCGCCGCACCTCGGACTCGAGGGTGGCCTGGTCGGGCATGTTGACCGCAAACCGGTCAGATCGGACGTTGAACTCCACCATTCTTTCCCAGCGTGTTGAGAGATGTGTGTCATGCAATTCGAGGCTGCTTCGTAACCGCGCCAAGGGATGGTCGGGAGGGGGAAATTTCCTTTTGCATGGTCAGATGGGTCGGGCGCCTATCCGTGCGGGGAGGGTCCGGTCGCGGGTTTGGCGGGAAACCATGAAGTTTGCTTTCCGCAGGGAATGGCTTTGGCGGGAATGCCCTGAATTGGGCGCGCTTATGGGGATGAGACGGAGGCAGGGTCGGACAGGCATGAAGTTCAACTTATGCCCGCGTCGTGGGGCCGGCGATCAAGGCCGGCAGAGACAGCCGTCCGGACCGACGCCCGGGTCAAACGGGAACCGGCTGTGCGTTTACCTTTCGATTGAGGCGGGTGGGCGGCCTTTGGCTGCGGATGTGGTGATATGGCCAACTGCAGCGGGCAGGAGGAAAAGATCTGCGACAGGCGGCATCAGTTAATTGGGTGCTCAATCCGCAGGTTCGACTTTGATGAACACTTGGGCGACATTCGGCGTCGCGGCGTGAATTTCGTATGTGCGGCTGAGGACGCGATACGATTTACTATTATTGTCAGAGTCTTGCAGAAAGACGATCTGTCCTATGGCCGGGACCGAGGTGGTGGTGAGTGGCTTTGTGAGTGGTGTTTGTGGGGAAGTGCCGTCAAGATAGAGTCGCAAGATAAACAAAGAGTCGCTCCGGCACCAAAAGACAATGCAATTGGCACTGTCAATTTTTGCGTTATAGTCGGTTTCTGTTCACAATATAGTGATGCATTATGTTTTTGCAATACTTTGCAAGTGTATTTCGAGAAATATTCATCGGAAAATGAGGCAATATTCAGAATTAGAATATTCAATGGATTTCGTGCGGTCTTTTGCAATTCCAGATTGCGAGCTGATGTTCGCCCGATCTTGGGGTTGCAAGATTTGCTTTCCGGATGGAAATCGGCCGGGTCAGAGCAGCGGGACTGAGAAGGGCTTGGTGCGCTGCGGTCCTGATGTTGACAGCGACGAATGAAAGCCGGTCCGGTCAATCACCGTGCTGACCGGTCTGCGGTCGCAGACCAATGCGCTTGCCTTCGGGGGGCAAGCGCGCTAAGGGACGCGCGTTGAAACGGGGGCACGCCCGTGAGCATGAGACTGGAGCAGGGTCGGCAACACCGGCCCTCTTTGTTTTCAAGCGCCACGGATGACTGCGCCACGACACGGACGACCAAGACCGGCGGAGACAACCGCCTGGCCGGAAAACAAAGACCCAAAGGAAACAGACCACGCATGTGCGCTAAAGCAACGACCATGGAGGATTTCGAAGCCCTCCTCAATGAAAGCTTCGAAATTGACACGCCCGCCGAGGGCTCTGTCGTCAGGGGCAAGGTCATCGCCATCGAGGCGGGCCAGGCCATCATCGATGTCGGCTACAAGATGGAAGGCCGTATCGATCTGAAGGAATTCGCAAATCCCGGAGAGAACCCGACCATCGCCGTGGGCGATGAGGTTGAAGTGTTCCTTCGTCAGGTTGAAAACGCCCGGGGCGAGGCTGTCATCAGCCGCGAGATGGCCCGTCGCGAAGAAGCCTGGGACCGCCTTGAGAAGGCCTATGAAAAGGAAGAGCGCGTTGACGGGGCCATCTTTGGCCGGGTCAAGGGCGGCTTTACCGTGGATCTGGGTGGCGCGGTTGCGTTCCTGCCCGGATCGCAGGTCGATGTGCGTCCGGTGCGTGATGCCGGCCCGCTCATGGGTCTCAAGCAGCCGTTCCAGATCCTCAAGATGGACCGTCGCCGTGGCAACATCGTTGTCTCGCGTCGTGCAATCCTTGAAGAATCGCGTGCCGAACAGCGCGCCGAAGTCATCGGCAACCTGACCGAAGGTCAGATCGTCGACGGCGTGGTCAAGAACATCACCGAATACGGTGCGTTCGTTGATCTGGGCGGCGTGGACGGCCTTCTGCACGTGACCGACATGGCCTGGCGCCGGGTGAACCACCCGTCCGAGATCCTGTCGATCGGTGAAACGATCAAGGTGCAGGTCATCAAGATCAACAAGGAAACCCACCGTATCAGCCTGGGCATGAAGCAGCTTCAGGAAGATCCATGGGATGCCGTGGAACGCAAGTTCCCGCTCGAGTCCATCCATATGGGCCGCGTGACCAACATCACCGACTACGGCGCCTTTGTGGAGCTGGAACCGGGCGTCGAAGGTCTGGTCCACGTTTCGGAAATGAGCTGGACCAAGAAGAACGTCCATCCGGGCAAGATCGTTTCGACCTCGCAGGAAGTCGAAGTCATGGTCCTCGAGATCGACTCGTCCAAGCGGCGCGTTTCCTTGGGTCTCAAGCAGACGCAGCGCAACCCGTGGGAAGTGTTCGCCGAGACCCACCCGGAAGGGACCGAGGTCGAGGGCGAGGTCAAGAACATCACCGAATTCGGTCTGTTCATCGGCCTGCCGGGCGATATCGACGGGATGGTCCACCTGTCCGACCTGACCTGGGAAGGCAAGGGCGAAGAAGCCATTGCCGATTACCGCAAGGGCGACATGGTCAAGGCCAAGGTCACCGAAGTCGACGTCGAGAAGGAGCGCATCTCGCTTTCCGTCAAGGCGCTGGATTCCGATCCGTTTGCCGATGCCGTTGACGGCGTGAAGCGCGGTTCGGTCATCACGGTGGCCGTGACGAAGATCGAAGAAGGCGGCATCGAGGTCGACTATGAAGGCATGAAGTCCTTTATCCGTCGGTCCGACCTGTCGCGTGACCGGTCCGAACAGCGGCCCGAGCGGTTCCAGGTGGGTGACAAGGTTGATGTCCGCGTGACGAACATCGACTCCAAGACCCGCAAGCTGGGCCTGTCGATCAAGGCGCGCGAGATCGCCGAAGAGAAGGAAGCCGTGGAACAGTACGGGTCTTCTGACTCGGGTGCGTCGCTGGGCGATATCCTTGGCGCGGCGCTGAAGGGCGACAAGTAAGCCTTTCGGTCTGAACATTGCAGGACCCCGTTCCCGAAAGGGGGCGGGGTTTTGTTTTGTGTTGGTTTGTATGCATCAAAACTATGGGACGATGCACATAAACTTGACGGCGAAGATTGAGCGTTTTATGTGCATCAAAAGTATTGGGTGATGCACATGACGAAGTTCAAATATCATTCCCGTTCCGCTGTGGTGGCCTATCAGGATCTGTTGCGGCAACTTGCCGATGCTGACGCGGCCAGCTTTCAGGGCACGCTGGAGGAACGGCATCGCAATGGCCGCACCTATCTGTACGAGCGGTTCCGTATCGGCGCGACGATGAAGGCCCGTTACATCGGCGAGGATAGCCCGGCGTTGCGGGTACGGATCGCGCAGGCCGAGGTGCTGCGCCAACAGGAGAAGGAACGGGCGGCGGAGCGGACACGGCTGGTGCGGGTGTTGCGGGCCGAAGGCTATGGCCGGGTCGATTCCGAGACCGGGGCGATCCTGAACGCCTTTGCGCGGACGGGAGTTTTCCGGCTTGGCGGGACGATTGTGGGGACGAATGCCTATACGCTCTATGAGGGCGAATTGGGCGTGATGCTGCCCCGGGACGAGTTTGCGCAGACCGGTGACATCGACATTGCCAGTTTCGAAAAGCTGTCGGTCGCGCTGGATGACCGGGTGACCGAGGACACGTCCGAGGTTCTGGCGGGGCTGTCGTTTGAACCGATGCCAAGTCTGGATGGGCGGCATGTCTGGCGCTGGAAGCAGACGACACGGGAAACGCTGGTCGAGTTTCTGACGCCTGCCTTTGGCGAAGAGGGGCTGCGTGAGTTGCCGGCGCTGGGGGTTTCGGCGCAGGGGCTCAACTATCTGAACTTTCTGATTGCGGAGCCGGTGAAGGCGGTGGCTTTGTACCGGTCGGGGGTGCTGGTGCAGGTGCCCCGGCCCGAACGCTATGCGCTGCACAAGCTGATCGTGGCGAGCCGGAGGAAGGCGGGGATCGACAGTCTGAAGGCGCGGAAGGACCGGGCGCAGGCGGCGTTCCTGATCGCGGTGCTGGCCGAGGACAGGCCAGATGAGCTGGCCGAGGCCTGGGAGGTGGCGCG
>JBGSWJ010000325.1:0-3844 GCA_041752495.1 Rhodobacterales bacterium
CAGCGCGCCTTCGGGCGCCGCCCCCGTCCCGCGCGACACGACAAGGTCCGTCACCGCAATCTGCACATCCGACCGCAGCCGGTACATTGTCAGCCGCTGCAACAGCATCGGCGCCAGCGCCGTCGCGACGTCGATCAACAGCCGCTCCGCCTCGCCCGCCACAAAGAAATCGGCCAGATACTTGCCCTGCGGCGTCAGCAGCGCGGCATAGATCAGCCGCCCCTCCGCCCGGCGCACATCGTTCGACACAAGCCCCTGCAGGAAATGCTCCCGGTCCTTGCCGGTGATCGCCAGAACGGTGCGGTCGCTCATCTCGCCCTCTTTCACTGAACTGCCTTCGCAGCTTCTTCTGGTTCCAAATATCCCCGCCGGAGGCTCCGACGGTTCAGCCGGCAGTGGTGTCGGCGGAACTCTCGCTGCGGAACTGCATCGCATGCAGATCAGCATAGATCCCGCCGCGTTCAAGAAGCTCCTCATGCGTGCCCTGATCCACCACGCGGCCCTTGTCCATCACGACGATACTGTCCGCCTCGCGCACGGTCGACAGCCTGTGTGCGATCACCAGCGTCGTGCGCCCGTGCGAAAGCCGTTCCAGCGCCGTTTGCACAATGGCTTCCGAAAGCGTGTCCAATGCGCTGGTCGCCTCGTCCAGCAACAGAACCGGCGTATCCCGCAAAAGCGCCCGTGCAATCGCCACCCGCTGGCGCTGCCCTCCCGACAGGGCCGAACCCCGGGGGCCTGCGGGGCTGTCCAGCCCGTTGGGCAGCCGCGGCAGGAAATCGGCAACATGGGCCGCCTCTACCACTTCAGCCAGACGCGCATCCGATACATCTGTCCGGCCCAGCAGGATATTGTCACGGATGGTCTCATCAAAAAGCAGCGCATCCTGCGTCACGACGCTGAACAGGCCGCGCAGATCCTGAATCGTCATGGCCGTCGTCGGCACGTCGCCAATCGTCACCGTCCCCGCCTGCGGATCGACAAGCCGCGTCAGCACGTTGAACACCGTGCTTTTCCCCGCACCCGAGGCGCCGACCAGTGCCGTTGTCTTGCCCGCTTCCGCTACAAAGGACGCGCCGCGCAGCACTGGCAGATCGCCATAGGTCAGGTGCACATCCTGCAATACAATGCGTGGTGCACCCGCAGGCGCGGGCAAGGGGCGAGCCGGCGACATGATCGACGGCTCGGCATCAAAGATCGCCCGCATACGTTCGATACTCGCCGCCGCCGACTGCCAGAGGCCCGAGATATTGCCCAGTCGGCGCAACGGTTCAAAGGCCAGCGACATGGCAGTAAAGAACGCCATGAATTGCCCGACGGTCTTGGTCCCGGCCAGAATCTCGGCCCCGCCGTACAAAAGGACACCCAGAAAGCCGATCCCCGTCATCACATCAATCAGCGCGGGGATCGCGGCCTGTCCGGCGGCCGACCGCACCTCGGTCCTGACCCGGTCCTTGGTCAGTACGTCATAGCGCGCGGCCTGATAGGGCTCGAGAGCGTTCAGCTTGATCGCCGAAATCCCGTGGAATACCTCGTCCAGCCGGATCGACATCCGCGCCGCCACCTCGCGCGCGCGCCGCGCCCGTTTCCGGATATACCGCTGCACGATCAGCGACGGCGCAACCAAGAGCGGGATGCCCACCAACGCAATCAGCGTCCAGCGCCAGTCCACCGACAGCGCCACCCCGAACAGTGTCAGCACCGCGACCAGATCCCGCCCCAGCCCCGTGATGATCCCCGACCAGATCCGGTTGATCGCGCTGACGTCGCCCTGCACCCGTTCGATCAGATAGCCCGGCGGATTCTCCTGATGGAACCGCCCGTCCAGCTTCATCAGATGGTCCAGAAGATCCGACCGCAACTCGGCGGCGGTCAACTCGCTAGTCCGCGTCAGGATGACCTTGTAGCCCATCGACGTGACGGCGCGGGCCAGAAAGATGCCCAGAATGACCAGCCCGATTTCCCAGACCGCGCCCGATTGCTTTTGCACAAAGACGTTGTCGAACATCGGCTCCATGGTCGACGCCAGAAGACCAAGACTGCCCCCCTCCACCGCCATGAGAAGCAGCGCAAGGATCAGCATCTTCCAATGCGGCCGCAGGTAAAAGCGCCAGAGCCAGAGGAACAGGCCGTCCTTGTCCCCGGGGATGGGCCGCATCGCGGCGGGGGCCGTCATCTGCGGAAACCGGCCTGCGCGGCGGCGGGGTCATATTCGGTGCGGAACCATTCCTCGGCCCCAATGGGCCCCCTTGCCCGGCGGGCTTCGTAAAGGTCAAGGATGTGGTCAAGGATGCCGGTCTTGGACGACCGGAAATGCATGTAGCGCCATGAAAGCTGCCGCCGCGCCTCGTCCATCGTGGCACCCTCATAGGCCAGCAGATACAGCGCACTCGCAAATCCGGCCCGGTCCGCCCCCGATTTGCAATGCATCAGGAACGGCCGCTCCATCGTGCGGAACGCCTCGAAAAGGGCGTCCATCTGCACCTTGGCCGGGGCAAGCCGCGCCTGAAGGCCCACGCTGACCAGCGTCAGGCCCAGCATGTCGCAGCTTTCCTTTTCAAAAAGATAACGGGGGTGTTTGGTTGCCCCGCGCAGGTTCAGGATCGTCCTGATCCCCATTGCCTTGTAGCGTTCGAAGCGGGCATGTGTCGGATGGTTGGCGCGCCAGACACCGGGGGCAATCTCGGCCTCATTCGTCCAAGTATATCGCAGGATCGCATGGTCCTGCAGATGGTAATGCAGGTTCGCCTTGCGCCGCTGTCCGGGGTCCGACAGGTCAAGCGGCACAAAGCGCGGCGAAGGCGCCTTGCTGTCCGCATCGGAATTCTGGAAAGGGTTCATCCCCGGCTGGCCTGTCCGTGACAAGGGTATCCCGTGCCATTTAGGCGCAAGGGCCGCGCGGGGCAAGCAGGCCCGCTCCATTGACGCTGCGGGCCAAGGGTTTAGGGTCACGCCAAACAGACAGGACATGCCCCATGCTTTCCAACGGACGCCAGACGCTTGCCATCCCCGGCCCCTCGATCATGCCCGACCGGGTGCTGAACGCGATGCACCGCGCCGCGCCCAATATCTATACCGGCGAACTGATCGACATGACGCGCAGCCTGATCCCCGATCTGCGCGCCGTGGCGCGGACCTCGCATCACGCCGCGATCTATATCGGCAACGGCCATGCTGCATGGGAAGCCGCGCTCTCCAACGTCCTGTCGCGGGGCGATACCGTGCTCGTGCTGGCCACGGGCCGCTTTGCCCACGGCTGGGCCGTCATGGCGCGCGGGATCGGTGTCCAGTGCGAAATCATTGATTTCGGGATGCAATCCGGCATCGACGCCGACCGCGTGGCCGAAGCACTCCGCGCCGACACGGGCCGCCGGATCAAGGCGGTCCTTGCCGTCCATGTCGATACCGCCACCTCGGTCCGCAGCGATATCGCCGCACTCCGCCGGGCGATGGACGCCACCGGCCACGGGGCGCTTCTGATGGTCGATTGCATCGCCTCGCTCGGCTGCGACCGGTTCGAGATGGACGATTGGGGCGTCGATGTGATGGTCGCCGCCTGCCAGAAGGGGCTGATGGTCCCGCCCGGCATGTGCTTTGTCTTCTTCAACGACAAGGCCGACCGGGCGCGGGAAACCGCAAACTGCGTCACCACATACTGGGATTGGCGGCCACGCGCCAACCCTACGGAATACTGGCAGTATTTCGACGGTACCGCCCCCACGCACCACCTCTATGGCCTCCGCGCCGCGCTTGACATGATTGCCGAAGAAGGCATCGGCGCCGTCTGGGCCCGCCACGCCTTGCTCGCGCAGGCGGTCTGGGCGGCCTTCGATGTCTGGGGGGC
>JBGSWJ010000326.1:0-2070 GCA_041752495.1 Rhodobacterales bacterium
GTGCGCATCTTGCGCACCTTGACGGACGCCCGGTCCTGGCGGTGACCGCCGAGGGGGCGCTGCCCCCGCTGCTGCGCAGCCCCCCGAGGTATTTGGAAGACAAAGAAGCCTGGGGGGCGGCGATGCTGCGGGCCGCGCCCCTTGAACCCCTGACGGCCCGCCTGTAGGCCTGCCTGTATTGTAACGGTTTCATGACAAGAGGCGGGCATGACCCCCGGCGTCTTTCTCGCGGTCCTTGGGGCTGCGTTCCTTCATGCGCTGTGGAACGCGCTGATCAAGCTTGGGCCGGACAAGGTGGGCGGGATGGTGATTCTCTCGCTGGCGGAAATTCCCATCGGTCTGGCTGTCGTGTCGACCCGCCCCTGGCCTGCCGCCGAAGTCTGGCCTTGGGTGATCGCGGCCGGATGCACCCATTTCGCCTACAAGTTCTTTCTGACCTATGCCTATGAGCGGGGCGATCTGAGCCGGGTCTATCCCATTGCCCGGGGGGCCGCGCCGATGATCGTGGCGCTGGTCGGGGCGGTGTTTCTGGCCGATGCGATTACGCGCAACGAATATCTTGGCATCGCCCTTCTTGGATCGGGCATCGCGCTGATGGCCGCAGGTGTCTTTGCCGCAGGCGAGGAGCGGCGGCTGATCCCGTTTGCGCTGGGTTCGGCGCTTGCCACGGCGACCTATACGATGATCGACGGCCTTGGGGCGCGGGTTTCGGGCGATCCGGTGGGATATGTGGGTTGGGTGTTTGTCGCGGACGGGCTGATCTTTTCGACGGGGATGCTGTTGCTGCGGGGGACAAGGGTGCTGCCGCCTTTTGGCCGCGCCTGGGGTATTGGCGTGGTCGCCTCGGGCGCGTCCTATGGGGCCTATGCGGTGTCGATCTGGGCGATGACGATGGCGCCCATCGCGTTGGTCGCGGCGCTGCGCGAGACGTCGATCCTGTTTGCCGTGCTGATCGGCTGGCTGGTCTTTGGCGAACGCATGGACCGGATCAAGATGACATCGGCCCTGATGATCGTCGCGGGCGTGATCCTGACGCGGCTTTAGGTCAGCCTTCCTTGCCGTAGATCACCTGCTGCATGGCGCCCGCGCCCAGCAGATAAAGCGAGGTGATGACCAGGCCCCAATGCGCCCAGCTTTGCGGATCAAAGTCGACCCAGGCCGCCCAGCCGGCAAACAGGACCCATGCCAGAGCCATCGGCAAAGACACCGCCCGCCAGCGTTCGGTGCGGACAGGATGGATGAACTTGACCGGGATGAACATGGCCGCGGCAAGGATCGACACCAGCAAAACGATCACCCAGAAGTTCGGCGACAGCGCGAACAGCACCAGCACAACCATGTTCCAGCAGGACGGGAAGCCGGAAAAGGAATTGTCCTTTGTCTTCATCCGCGTATCGGCGAAATAGAGCGCCGAGGCGAAGGTGATCACGAAGATCCCGAACCATCCCGTCCAGCCCGGCATGAGCCCCGACTGAAAAAGGGCATAGGCCGGGACAAAGACATAGGTCAGGTAGTCGATGATGAGGTCGAGAAGGACACCGTCAAAGTTGGGGGAGTTCGTCTTGACGTCATAGCGCCGCGCGAGCGGCCCATCGAGACCGTCTACCACCAGCGCCACGACCAGCCACAGGAACATCATGCTCCAGTCGGCCTGCACGGCCTCGAGCATGGCCAGCATGGCAAAGACTGCCCCGGTCGCAGTCAGCAGGTGGACGAAAAGAGCCTTGGCCTGTCGTGTCATCGTCTTGTCATGAAAGATTCGGACCCCAAGGGCAACAGCAGACACCCCGGAGATACCCTGTTTTCGGCGGAACGGCATGAACTGTTTCACGCCTTGGGATGGGTGCGGTCATAGACTTCCATCAGCCGGGCGGCATCGACAGCCGTGTAGGCCTGTGTCGTGGACAGGGAGGCGTGGCCGAGAAGTTCCTGAATGGCCCGCAGATCGCCGCCCGCCGTCATCAGATGGGTGGCGAAGGAATGGCGCATCGCATGCGGCGTGGCCGTTGCGGGCAGGCCCAGCTGGGCTCGGGCGGTTTCCATCCCCTTCTGGATCAGCCGCGGCGAGAG
>JBGSWJ010000327.1:0-13162 GCA_041752495.1 Rhodobacterales bacterium
CGCGCTCCTCCTGACTCTCGCCGACGGCACCGAAATCACCGGCGCGGCCATCGAATCCGTCTCCTTCAACCCCACGATCCAACCCGTCCAGTCCGCCCTGATTGCCCTTCTCGCCCACGACCGGACCCCGTCCGAGATTGCGACCGCCACCCTTGGAACCGTCACAGGCGGCGCGGTCGACTACACCGCCTCCACCACCGAACTCCTCTCCCGCATCGCCCCGCAGGCGACACTGACCACCATCGGCTGGACCCCATGACCACCCCCGTCTCCCGGAATCCGTCCAGCGACGCGACAACCCTGCCCACCCCCATGTTTCTTTGTCTTCCAAATACCTTCGGGGGGGCCCGCAGGGCGGGGGGCAGACAGCCCCCCTCCACCGCGGACCGCAGGACCACCCCATGATCGACCTCGCCCAAGCCACCTGGCCCGAGGTCGAAGCCGCCCTCTCCCGCCGCCCCATCGCCATTCTTCCCATCGGCGCCGTCGAACAGCACGGCCCGCACCTCCCCCTGACCGTGGACACCGACCTCGCCACCGGCGTCGCCCGCGCCCTGGCCCAGGCCACAAACGCCATCCTCCTCCCCGCGCTTCCCTATGGCGAGACGTGGAGCGCCGAATCCTTCCCCGGCACGCTCTCGGCCTCGCCCGAGACGCTCCGCGCCCTGATCACCGATATCGGCCGTGGCCTGATCCGCATGGGCGTCCCCGCCCTCGTCACTCTCAACGGCCATTACGGCAACCGCGACCCCATCGCGCTCGCTGCCCGCACCCTGCTCTCCGAAGGGTTCCCCAGTCTCACCCTCGACTACCCCGGCCTTGAACCCCTCGCCGCCCGCATCTGCGACAGTCACCCCGCCGGCCCCGGCTTCTTTCATGCGGACGAGGTCGAAACCTCCATGCTTCTAGCCCTTCGCCCCGACGCTGTGCAGATGGACAAGGCCGTCCCCGAATACCCCGATTTCCCGCCGACCTTCGGCCACGAACCCCTGCAACTGCGCGAGATTTCCGGCTCCGGCACCTTCGGAGACCCCCGCCCCGCCACCGCCGCCAAGGGGCAGGCGCTCATCGACGGGATCGGCGCCAACTGCCTCCCCCTCATTGCCGCCTTCCGCGCCCGCCACGGGCTGCCCCCCACCTGACAGGAGTCACCATGCCCAAAGTCCTCTTTGCCGGAGAAAGCTGGACCGTCCATTCGATCCACCAGAAGGGCTTCGACAGCTTCACCACCACCGAATATGCCGAAGGCGGCGGCTGGCTGAAACAGGCGCTCACGCGCGGCGGCTGGGACATCACCTACCAGCCCGCCCATATCGCCGCCCGCGACTTCCCCACCACGCCCGAGGCGCTCTCGGCCTATGACTGCGTCATCCTCTCCGATATCGGGGCCAACACGCTCCTCCTCCACCCCGAAACCTTCTCGAAATCGAAACCCCTCCCCAATCGCCTCCAATCGCTGAAAACCTATGTCGAGAACGGCGGTGGCCTTGTCATGGTCGGCGGCTACCTCACCTTTCAGGGGATCGACGCCAAGGCCCAATATGCCGGATCGCCCATCGAGGACGTCCTGCCCGTCACCCTCTCCCGCTACGACGACCGTGCCGAAAACCCCTCGGGCATCGCGCCGCAACAGGCCGCCAGCCATCCGATTACTGCCCGCGTTTCCAAGGATTGGCCCGACCTCCTCGGCTACAACCGCGTCACCGCCAAACCGGGCGCAACCGTCATCACGACCGTGGGCAACGATCCCCTCCTCGTCGCGGGCACCCATCGCAAGGGCCGGGCCGTCGCTTTCACCTCCGACTGCGGCCCCCATTGGGCACCCCCGCCCTTTGTCGACTGGGCAGGCTACGACCCCCTCTGGCAAGGCATCGTCAACTGGGCCGCGGGCCGCGCATGACCCGCGTTCAACAACCCCCCGATCCCTGGGCCCGCACCACCACCGAAAACGGCTTTGCCGCCGACGAGGTCATTAGCGCCCTGCAGAAATCCATCCGGCGCGGCCTGATGGAAAACGCGATCCTCCTTGCATGGGAGATGTTCCTCACCTCGCCCGAGATGGAGGAAAAGCTCTGGTCCCGCCTCACCGTCATCGCGGTCGAGGATATAGGCCTCGGCGACCCCCAGGCGCCCATCCTGATCGAAACCCTCTACCAGCAGCACACCCGCTATCCCCGCCCCCTCGGCGACCGTTTCCTCTTTGCCGCCCACGCCATCCGTGTGCTCGCCACCTCGCCCAAGGAACGGGTCAGCGACGATCTCGTGAACTGGGCGAAACACGCGACCGCCCTGGGCGAGGCGCGGCCCGAGATCATCGACGTGGCCCGCGACATGCACACGGCAAGCGGTCAGGCCATGGGCCGCGACTACCGCTTCTTCATGGAGGAAGCGTCAAAGGTCGCGCCCCTGTCCAACACCAACGACCCCAAATGGCGCGACTGGATCATCGCAGCACTTGATGCAGGGAAACTGACGTGATCGCGCAAAGCGTGGGTTTCACCCACTCTCCCCGCAATTCCGTCTGGTCACCTGCGTAGGGTGCGCTTCAGCGCACCGCCCCCGCAACTAACCGAGAGCACCATGACCCTCCCCGCCGACCTCATCCTGAACGCCGCCGACGAAGTCACCATCCGCCAGAACCTCACCCTCGTGGCCCTTGGCAAACGCCCCGCCGACCGTGCCATCCGCGTGGGCCGGGTCTTTGCGTCTTACGCCCGCGAATGGCTCCCCGACCATGAAATCGTCACCTCCGGTCGCCGGATCGCCTATGTCGGCCCAGCAGGCTCTTACCGGGGCGAGGTAACAGAGCGTGTCCACTACCCCCACCTCTCCGCCGTCCCCGGCTTTGGTGAGGTGCACAAGCATATCGAATCCACCCATCTCACCCCCGAATACGAAGCCGCCCTCGTCCTCCCGCGCGGCAATACCTGGACCTGCGAGGCGAGCCACGAATTCGGCAACGTCAACTCTGCCCGCAACACCGAATTCTGGCAAAAGGCCCGTCTTGCCGGGTCACCGCTCAAGGTCTTCATCCAGCCCGGTTCCGCCGTGCCCCCCAGCGCCTGGGAACAAACCGGCGGCCATTACGACCACGCCTCCATGCGCGAAGCCTTTGCTCGCGACCTCTCGGTCACCAGCCTTGACGAGGTCATGGACTGGCCCTCGGTCTGGGACCCCACCAACCCCGGCTATGCCCGCATGTGGGCCATCATCCGCGCTACACTGGAAAGCCGGGGTGTGATCGAAGGCCACGGCTCGGGCCTGACCGACCCGCATGACATCTCGGCCTTCACCGCTGCGGGACTCTCTGCCGATCACGAGGTCTGGGCGGCGGGCGAGGCCTGGGACCGCCTGATGCGGGGTATCTTCACCGAACTGCGCCCCTTTTCCTATGACGTGGTGATCCCCGGTTTGATCGAACGCGGGCTCAAGGACTGGTCCAACGTTGCCTTCACGACGGACGACCGCAGCGCTACCGAAACGCTCGAACTCGGCGCGTCGGACTACAACGTCCGCCACGCAATCCACTACGGCCTTGACCCTGAAACCGCGATCCAGTGCGCCACGATCAACCCCGCCCGGCACATGCGGATCGAACATCTCGTGGGCTCCCTCTCTCCCGGCCGCTATGCCGATATCGTGCTGCTCGAGGACGTGCCCTCCGTCGCCATCACCCATGTCTGGGCCGACGGCCAACTTGTATCCAACGCCAAGACCTACACCGGCCCCTTGCCTCGCATCGACTGGCCCGACTGGGCGGCCAAGACCATGAACATCGGCCGCACCCTGTTCCCCGCCGATTTCGCCATTCCCGCCGCCCCCGGCCGGACCACGATGGAGGCCGCCGTTCTGCGCCCCTTCCACTGGCAGGACGACTACATGACCCGCACCCTTCCAGTGGTGGATGGACAGGTCCAGCGCGACCCCGCGCAACTGATCACCAAATGGGCCGTCATTGACCGCTATCGCGGCGACGGGGCGGTCGCGAAAATGTTCTGGACGGGCTGTGGCCCGACCGATCCCGACACCGCGCTCGCCTGTTCGGTCGCGCATGACAGCCACAACGTCTGGTCCGTCGGCTCCTCCGATGCGGCCATGGCCATGGCCGTCAACCGCCTGCAAGAGATCAACGGCGGCTGGGTCATTGTCCACCGGGGGCAAATCACCGCCGAAGTCCACCTTGAAATCGGAGGCCTGATGACGGCCCGCCCGGCCGAGGCGCTCGATGCCGAAATGCAGGCCCTCTACGCTGCGGCGTCCCATGTCGACTGGGTTTTCGAGTATTCCGACCTGAATCTCTGGAAACCCGGTTTCCCCGAATTCCTCAAGTTCGCGACGCTCACCTGCTCACCCTGGCGCTGGGTACTGGTCGCTCCCTCGCGCCTCTGCCCCGAGGGTTTCGTCAACGTCGCCACCGGAGAACAACGCCCGGTAGTCTGGTAGGGTGCGCTTCAGCGCACCTTCCCTCAATCGACCTTCGCGGCCGTCACCTCGACCTCGACCAAAAACTCGGGCCGGGTGAATCCCGACACGATGACCAAAGTGGACGCGGGCAAGCGTTCCACTCCTGCCAGCCATTCATCCCGGGCGGCCATGTAGCCGGGCATATGGCTGCGGTCGGTGACAAAGGCATTGATGCGGATCACATCCTCCGGCCCCATCCCGCCCTCCGAAAGAATCGCCGCGCAGGCGGCAAAGCAGATCCGCGCCTGTTCAAGCGCGCCCTCGGGCACCGTATCATCGGCGGCGATGCCAAGCTGTCCGGAACTCACCACAATCCGCGCACCGGCAGGCACTTCGACCCCATGGGCATAGCGGGCAAAGGGCTTGCGGATCTGCGGCGGAAACAAGGATTTCATCGACTTACCTTTCGTCAGTGGCCTCTGACGCCCTCTTGCCAGCAAAGGGTCGCCTGCCTGCAGGGGACTCAAGGGCACAAGATGATTTCAAGCCAATCTCGCTCAGGATTTGCACAGATGACTAGCCACATGCTGATTTTTCATGCAACTTTTCCGCGCAGGGTGACTTGCCCGATGCCACGCCTCGCCCGTTACGTCGGTACTTCTATGCTGAGATGTAGAAACCATCCTTTGGGGGACTCCATGACAACGCGCCTGACTGCCAAGATCGCCGCCACAACCGCTCTGGCCTCCGTTCTTGCCCTGCCCGCATTCGCGGAAAACATTCCCGTCACCTATGGCACCAACTGGGTCGCCCAGGCCGAACATGGCGGCTTCTATCAGGCTGTGGCCGATGGCACCTATGCCGAATGCGGCCTTGATGTGACAATCGTCCCGGGCGGCCCCCAGGTGAACAACGCGGCTCTGCTGCTGGCAGGTCGGATCGACTTCTACATGGGCGGCACCGTGGACGGCTTCTTCGGCGTCCAGGAAGGCCTGCCGCTCGTCAACGTCGCCGCAATGTTCCAGAAGGACCCCCAGATCCTGCTGACCCATCCCGGTGCGGCCGCAACATTCGCAGATATCCAGAAACTGCCAACAATCATGATCTCGGACGGCGGTTATGTCGGCTTTTACCAGTGGATGATGTCGGCCTATGGCTTTACCGAAGAACAGCGCGTCCCCTATACCTTCAACGCCGCCCCCTTCATCGCTGATCCGCAATCCGCAATGCAGGGCTACCTTTCCTCCGAACCGGCCGTCGTAGAAAAGGAAGGCGGGTTCACGCCTGATGTCTGGCTCCTCGCTGACGCGGGCTACACCTCCTATTCGACCACGATCCAGACCCTGGCCGACACCGTCGCCAACAAGTCCGAGGTCGTGCAATGCTTTGTCGATGGTTCGATCAAGGGTTGGTACAACTACCTCTACCACGACAACACGGCTGCCAACGCGCTCATCATGGCCGACAACCCGGACATGACGCAGGAACTGATCGACTACGCCATCGACAAGATGAAGGCATACGGCATCGTCGACTCGGGTGACACGCTGACGCTGGGCGTGGGGGCCATGACCGACGAACGCATGGCCGATTTCTATGCCAAAATGGTCGCCTCGGGCCTCATTCCTGACGGGCTGGATATCAAGGCCTCCTACACGACGCAGTTCATCAACAAGGGCGTCGGCATGGACCTGCGCCCCGCCCAATAAGGACGGCGCCGCACACAACGACCCTGGGCGCGGCGGGGCAACCTTCCGCGCCCATTCCGGTCAGGAGAGCCAATGACCACGACCAACCGCCCGATCAAACCCCTCGGCCAGCGGCCGCGCATCCTGCAGATGCAGGACGTGGACAAGACCTTCAACGGCTCGGTCGCCGCCCTGCGCCGCATGGCGCTGTCGGTCAACGAAGGCGATTTCATCTCGCTCCTCGGCCCCTCCGGCTGCGGCAAATCCACGGCGCTCCGCCTGATTGCGGGCCTCATGCGCCCGACGGCGGGCCGCATCCTGTGGGAAGGCGGGCAGGGCGCAGATGACCTTGGCGTCGTGTTTCAGGAACCGACGCTCATGCCCTGGGCCACGGTCGCCCATAACGTTTACCTCCCGTTCCGCCTGCGCGGCGACCGCTTTGCCAAGGTCAGCGACCGCATCCACGAAGTGCTCTCGCTCGTCGGGCTTGAGAAATTCGCTGACAGCTATCCCCGCGAATTGTCCGGCGGCATGAAGATGCGCGTCTCCATCGCCCGCGCGCTCGTCACCAACCCGCGCCTGATCCTGATGGACGAACCCTTTGCGGCGCTTGACGAAATCACCCGGCAGAAACTCAACAACGATCTTCTGTCGCTCAAGGCCGCAACGGGCTGCACCGTGATCTTTGTCACCCATTCCGTCTTTGAATCCGTCTTCTTGTCGGACCGCATCCTTGTCATGGCCCCGCGCCCGGGCCGCGTCGTCAAGGAAATCACCATCGACGCACCCTATCCCCGCGATCTCGCCTTCCGCACCTCGCCCGAATACGCGGCCCATGCCCGCGCCACATCCGATGCGCTCATGTCCGCCATGGGTGGCACCCTGATGGAGATGGAGGCCCACGGATGACAATCACCGACACCCGCACATCTGCCGCAGATGCCCAGCCGCTCTACGACGAAGAAGAAGCCCGCTATGCCCGATCCCAGCGGATCGAAAGCGTTGCCAAATGGCTCCTGCCGATCATCGTGGTCACTCTTTCCATCTGGGGCTGGTCCTACCTTGTCCGCGTAAACGAGATTCCGCACTACATCTTGCCCGGCCCCGGCCTTGTCCTGCAGACCCTGATCGAAGACTGGTCGATCCTTGCCACTTCGGCCCTCGTCACACTGCAGATCACGCTGATGGCGCTGGCCGTCGCAATCATCGGCGGCGTCGGCCTCGCGATCCTTTTCAACCAAAGCCGCTTCGCCGAAATGTGCTTTTTCCCCTACGCGGTGATCCTGCAGGTGACGCCCATCGTTTCGGTCGCGCCCCTCATCTTCATCTATGTGGAAAGCAAGTTCGTAGCCCTCCTCCTCTGCGCATGGATCGTGGCCTTCTTCCCCATCCTTGCCAACACGACGCTCGGCCTCAAATCCGCCGACCACAACCTGCGGGACCTGATGACGATCTACCGCGCCTCACGCTGGCAGCGGCTGATCCACCTGCAACTCCCCTCGGCGCTGCCCTATTTCCTTGGCGGCCTGCGTATCGCCGGGGGCCTTGCTCTTATCGGAGCGATTGTCGCCGAATACGTTGCGGGCACGGGCGGCGTGGGGTCGGGTCTCGCCTTCCGCATTCTCGAGGCGGGCTACCGTCTGAACATCCCCCGCATGTTCGCAGCCCTTCTTCTGATCGCGGCGATGGGCGTCATCATCTTCATGTCCACAACGCTGATCAGCCACCTTCTTCTTCGCAAATGGCACGAAAGCGCCGTCAAACGGGAATCATGATGGACTTTCTGACCTTGCCCGCCGCTCCGGCGCTCACGCTCGACAATGTCGCATGGCCCGCCTGCCTGACTGGCGGGGCAGGGGACCTTACCCCCGGCTCCCTCACGATTGCCGATGGCAAAATCAGCGCGCCCGTGGAAGGGGCGACCCATGTCGACATGAAGGGCGCGATGGTCCTGCCCTGCTTTGTCGACATGCACACCCATCTCGACAAGGGCCACATCTGGCCCCGCTCGCCCAACCCGGACGGGACGTTCATGGGCGCGCTCACCACCGTTGGCGCCGACAGCCGCGCCCGCTGGAACGCCGCCGACGTGCGCGCGCGGATGGAATTCGCGCTGAAAGGCTCCTATGCCCACGGCACCCGCGCCATCCGCACCCATCTCGACAGCTATTCCCCGCAGGACGAGATCAGTTTTGGCGTCTTCCGCGAGGTTCGCGCCGAATGGGCGGGCCGGATTGATCTGCAGGCCGCCTGCCTGATCGGAGCCGAACAATGCGACCCGGGCGGGGCCTTTGCCCATACCGCCGATGTGGTGGCCGAAAGCGGCGGCGTCCTTGGCATGGTCACCTATCCCATGCCAGACATTGCCGACCGCATCCGCGCCTTCTTTGGCATGGCAAGAGCCCGTGGTCTCACCGCCGATTTCCACGTCGACGAAACGCTCGACACATCGTCGAACACGCTGAAACTCATCGCCGAAGCCGTGCTGGAAACAGGCTACGATGCCCCTGTCGTCGTGGGCCATTGCTGCTCTGTCTCGGCCATGCACGAGGACGAGGCGCTGAAAACGCTCGACCTCGTCGCCAAGGCCGGGCTGCATGTGGTCAGCCTGCCGATGTGCAACCTCTATCTGCAGGACCGCACCCCCGGCCGCACCCCTCGGATGCGGGGGATCACGCTTGTGCATGAAATGAAGGCGCGCGGCATCAACGTCTCCTTCGCCTCCGACAACACCCGCGACCCGTTCTATGCCTATGGCGATCTTGACATGGTCGAGGTGCTGCGCGAAGCGACCCGGATCGGCCATCTGGACCACACCGGCCCCGACTGGGTGCAGGCAATCCTGTCCAACCCCGCCCGCGCCTGCGGCTTTGCGCCGCCTTCCCTCGCCCCCGGCGCGCCTGCTGATTTGGTGATCACCAAGGCCCGGTCATGGAACGAATTCTTTGCCCGCCCGCAATCCGACCGGATCGTGCTGCGGTCTGGTCAACAGATTACCCGCACGCTGCCCGATTACGCCGAACTCGACCACCTGATGAGGACCGCATGACCCTTCCCACCCCCGATATCGCCGGCGCCAAGGCGGCCCTCGCCCATCTTGACCTTGATGAAAACCCCGTTTCGATCCGTGCCAAAAGCCGGGATTTCTTCTGGTACTCGCCGGTCCTCAAGGCCCGGCTGGATCATCTGACCGCCGATTTCGTCGTCGCGCCAAAGAACGAGGCCGAGGTGATCGAGGTGCTGCGGGTTTGCTATGCCCATAACGTGCCAGTCACCACACGCGGGACCGGGACCGGCAACTACGGTCAGGCAATCCCGCTCGCCGGGGGCTGCATCCTGCACCTGCACAACATGAACCGTGTCAAGGAAATCCACCCCGGCCGCGTCATCGTCGAACCGGGCTGCGTGCTCGAACAGCTTGACGCCGCCTGCAAGGCCCATTCAGGCCAGGAAATCCGCATGTTCTCGTCCACTTGGACCACGGCCACCGTGGGTGGTTTCATCGCCGGCGGGTCGGGCGGGGTCGGTTCGGTCCGCTGGGGCGGCCTGCGCGACCTTGGCAACATCATCCGCCTCCGCGTCATCACGATGGAGGCTGAGCCCCGCGTGCTCGAATTCACAGGTGAGGAAATCCATCGCGTCAGCCACGCCTATGGCACAAACGGCATTATCACCGAACTCGAACTCCCTCTCGCGCCGGCCTACGACTGGGTCGGCATGTTCGTGACGCTCGACAGCTTTGCCGACGCCAGCCGCTTTGCCTATGACCTCGCGTCCGAGGACGGCATCCTCATCAAGCTGGCCACCGTCTTCGAACCGCCCATCGCGCAGGACTATTTCCAGCGGGTGGCCCCCTACGTCAAACCCGGCCAGTCCGTGCTGGCGCTCATGGTGGCAACCCATGCGCTCGAAGGGTTCGAGACCTTCCTTGGCCGCTGGCCCGCGGCCGAGTTGATCTATCGCTCCGACACCTCTCAATGGCCCCGCGACCCCGGCCATGTATTCGAATACGGCTGGAACCACACGACGCTCCGCGCGCTCAAGGTTGATCCCTCCATTACTTACTTGCAGGTCGGTTATGGCACCGACAACCCGCTGTCATTGGTAGAAAAGATCCGCGCCATGTTCTCGCCTGAGGTGCTGCAGCATATCGAAGTGACGCGCGCGAACGGCAAAATCGCGCTGGGCGGCCTCAGCCTTGTGAAATTCACGACCGAGGAACGGCTGGACGAGATCGTCCGCCTGCACGAGGCCGAGGGGGCGATGATCTTCAACCCGCACCGCTATACGCTGGAGGAAGGCGGACGGCAGGCGGTAGATGACCGGCAGCTTGCATTCAAGCGTGAGGCCGACCCAAAGGGCCTCCTCAACCCCGGCAAGATGATCGCCTGGGATGATCCGAAATGGGCCTATGAACGGATGTATGCCTATCCGGGGATGAGGGCGGCGGAATGACCGGCGCTGATGCCGGCCGGCAGAGGGGGGCTGTCTGCCCCCCGCCCTTCGGGCCCCCCGGAAGGTATTTTGAAGACAAAGAAGCCCGAAGAGGCGCTGCGCGGAGGCAGGGCGCATGACCAAGGCGCTCGTGCTCTTCGCCCATCCCTGTGAAGAGAGTTTTTCTGCATCCCTCCACCGGACCGTCGTCGAGACGCTGACCGCGCGGGGCTGGGACGTAGATGATTGCGACCTGAATGCCGAAGGGTTCAGCCCGGTCCTTACCGCTGCCGAGCGTCGCGGCTATCATGATGTGGCGACCAACACGGCCCCCGTGCAGGCCTATGTCGACCGCGTCATGCGGGCCGAGGCGCTGGTGCTGGTGTTCCCTGTCTGGAACTTTGGCTATCCCGCGATCCTGAAGGGTTTCTTTGACCGGGTCTTCCTGCCCGGCGTGTCCTTCCGGCTTGAGGACGGGATCGTGAAGCCGAACCTGACCCATATCCGCAAGCTGGCCGCCGTCACGACCTATGGCGGTGCGCGCAGCCGCGCCTTCCTTGCGGGCGATCCGCCCCGGCATGTGGTCAAACGCGCGCTCTGGGGCGTCACCCGGCCCGACAAGATGCGCTACCTCGCACTCTATGACATGAACCGCGCTACCGACGCGCAGCGGGGCCGGTTTCTGACAACAGTGAAGTCCGAGATGGAGCGGTTCTGATGCGCGCGCTGGTTGTCTATTGCCATCCGAGTGAGGGTAGCTTCAACGCGGCCATCCGCGATCTTGTGATGGAAAAACTGCGCGCCGCCGGAGCCGAGGTGCGGCTGATCGACCTATACGGGCGTGGCTTTCAGCCGGTGCTGACCACACCCGAATGGACAGGCTATCTCGACTGCCCCGGAAATCAGGCCCCCGTGGCCGAGGATGTGGACCATATCGGCTGGTGCGACACGCTGATCTTTGTCTATCCGACCTGGTGGTATGGCCTGCCTGCCATGCTCAAGGGCTGGCTTGACCGGGCGCTGCTTCCCGATGTTGCGTTCCTGATGCCCGATGCGACGAACGGCACGATCCGTCCCGGCCTGACCCATATCACCCGGCTTGGCGTCTTCACCACCTGCGGGGCAAGCTGGTGGCTGACCAAGCTGGTCGGGTCGCCGGGGCGGCGGACTCTTCTTTGGGGGGTCGGGCTGATCTGCGCCAAACCGCTCAAGACCGTCTTTGCGGCGCACTATCTGATGGATTCCTCGACCCCCGCGAGCCGAGCAAGACACCTTAAGCACGTGGCGGCAAAGATGGACAAGCTGATCGGGCGCCATCCCGTGACAGCCCGGCAGAACGCGCCTGCCGCCGGGTAGGGCCTTGCCTTGGGTCCGCAGGGCTGGCACCAACCGCCCCGAAACAGGGCAGGGGGCCGGACAATGACACGCGATCCACGGCTTGACGTCTTTCGCGGACTCGCGCTGGTCATCATCCTGATCGACCATTTACCGGGCAATTTCTGGTCCTACTACACCCTTGGCAACTGGGGCTTTTCCGACGCTGCCGAAGGGTTCGTCCTGATCGCGGGCATTTCGGCCGGTCTGGCCTATAGCGCATATTTCCGCCCGCCTGCGCAGATCATGGCCGGGACGGGCCGGATCTGGCACCGGGTCTGGACGATCTACCTCGTGCAGATCCTGATCACCGTGCTGGCGCTGGGCCTGTCCGTGGTGCTGTACCGCTGGTTCGACAACCCGGCCATGCTCGGGATCAATCAGGTGGACAAGTTCTTTGCCACGCCGCAATCGGGAATGGTCCGGATGCCATTGCTTGCCCAGCATCTGAATTATGTAGATATCCTGCCGGTCTATCTGGCGCTTCTTTCAGTGACGCCGCTGCTTCTCTTGCTGGCATGGCGGGTGCCGCTGGTCCTGCTGGCGGGATCGGTCGCGCTTTGGATCGTGACGGATGCATGGGCGCTGAACCTGCCGAGTTATCCCAATCCGGCGGGTTGGTTCTTCAACCCGCTGGCCTGGCAGTTGATCTTTACCGTGGGCCTACTGACAGGTGTCCTGATGAAGGACGGGCGCCGTCTGGTTCCCGTTACGCCATGGCTCCTGATCCCGTCGCTGGCCATCCTTGCGCTGGGCTTTGTCATGTATGGCCTGCCATCCCTGTCCGGTCCGCTCTGGGACTGGCACTGGCAGATGGGCGAGGCGGGGGTGCCTGACATCCTGATCGGGCTTGAGAAGACCTTCCTCCCCCTGCCGCGCCTCCTCCATGCGCTGGCTCTGGCCTATGTCCTGTCCTGTTTCGCCTTTGTCCGCACCGCCTGCGGCAGCCGCTACGCCGCGCCCTTCGCGCTTCTCGGGCGGAACGCGCTGCCGGTCTTTGCCATGGGCAGCCTGCTGAACTTTGCGATGCAACTGATCCGCGTCGAAACGGGCGAGGATTTCTGGCTGGATACCGCGATGCTGGTGGCGGCCCTTGCGGTCCTGTTCGCCCTGGCCGCCGCCCGCCAATACTGGCCTACCGACGGGGCGCGGTCCCCAGTGGCGCCCGCCAGTGCGACGGACCGATCAGCATCAGGATCCCCGGCAGGCTTGCCGCAAGGCTGACAAGGCCAAAGCCGATGCTGGCCGCGATCCCCGCCGCC
>JBGSWJ010000328.1:0-1605 GCA_041752495.1 Rhodobacterales bacterium
TGCCGGTTTGGGTGAGGGTGGCGGGGTTGAGGACGGGGGTGTCGGATGGTGGGTTGGCACCCACCCTACGGGACGTCCATTGGTGCGCGGCCCATGCGGTGCGGGCGGTGTCGATGCTGTGGAGCGTGGGGGTGTGGGTGAGGTCGAACCCTGCGGAATTGACGCGGGACGGGGCGAAGAGCGTGGGGCCGGTGGGCAGGGCGGGGCCGGGTTTTGTCACGGCGAAGGGATCGGCGGCGACGGTTTCGGGGGGGACGGATTCGTCGACGATCTGGTTGACGAAGCTGGAATTCGCGCCGTTTTCAAGGAGGCGGCGGACGAGATAGGCCAAGAGGTCTTCGTGCGCGCCGACGGGGGCGTAGATGCGGCAGCGGGTGCCGTTGGCCTGCAGCACAAGGCTGTGCAGGGTTTCGCCCATGCCGTGCAGGCGCTGGAATTCGTAGTCGTCGGGGCCAAGGCCCATGTCGCGGGCCATGTGCAGGACGGCGGCGACGGTATGGGCGTTATGGGTGGCGAATTGGGGGTAGATGCGGTCGGTCTTTGACAGCAGGCTGCGGGCGTTGCCGATATAGCTGATGTCGGTGGCGTGTTTGGCGGTGAAAACGGGGAAGCCGTCAAGCCCTTCGACCTGGGCGCGTTTTATCTCGGCGTCCCAATAGGCGCCTTTAACGAGGCGGACCATGATCTTGCGGTCGAGTCGGGTGGCCAGATCGTGGAGCCAGTCGATGACGAGGGGGGCGCGTTTGCCATAGGCCTGGACCACGACGCCGAAGCCGTCCCAGCCTTTGAGGGAGGGGTCGGAGAGGACGGCTTCGATCACGTCGAGGGAGAGGGAGAGGCGGTCGGCCTCTTCCGCGTCGATGTTGAAGCCCATGCCGGCGGATTTGGCGAGTTGGGCCAGCGCCGTCACGCGGGGGACGAGTTCGGCCATGACGCGGGCGCGTTGGGCCACTTCATAGCGGGGGTGAAGGGCGGAGAGTTTGACGCTGATGCCGGGGTTTTGGGCGACAGAGCCGTGAGTGCAGGCGGTGGCGATGGCACTGATCGCGCGGGAGTAGGAGAGGTGGTAGGCGCGGGCGTCGGCGTCAGAGCGGGCGGCTTCGCCGAGCATGTCATAGCTGTAGGTGAAGCCCTTCGCCTCGGTTTCAGCGGCGCGGGTCATGGCGTTGGCGATGGTTTCGCCCAGCACGAACTGACGGCCCATTTCGCGCATGGCGCGCGCCACGGCGGTGCGGATGACGGGTTCGCCCAGACGCCGGATGGCGCCCTTGAGCGCGCCGGTGAGGCCTGGCTTGCGATCATCCAGCACCCTTCCGGTCAGGAGCAGCGCCCATGTCGAGGCATTGACGAGGGAGGAGGCGGACTGGCCCAGATGGCGGCCCCAGTCGGAGGGGGCGATCTTGTCTTCGATCAGTGCGTCCATGGTGGCGCCGTCAGGGACGCGGAGGAGCGCCTCGGCCAGGCACATGAGAGCGATGCCTTCGTCGGTCGAGAGGCCGTATTCGGCGAGGAAGACCTCCATCAGCCCGGGCCCCGCGGTGGTGCGGATGCGGCGCACCAGATCGGCACCGCGCGCCGCGATGCGCGTCCGGACCTCGGTGGAAA
>JBGSWJ010000329.1:0-2708 GCA_041752495.1 Rhodobacterales bacterium
AAGCCCCCCGCAAGGTGGGCGAAGTCCTGCGCAACGCCCGCGCCGCCCTCCCCGCCCTCTCGGACGGCCCCCTGCCGCCCGAAGGCAAGCTCACCTTTGCCGCCACCATCACCGAAGCCGTCGAAGGCGCCGCCTACATCCAGGAATCCGTGGGCGAACGCCTTGACCTCAAACACCGCGTCCTGGCCCAGATCCAGCAATCCTCTCACGGCGTCCCCATCGGCTCCTCGACCTCCGGTTTCAAACCCTCGGAACTGCAGGAAAACGCAGCCGACCCCACGACCGTACTTGTGGCTCACCCGTTCAACCCGGTCTACCTCCTCCCCCTCGCCGAAGTCGTCCCCTCGCCGAAAACCTCGCCCGAGATCATCGCCCGGACCAAGGCGATCCTGACCGAAATCGGCATGTTCCCCCTCCATGTCCGCAAGGAAATCGACGCCCATATCGCCGACCGCTTCCTCGAAGCCGTCTGGCGCGAGGCGCTCTGGCTCGTCAAAGACGGCATCGCCACCACCGCCGAAATCGACGAGGCCATCCGCATGGGCTTCGGCCTCCGCTGGGGCCAGATGGGGCTTTTTGAAACTTACCGCGTGGCAGGTGGCGAGGCCGGGATGAAGCATTTCATGGCCCAGTTCGGCCCTTGCCTCCAATGGCCCTGGACCAAGCTCACCGACGTTCCCGAATTCAATGACGAGTTGGTGGACCTCATCGCAGGCCAGTCCGACGAACAATCTGGCGCCTACACGATCCGCGAACTTGAGCGCATCCGCGACCAGAACCTGATCGGCTTCCTCCGCGTCCTCAAGGACCGCAACTGGGGTGCAGGCAAGGTGCTCCTCGCCCATGACGCCGCCCGCCGACAGACCCTGCCCGATACCGCCCTCGGCGCGCCCCTCGAAATGGCCCGAATGACGGTCCTGCCCGGCTGGATCGACTACAACGGCCACATGACCGAAAGCCGCTATCTCTTTGCCGCATCGGAAACCACCGACGCCTTCCTCCGCCACATCGGCGCGGACATTTCCTATGTGGGCACAGGCTACAGCTACTACACCGCCGAAACCCACATCATGCATCTGGGCGAGGCGAAACTGGGCGATGCCCTCACCGGGACAGTGCAGGTCCTTCATGCCGACGAAAAGCGCCTCCATACCTTCGTCCGCATCCTGAAAGACGGCCAGCCCGTCGCCACCCTCGAACAGATGTGCCTCCACGTCGACATGAAAGCAGGCAAGACCACCCCCGCCCCCCAATCCATCCTCGACCGCCTCCTGCCCATCGCCACAGCCCACAAGGCACTGGACTGGCCCAAGGATGCTGGCCGCGCCATTGGTCAGAAAAAGGCCTGATCCCATGCACTTTGCCTTGACCGAAGAACAGCGCCTCATCATCGACACGACCCGCGCCTTCGTGGAAAACGAACTCTACCCGCACGAGGCCGAGGTTGAACGCACCGGCCACCTCCGCCATGATCTGGTGAAGGAAATTCAGGCCAAGGCCATCGCCGCCGGCCTCTACGCCGCCAACATGCCCGAAGACGTGGGCGGCGCCGGCCTCGATACCCTGACCTGGCTCCTCTACGAACGCGAACTCGGCCGCGCCAATTACGCGCTCCATTGGACCTGCGTCGCCCGCCCCTCCAACATCCTGTTGGCAGGCACGCCCGAACAGCGGGAACGCTACCTCGCCCCTTGCATCCGGGGCGAAAAATGGGACTGCCTCGCCATGACTGAACCGGGCGCGGGATCGGACCTGCGCGGCATGAAGGCCACGGCCCGGCAGGACGGCGACGACTGGGTCCTCAACGGCACCAAGCATTTCATCAGCCACGCCGACACCGCCGATTTCACCATCGCCTTCATGGCGAGCGGTGAGGAACAAACCCCCCGCGGACCCAAGAAACGCATCACCGCCTTCTTCGTCGACAAGGGCACGCCGGGCTTCACCGTCCGCGACGGCTACCGCAACGTGAGCCACCGCGGCTATACCAACGCGATCCTCGACTTCGACAACGTCCGCCTGCCTGCGTCCCAAGTCCTGGGCGAACCCCACAAGGGATTTGAGGTCGCCAATTCCTGGCTCGGCGCCACCCGCCTGCAGGTCGCCGCCACCTGCCTCGGCCGCGCCGATCGTGCGCTCGGCCACGCCATCTCTTACGCCGCCGAACGCAAGCAGTTCGGCCAACAGATCGGCAAGTTTCAGGGCATCAGTTTCAAACTCGCCGACATGGCGACCGAACTGAAAGCCGCCGAACTCCTCACCTTCTCGGCCGGATGGCACTACGATCAGGGCACCGCGACCGATGCCGATATGAGCATGGCCAAACTCAAGGCGACCGAGGCACTGGCCATGATCGCCGACGAGGCCATCCAGATCCACGGCGGCATGGGCCTGATGGACGACCTCCCCCTTGAACGCATCTGGCGCGATGCCCGCGTCGAACGCATCTGGGAAGGCACGAGCGAAATCCAACGGCACATCATCAGCCGCGAACTCCTCAGGGCGGTCGGCGGCTGACAGGTCGCGCGGGGGGCTGTCTGCCCCCGTCGCCATTGTCTCTCGGACCAATGGCGCGACAATGACGACCCCCCGAGGATATTTTCAACCAGAAGAAGATCAAAAGAAGCAAGATCATGACAGCCAGCCAAACAACGCACCTCTTCAGCTTCTTCTGGTCACAAATATCCCGGGGGGAGCCGCAGGCGGGG
>JBGSWJ010000330.1:0-4277 GCA_041752495.1 Rhodobacterales bacterium
CGCGCCGTCGTCCGCGACCCGCGCCTGTTCCTTTTCGACGAACCGCTGTCAAACCTCGACGCCGCCCTCCGCGTCGCCACCCGCGTCGAAATCGCCCGGCTCAAGGAAACGATGCCCAACACCACCATGATTTACGTCACCCACGACCAGACCGAGGCCATGACCATGGCCGACCGCATCGTCGTGATGAACGCAGGCCGCATCGAACAGACCGGAAGCCCGCTTGACCTCTACCACCACCCCGCCAACCGCTTCGTCGCAGGCTTCATCGGCTCACCCGCCATGAACTTCCTGCCCCCGGAAAGCGTCATTGCCACCCTGCCCCCGTCAACCGACCGGGTCGGCGTCCGTCCGGAACACCTGTCGCTGGCCGCCCCAGGTTCCAAGCCGCTGTTTTCGGCGAACGTCTCGCTCTGTGAACGTCTGGGCGAAGTCACGATCGCCCACCTGACCCTGCCCGACGGCGCCCCCGTCATCGCCAAACTGCCGGGCAGTGTGACAGTGGACCGGGGCGATCACCTGGCTCTCGGAGCCGATCCCGCGCGCCTGCATTTCTTTGACACAACCGGTCAGGCCATCGCGGCGCCGTAACCCCGCGCCGCCCTGCCCCGCAATCAGCCCTCGCGGATCCAGACCGCCATCCGCCCCGAACCCCGGTTGCACCACAGGTAATAGGGCACCGCCGTCAGCACAGCCCTGCCCGGCTTGGGCGGCGCCGTCCGATACAGGTCCATCCCCCAGTCATCCGCCGCCACCGTCTCGCCCTCTGCCTCCAACACGACAGTCCCGTCAAACAGGTCCCCACGCATCCGGGCCGCCACCGCCGCCCCGCGCGGCAGGACAAGCTCAGGCACCGGCGCCGCCGGATTGTCGATCTGCTCCAGGCAATAGATCAGCGGCCCGTGCCGCAATGCGACCCGCCCCTGATCCATCCTGACCTTGGGATTGGCATAGACCCGAACCGGGGCCATCGGCAGGTTCAATTCCACCACATCCCCCGGCACCCAGTCGCGCGCCAGCACAAGGTAACTCTTCTCGACAAGGGCCGGCACGTCCACCGCCACCCCGTTCACTGCTGCTGTCGCGCCCACAGCCCATCCCGGCACCCGCAGCTTCAGCGCAAAGGCCCCGCTCCCCTCGGGATCGACCACAACCATGATCTTGCCCGACCACGGATATTCCGACGTCTCGGTGATGGTGACCTTCCGCCCGCCCATCACCAGTGCCGCAACATTCCCGCCATACAGGTTGACCGCGATGCTGTCCGGCCCCACCGAATAGAAATACCCCGCGACCGACGCCACCAGACGCGACACGTTCATCGTGCAACACGGGCAGGGATGCCAGGGCCAGCGCTGGTGCGACCCGTCGCTTTCCAGCTTGTTTTCATAGAAATAATGCGTCCCCTCGCGGCTCAGCCCCGCCAGCGCTCCGTTGAACAGCGCCAGTTCCATGACATCCGCATAACGACCGTCCAGATCCAGGTTCAGCATCCGCTGCGCCCAGAATATCATCGCGACCGACGCACAGGTCTCGGCATAGGCCGTGTCATTGGGCAGGTCGTAATCCGTCGTGAACCCCTCGTTCGACGCCGAAGGTCCAAAGCCGCCCGTCACATACATCCGTGTCGCGGTCACGTCGTCCCACAACACCTCGCAGGCTTTCTTCAGCGCGGCATCATCCAGATCGGCCGCCAGATCGGCCATCGCCGTATACATGTACATGGCCCGGACAGCATGGCCCACAACCTTGGTCTGCTCCCGCACCGGCTTGTGCGCCTGCGCATATTCATAGGTCTTCTGACCGTAATCCTTGGGGTCTTCGCCCCGCGCCCAGGCCTCTTCGTCATAGTAATGCGGCGTGGCGCCCCGCTGGTTGATGAAATACGCCGCCAGGTCCAGATGCTTCCGCTCTCCCGTCAGATGGAACAGCTTGACCAGCGCAATCTCGATCTCCTGATGCCCCGGATAGCCCCGTTTCTGCCCCTCCCCGGTGCCGAAGGTGCGCCGGATATGGTCCAGAACCCGCTCCAGCACGTCCAGCATCCGCCGCCGCCCCGTCGCCTGGAAATAGGCAATCGCACCTTCCAGCAGGTGCCCGCAGTTATACAACTCGTGCCGGTCCCGCAGGTTGGTCCAGCGCAACTCGATCTCGCGGCCCTGATACCAGAAGTTCAGATACCCGTCGGGCATCTGCGCCTTTTCCATCTTGTCGATGATCTCTTCGATCTGCCCCTCGATCACCGCATCCCGCCGGTGCCGCAGGGCATAGCCCGCCGCCTCTATCCACTTGCCGATATCGCTGTCCCAGAACACCTGATGCGTATGCCCGTTCGGCCAGCGCGGGATCCGCAACGGCGGCGGCGGGTCTTTCAGTTCAAGCGATTCAAGGATCCCCGACTCCCCCAGCTTGGCATACTGGCTCGGGATCGTCCGGGTCAGGACCGTCTCCATCCGTTCTGCCCAGAACGCACCGGTCAACGTGACCCTGGTGAAATCGACGGGGGCATATTTGCGCATCAGCAGACCTCCTCACATGCGAATCGCTCTCCCGGTTTATGATTTGGGAAAAGCTTTTCCCAAATCTATCCCGATCGCTATTCCCCGCGCAATCGGCATCTCTGGGGCCAATGCCGATGACGGGATTGCCAAGCCGGTCAATTCCGCCTCATCTGGCGGAAAACCAGTCGAAGAGGTCCGAATGCCCGATCCCAACAGCCCCGATGGCCCCAACGGCATCTTCGTCCTGCCCACTGCCGACGTCCGCCACATCCGGAACATCCGCCGCGACATCGCCTATGCCGAAGGCTCGCCGTTTCAAAAGCTTGACCTCTACCTCCCCGACGGGACCCCGCCCCCGTCCGGCTGGCCGCTTGTCGTGTTCATCCACGGCGGCGCCTGGATGATGTGCGACAAGTCCGACATTCAGGTTCTCCCCGCCCTCTCCGCGCTCACGCGCGGCTATGCCGTAGCCTCCATCAACTACCGCCTCTCGTCCGAGGCGCTCTTTCCCGCCCAGATCCATGACGTGAAATCCGCCATCCGCTTCCTGCGGGCCAATGCAGCGGCCCTGTCCCTGAACACCACCCGGATCGCCGTCTGGGGCGGGTCCGCCGGGGCACATCTGGCCCTGTTCGCCGGGGTCTCTGCCGGGATAGCCGAACTCGACGCACCCGCCCCCCGCTTTCCGGACCAAAGCGACGCGGTCCAGGCCGTCGTCAGCTGGTTCGCCCCCACCGACTTTGCCCTGATGGATACCTACCTGACCCAATCCGGTGCGGGCATCCCCGACCATTCCCGCCCCGACAGCCCCGAATCCCTCCTGATCGGCGGCCCCGTCGCCGACCTGCCCGAGGCGGTCATCCGCGCCAATCCCGAAACCTGGCTCCGCCCCGATTGCCCGCCAACCCTCCTCCAGCACGGGACGGCCGATCCGCTTGTCCCCTACCAATGCTCCGTCCATTTCGCCGAAGCCGCGACCCGCATCGCCGGGCCGGACCGTGCCGTGCTGACGCTTCTCCCCGGCGCGGAACACGGCGGCCCGGCCTTTGAAACCCCGGAAAACCTGTCCCTGGTCCTCGACTTCCTCGACAGTCACATCAAGGCGTGAAGCCGCCCGGCCTCAGGCCGCCTGCAACCTTGGCCGAAACCGGGCCGTCGCCGGATCGCAGTCATATCGCGCCATCGCGGCCCCCGGGTCTCGGGCCAGCGCATCCACCGCCCCGATGATGAAATCGGCCTTCGCATCATCCGCAACCGCGCTCAGGTTCAGCCGCGTCCAGCCGGGCTTCTCCATCTCCTGCCCCGCCAGAATAGCCGCCCGCAAAGCCTCGGACTCCGCCGCCCCGATCCCCAGCAACCGGTGCGCATAGGGCCCCGCACAGGCACACCCGCCCCGCGCCTGTATCCCGTACAGATCCGAAAGCATCCGCGTGAAAAGCTGCTGATGGACCATGCCACCGCCCCCCGGCACGCGGACCCGCAGCGAAAAGACCGGCAGCCTTACCGCCGCGTCCGGATTTCCGACAATGGCGATGTTGGGATTCTCTGACCAGACCTTCACGGCCCGCAGCCGCAATTCCTCATGCCGCCGGGCCATGAACGCGGTGCCGATGGCCTCCTTCACCAGAAAACACAACGCCGCCCGGATATCGCCCACCACATCCGGCGTCCCCGCCTCCTCCCGCACGGTCAGATCGGTGGAATAATCATGCCCCCAGGGCGACACGAACCGCACCGTCCCGCCGCCCGCAAACACCGGCCGCTCCCGCGCCACAG
>JBGSWJ010000331.1:0-10602 GCA_041752495.1 Rhodobacterales bacterium
CCCCTGCGACCCCGCGCAGGCGGGCATCTGTCTGGCGCTGACGGCGGCGGCGGCGGAGACGCGGACGCCGCTGTTGGGGGTCTGTCTGGGGCATCAGACCATCGGTCAGGCGTTTGGCGGCAATGTCGTGCGGTGCCACGAGATTGTGCATGGCAAGATGGGGCTGATGCATCACACGAACAAAGGCCTGTTCGAAGGGCTGCCTTCGCCCTTCAAGGCGACGCGGTATCATTCGTTGGTGGTAGACCGGGCGACCCTGCCCGCTAGCCTTGAGATCACGGCAGAGCTTGAGGACGGCACGATCATGGGGTTGCAGCACCGGACAATGCCGATCCACGGGGTGCAGTTCCATCCCGAAAGCATCGCGTCGGAGCATGGGCACAAACTGCTTAACAATTTCCTGAAGATCGTTCCGGTTGCGGCATGAGTGACGCGCTGAAACCCCTGATCCATGCGGCCGCCGAAGGGCCGCTGAGCCGGGCCGAGGCCGAGCAGGCGTTCACCATCCTGTTCGACGGCGATGCCACGCCCAGCCAGATCGGCGGGTTCCTGATGGCGCTGCGGACGCGGGGCGAGACGGTGCAGGAATATGCGGCTGCCGCGTCTGTCATGCGGTCCAAGTGCAATCCTGTCCGGGCACCCGAAGGGGCGATGGACATTGTTGGCACCGGGGGGGATGGCAAGGGGACGCTGAACATTTCGACCGCGACGGCCTTTGTCGTGGCGGGGGCCGGGGTGCCGGTGGCCAAGCACGGGAACCGGAACCTGTCGTCCAAGTCGGGTGCAGCGGATGCGCTGGGGCAGTTGGGGATCAACGTGATGGTTGGCCCCGAGGTGGTGGAGCGCGGCCTGCGCGAAGCGGGGATCGGGTTCATGATGGCGCCCATGCACCATCCGGCGACCAAGCATGTGATGCCGACGCGGGCGGAATTGGGGACGCGGACGATATTCAACATCCTTGGCCCGCTGACCAATCCGGCGGCGGTGAAACGGCAGTTGACGGGCGCGTTTTCGCGCAAGCTGATCCGGCCGATGGCCGAGACTTTGGGCGAGTTGGGGTCGGACCGGGCCTGGCTGGTACATGGCAGCGACGGGACGGATGAATTGTCGATTGCCGGGGTGTCCTGGGTTGCGGCGCTGGAAGATGGCACTGTGGCCGAGTTCGAGGTGCGGCCCGAGGATGCGGGCCTGCCCGTCCATTCCTTCAGCGCCATTCTTGGCGGCACGCCGGCCGAGAACGGGATTGCGTTCCGGGCGCTGCTGGATGGCGCGCCGGGGGCCTATCGGGATGCTGTGTTGCTGAACGCGGCGGCGGCGCTTTTGGTGGCGGGCAAGGTCACGTCCCTGACTGATGGCGCGGCGATGGCGCGGGAGAGTATCGACAGCGGCGCGGCCAAGCGCGCAGTTGAGACGTTGGCCCGGGTCACGACAGCCACCTGACGGACGGCTTTCCAAGCCGGACACACACCGCTAGAAGGGCGGCCATGCATATTCTTGACAAGATCAAAGCCTACAAGCTTGAAGAAGTCGCGGCCCGCAAGGCTGCTGTTCCCCTGTCCGAGCTTGAGGCCCGTGCGGCCGAGGCCCCGCCGACGCGCGGTTTTGCAGAGAAACTGAGTGATGCAACGCGGGAAGGCTATGGGCTGATCGCCGAGATCAAGAAGGCAAGCCCGTCCAAGGGATTGATCCGGGCCGATTTCGATCCCCCCGCTTTGGCACGTGCTTATGCCGAAGGGGGTGCGACCTGTCTGTCGGTCCTGACAGATGGGCCATCGTTTCAGGGGGCGGATGAGTATCTGACGGCGGCGCGGGCGGCTGTTGAATTGCCGGTGCTGCGCAAGGATTTCATGTATGACACCTATCAGGTGACCGAGGCGCGGGCGCTGCATGCGGATTGCATCCTGATCATCATGGCATCCGTTTCAGACGCGCAGGCCAATGAGCTTGAGGCGGCGGCACGCGCCTACCGGATGGATGCGCTGATCGAAGTGCATGATCAGGAGGAACTGGAGCGGGCGAGCCTGCTCAAATCGCCGCTGATCGGGATCAACAACCGTAATCTTCAGACGTTTGAAGTGACGCTGGACACCACGCGCAAGCTGGCGCGGCGGGTGCCGGCGGACCGGGTCATCATTTCGGAAAGCGGGCTGAACACGCCGGCGGATCTGGCGGATCTGGCGCGGTATGGGGCGCGGGCGTTCCTGATCGGGGAAAGCCTGATGCGGCAGGAGGATGTGGCGCAGGCGACGCGGCATTTGCTGGCCAATCCGCTGAAGTCCACCGGGGGCATGTAGGTGCTGACGCATTTCGACAGCGAAGGCCGGGCGCATATGGTCGACGTGTCGGACAAGCCGGAAACGGCGCGGCTGGCCGTGGCCGAGGGGTGTGTTGTGATGACGGCCGCGACGCTGGCGCTGGTGCGCGAAGGGCGGGCCGAAAAGGGCGATGTGCTGGGCGTGGCGCGGATTGCGGGGATCATGGGGGCCAAACGGACGGCGGACTTGATCCCGCTGTGCCATCCGTTGCCGGTGATCAAGGTCGCGCTGGACCTTGTGCCGGATGCGACGCTGCCGGGTGTGCGGATCACCGCCACGGTCAAGACGACCGGGCAGACCGGGGTCGAGATGGAGGCGCTGACGGCGGTCAGTGTGGCGGCGCTGACGATCTATGACATGCTGAAGGCTGCGGAAAAGGGGATGCGGATCGAAGGTATCCGGCTTCGACTTAAGGAAGGCGGCAAATCGGGCCGGTTCGAGGCGGAATGATTTCGGTCGCTCAGGCGCTCGAACATCTGTTCGCGCTGGCCCGGCCCCTGGGTGTGGAAGATGTGCCGCTGACCGAGGCGAACGGGCGGGTTCTGGCCCGGTCGGTCGCGGCCCGGCGGACGCAGCCGCCGTTTGCGGCATCGGCGATGGATGGCTATGCGGTGCGGCACGCGGATGCGGCAGTGGGTGCGGTGCTGTCGGTCGTGGGAGAATCTGCGGCGGGGCGGCGGTTTGACGGGATGGTCGGGCCGGGTCAGGCGGTGCGGATATTCACCGGCGCACCGGTGCCGGACGGGGCCGATCTGGTTGTCATTCAAGAGGATACGCGGCGGGACGGCGCGCAGGTCACGGTGACGGATATCCAGCCGGGGCCGGGGGGCAATATCCGCAAGGCGGGAAGTGACTTTGATGCAGGGGCCTTGCTGGCAGTGACGCGAAGGCTTGGGCCGTCTGATATTGCGCTTCTGGCAGCGATGAACATTGCGCGGGTCGCGGTGACGCGCCGCCCTGTCGTGGCGATCATTGCGACAGGGGATGAACTGGTGCAGCCGGGCGAGGAACCGGGGCCGGATCAGATCATCGCGTCAAACAGTTATGGGCTGCATGCGCTGCTGCGCGATCTTGGCGCCCTGCCCCGCATTCTGCCTGTGGCGCGGGACAATCTCGCCTCGCTCGATTTCGTGCTGGGGTTGGCGAAGGATGCCGATCTCGTGCTGACGATTGGTGGTGCTTCGGTCGGGGACCATGATCTCGTGGCCAAGGCCGCCGAGGCACGGGGGATGCTTCCGTCGTTCTACAAGGTTGCGATGCGGCCCGGCAAACCGTTGATGGCGGGGCGGATCGGCGAAGCGGCGCTACTGGGGCTGCCGGGTAACCCGGTGTCTGCGATGGTCTGCGGGACTGTGTTCATGGCGCCGATGATCCGGGCGATGCTGGGTCTGCCAGCGGCCCCTGCCCCGCGCGACGTTGTGCGGCTGGCAGCATCCCTGCCCGCCAACGGACCGCGCGAACATTACCTGCGGGCCCGGTCCGGGCCGGACGGGGTGCATCCGTTTGGACGGCAGGACAGTTCGCTTCTGACGGTACTTGCCGATGCGGATTGTCTGATTGTCCAGCCGCCGAACGAACCGGCCCGCGCAGCGGGCGATGGGGTTGAAATCATCCGGTTGCAGAGTTTTCGTTGACACAAAACGGGAACATGCGTAGAACATAGGCAAAACGCCTCTGTGCCACGCTGCTGAAAAGGGCTTTGCATGCTGACCAAGAAACAGCTCGACCTTCTGGAATTCATCAACACAAGGGTGCAGCGCGATGGTGTGCCCCCGTCGTTTGACGAGATGAAGGAGGCGCTTGATCTGCGGTCGAAATCGGGGATTCACCGGCTGATCACGGCGCTGGAGGAGCGCGGGTTCATCCGCCGTCTGGCGCATCGGGCGCGGGCGCTTGAGATTGTGAAACTGCCGGATGCGATGATGAACAAGCCGGCAAAACCGGTGTTTGAACCCCGGGTGATCACGGGCGACAAGCCCGCCAGTCAGCCGCGCCGGGCGCTGCCGATTGAGACCGTGGGGGCGATCGAACTGCCGGTGATGGGCCGGATCGCTGCCGGTGTGCCGATTGCCGCGATTTCCGAAGTGTCCCACAATGTGGCGGTGCCGCAGTCGATGCTGGGCAGCGGGGAACATTACGCGCTTGAGGTGCGAGGGGATTCGATGATCGAGGCGGGAATCAACGACGGGGATATCGTCGTGATCCGCGAAACCTCGGCCGCCGATAACGGCGATATCGTTGTGGCGCTGGTTGAGGATCAGGAGGCCACGCTGAAAAGGTTCCGCCGTCAGGGCGGGATGATCGCGCTGGAGGCGGCGAATCCGGCCTATGAAACCCGCATCTACCATGACCATCAGGTCAAGGTGCAGGGGCGGCTTGTCGGGCTGATCCGGACTTATTGAGCGTCTGCCAGGGCGATTTCGGGGTCTGACTGGCGCTGTTTTGTTGGCGTCCAGAGGCGTTGGCCGGTCAGGTCTGCTGCAGTGGTGATGGTAAGGTCCGTTTCGGTCATCCGGCCGGCCAGTGCGCCGGTGTCGCGCAGGCGGGTGAGATCGTAGACCTCGCAGGGGCGCGGGGTGTCTTCCCTGACATTGGTGATGAGGATTTCAGCGCCGTTGCAGCCGTCAAGGGCGGCAAGGGCAGTTTTGCCCGTGACGTGGATCAGGGTCGCGCCGTCCAGCATGATCAGCGTCGTGCGGTTGGTCGTGTCGAGGCCGGGGCGCTGGGCTGCGTCTGCTTGCAGGATGATTTCTCCGTCGTTTTCCAGCCAGCTTTCGGCGGCAAAGCCATCGCCTTGCGGTTTGGACAGGCTGCGGCCAGAGTTCGTCATCAGGCCGATGAGGCCGCCGGTGTCCGAAATGAGGATGACGGGCCGGGTGGCGGTGGTCCAGAGCGCCAGAGCAACAAGGGGAAGGACAAGTCCGGCAAAACGCCCCCTGCCCTGCACGAGGATGAGCCAGAGGCCGCCAAGTGTGACAAGGGGCAGGACGGCGTCGGGTGGCTTGATCACGGCGGAAACGGCACCCGGCCATGTGGCGACCTCCTGGGCCACGGCGAGGATCCAGCGGGAGCCGTAGTCGATCATCCAGACGCCGGGCTGATCCAGACCGAGCGGGCCGGTGACGGCGAGGATCGCCGCGCCCGGCATGACAAGCAGGCCCATGGCCGGGACCGCAAGGAGGTTGGCGATCAGGCCGAAATGGGCGACGCGGTTGAAATGCGCGGCAGCGTAGGGGGCGGTGGCCGAGCCTGCGACGAGCGAGGAGAAGATCAGGAGTGCGGCGGGCATGAGCCAACGGATAAAACCTTCGGGGCGCGGCAGGCTGCGCAGGCCCTGAAAGGCCGCGATCATGGCGACTGAAGCGGCAAAAGACATTTGAAAGCCGGGGTTGATGACGCTTTCGGGTCTTGTCACCAGAATGATAAGCGCCGCGATGGCGACCGAGCGGAGGGTCAGGGCCTGCCGGTCCAGCAGGATGGCCACGAGCATGACGGCGACCATGACGAAGGCGCGCTCGGTCGCCATGTCACGGCCGGCAAGGATCAGGTAGAAGGCCGCGACCGGAAGGGCCACGGCGGCGGCCACTTTCTTGGCCGAGACGCGGAGGGCCAGCGGGGGGATGAGGGCCACGCCGTAGCGGATGAAGCCGAATACGAAGGCCACGAGCATGGCCATATGCGTGCCCGAGATGGAAACGAGGTGGTAGAGGTTGGAATCCCGCATCGCCTGATTGGTGGCCTCGGACATGCCGGAGCGGTCGCCGGTCATCACAGCGGCGGCAAAGCCTCCGGCTTCGCCTCCGATACGGTCCTGCACGGCAGCGGAAAGGGTCATGCGGAGGCGGTTGACCCAGAGGCCCCCTTCGGGCGGGATCAGGGTGAGGACGGGGCTGTCGGTGTAGCCCACGGCGCCGAGCCCCTGAAACCAAGCCATGCGGCGGAAGTCGAAATCACCCGGTTCCATCGGGCCATTGGGGGGCGAGAGGTGGGCCGTCAGGATGACCACCGCGCCGGGGCCGTCGGGGAGCCAACGCTGATCACCATAAAGCGAGACGCGGACGCGGGCCGGGGTGCGGGCAGGCGGGACGTTGTCGAGCACGACGCGGTCAAGGGTGATGCGGGGCACGTCGCGGCTTGAGCGGTCGATTTCGATGATGCGGCCTTCGACGGGGCCGTAGTAGCGGAAGCCGAGGACGGGGGCGGCGACGGCATGGCTGCGGACCCCGGCAAGGATCAGGCCAAGGGCGATGAGGGCGATGCCAAGGGAGAGCGGGCCGAAGGCGGCACCGAGGGGGCGTGTTGCGACAAGGCCAAGGGTGGCGATGAGGGCGAGTCCGAGGTAGTGGAGCGGCCCCGGTTCAAAACGGAGAGCGAAGTAGAGCGCGATGCCCGTGCCAAGGCAGACGGCGACCCATGGGAAGAGATGGCCCCGTTGGCGGAGCAGGGCAGCCTCGAACGCGAGAAGCGGGCGCACTTGTTCTTGGACCCCGACCTGAGTATCCCCGCGATAACCCTAGGCTTGCCTTGGTGAATGAAAGGTTAAACCCCATGTCCGCTGTCTCTGCGCCCGTCGTCACCCGTTTTGCGCCTTCGCCCACTGGGGCGCTGCATATCGGGGGGGCCCGTACGGCCCTGTTCAACTGGCTTTTCGCACGCGGCCGGGGTGGCAAGTTCCTGCTGCGGATCGAGGATACGGACCGGAGCCGGTCCACACCGGAAAACCGGCAGGCGATTCTGGACGGGCTGACATGGCTGGGGCTGGACTGGGACGGAGAGCCGATCAGCCAGTTCGAGCGTGCGCCGCGCCATGCAGAGGTGGCACGCGAGATGCTGGCACGGGGGCGGGCCTACAAGTGTTTTTCGTCCCAAGACGAAATCGAGGCGTTCCGCGAGGCGGCGCGGGCGGCGGGGACATCGACGCTGTTCCGGTCACCCTGGCGCGATGTGGCCGAGGCCGACCTGCCCGATGGCCCCTATGTGATCAGGATCAGGGCCCCGCGCGACGGGGCCACGACGATTCATGACATGGTGCAGGGCGACGTGACCATCGGGAACGAGCAGATGGATGACATGGTGCTGCTGCGGTCGGATGGCACGCCGGTCTATATGCTGGCCGTGGTGGTGGACGATCACGATATGGGCGTGACCCATGTGATCCGGGGGGATGACCATCTGACGAATGCCTTCCGGCAGAAGATGATCTATGACGCGATGGACTGGGACGTGCCGGTGATGGCGCATGTGCCGCTGATCTTTGGCCCGGACGGCAAGAAACTGTCCAAACGGCATGGCGCTACCGGGGCGGCCGAGTATCAGGCGCTGGGGTATCCGGCGGCGGGGATGCGCAACTATCTGACGCGGCTGGGCTGGAGCAAGGGTGACGCTGAATACTTCACCGATGCCGAGGCGCGGGCCATGTTCGATCTGGAAGGAATCGGGCGGTCTCCGGCGCGGTTTGACACCAAGAAGCTGGAGAACTTGTCCGGACAGCATATCGCGGCGGCCGACGATGCTGCGCTGCTGCACGAAATTGAGGCGTTTTTGAAAGTAACTGGCAAGCCGGACTTGTCAGAGGCGCAGCGGGACGGGCTGAAGAGCGCGATGTATTGCCTGAAAGAACGCGCGAAGACCCTGCCGGAACTGGTTGAAAAGGCGCATTTTGTGCTGGCATCACGCCCACTGGTTGCGGACGATGCGGCAGCGCAGCATCTCGACTCTGTATCCCGTGGTATACTGTCCGAATTGACGCCGCAGCTGCAAACTGCTACGTGGGATCGTGACAGTCTGGAAGCGAAGGTTGCGTCGGTAGCCGAGTCTCGTGGTCTCAAACTTGGCAAATTGGCAGGCCCGCTTCGGGCGGCGCTGGCCGGTCGCAATGTCTCTCCCAGTGTGTTCGACATGATGCTGGTCCTTGGACGGGACGAGACGATCGCCCGCCTGACAGACGCAGCTTCCTGAAATCACTTCGTCATCATTGTGCGTTAGGCCAATGGGGCGGATCATCAGTGACGCGACGGAGCGCTCCGCCTGCGGACCAAAAGAAGGAACGATGCCATGGCCGAGACGAAGAACGCGACGCTGACGATTGACGGCAAGACAATCGATCTGCCGATCCTGAGCCCGACGAACGGGCCGGATGTGGTCGATATCCGCAAGCTTTATGCGCAGGCGAATGTGTTCACTTACGATCCGGGTTTTACCTCGACCGCCGCTTGCGATTCGACGATCACCTTTATCGACGGGGATGAGGGTATCCTGCTGCACCGGGGATATTCCATCGACGACCTGGCCGCAGAGTCGCACTATATCGAAGTCTGCTACTTGCTGTTGTACGGTGCCCTTCCGACCAAGGCCGAGTTGGAGAGCTTTACCAAGATCATCTCCCGTCACACGATGATCCACGAACAGATGCATTACTTTTTCCGCGGATTCCGGCGGGACAGCCATCCGATGGCAATCGTGGTGGGCGTCGTCGGCGCGATGAGCGCGTTTTACCACGATTCCACCGATGTGAACGATGAACGGCAGCGCGAAATCGCGTCGCACCGGTTGATCGCCAAGATGCCGACGATTGTGGCCATGGCCTACAAATACTCGATCGGCCAGCCTTTCGTTTATCCTCGGAACGACCTGAGTTATGCGGCGAATTTCCTGCATATGTGTTTTGCCGTTCCTGCAGAAAGCTACGAGGTGAATCCGATCCTGGCCAAGGCGATGGACCGGATCTTTACCTTGCATGCCGATCATGAACAAAACGCTTCGACATCGACCGTGCGGCTGGCATCGTCTTCGGGTGCGAACCCGTTTGCCTGTATCGCGGCCGGGATTGCCTGTCTGTGGGGGCCTGCGCATGGCGGGGCCAATCAGGCGGCGCTGGAGCAGTTGCGCGAGATCGGGACGGTGGACCGCATTCCCGAGTTCATCAAGATGGCAAAGGACAAGTCGTCGGGCGTGCGCCTGATGGGCTTTGGCCATCGGGTTTACAAGAATTTCGACCCCCGGGCCAAGGTGATGAAGGAAAGCGCGGACGAGGTGCTGGACCTGCTGGGTGTGCACAACAATCCGACGTTGCAGGTCGCGAAGGAGTTGGAGCGGATCGCTTTGGAGGACGATTATTTCGTGTCCAAGAAGCTGTATCCGAATGTGGATTTCTATTCGGGCATCATTCTGGATGCGATGGGGTTCCCGACGTCGATGTTCACGCCCATCTTTGCGCTGGCCCGCACCGTGGGCTGGATTTCGCAGTGGAAGGAACAGCTTTCCGATCCGCAGTTGAAGATCGGGCGGCCCCGGCAATTGTATCTGGGGGAATCGGCGCGGGATTATGTGCCGATCGACCAACGCTGAGGCGTGAAGAAAAAGGGGGCCTTGCGGCCCCCTTTGCTTTTGGAGGGGTCTGATGTATCTGGCGGATACGGTCCGCAGTTCACCGAGGCGTCGCCGGTCATCTGACCATGCTAAACCTGCTTGACGCTATCGGCTGACATGCTTTCGGGCGTGCCGTCTGACAAGGGCGACCATCGGACCCTGCAAAGGGCAGGCACGGACTGCGAAAGGATGCAGACCATGCGCGAGGAGACCTCGCTTTATATTGCCGACCTGTCGGATTTTGCCCGCAACCTGCGGCGTGATCTGACCGAGGCGGAGACCGCGCCGAGCCATCTGGCCCTGATGGGGCTGATCGCCAAGGCGGCGGGATACCGGAATTACCAGCATCTCAAGGCCGAGGCCCCTGCGCCGGAGCCGGTGACGGGCAAGAGCTTTGATCGCGCCCTTCGGGTGTTCGACCAGGCGGGGCGGATGCAGCATTGGCCGGGGGCGACCCATGTGCAGGGGCTGTGCCTGTGGGTGTTCTGGGACCGGATGCCGCCGCGACAGGGCCTGACTGAGCCGGAGGTCAACGCGATCCTTCGGGCCGGGCACCTGTTCGGGGATCATGTGTTGTTGCGCCGGTCGCTGATTGACCATCGGCTTGTCACGCGGGCAGTGGACGGGAGCGTTTATCGCCGGATCGAACAGGCCCCGCCGCCCGAGGCGCGGGCGCTGATCCGGGCTGTGCGGGACAGGGTCGGTCAGGTTCCCCGGTAGACGGGGGGGCGTTTTTCAAGGAAGGCGGTGACGCCTTCCTTGAAGTCTTGGGTCTTGCCACATTCAGCCTGAAGGCGGGCTTCGAGGGCGAGTTGCTGATCCAGAGAGTTTGCGGCGCTGGCCTGCAGTGCGCGTTTCACGTTGCGGTAGGCCACGGAGGGACCGTTGGCGAGGGTGCGGGCGCGGGCCTGCCAATGGG
>JBGSWJ010000332.1:0-4196 GCA_041752495.1 Rhodobacterales bacterium
CGTGCGGACCAAGGGGCTGCGCGATGTGGTGCGGGCGATGGCCGAACTCCGCGATCTGCCGGGGGTCACGCTGACCAGTGCAGGCGGGGGCGAGGAGATTGCGATCTGCGAGGCCGAGGCCGTGAAGCTGGGTGTCGCGGACCGGGTGACGTTTTTGGGCAAAAGGCCACGGGACGAAATCGAGAACCTGTACCGGACGCATGATGTATTTGTGTTCCCGTCCTTCCGCGAACCGGCGGGCGGGGTGCTGTATGAGGCGATGCGCCACGGGCTGCCGGTGATCACGGCAGCACGGGGCGGGCCAGATTACATTGTCGACGAATCGTCGGGGATCCGGTTGCCCGTGACTGATCCTGCAACATTTTCACACGATATCGCAGAATCAGTTCGCACATTTGTACACAACCCCGACCGGGTCGCCGCCCTTGGCGCGGGAGCGCGGACCAAGGTTGCAACCGAGGGTCTGTGGCCGGTCAAGGCCAAGGGGATGGTTTCCCTATACGAACGGGTAGTTGGCTGACCATTTACGCCGTCGGACCCGCCCGAGGGGTCTGACCCTCCCCCCCTGCGACCGGAACAATCCCTTCAGGACAAAGATTTAAGCAAGTTTCTGGACTATCTCCTCGACAGTCGAAAACGATTAGTCAGTCGAGTTGAAAAATGTTCGGAACCCGGAATACGCCCCGCCGCCCCCGCATCCTGGCCGTCGCTTCTGGCGGTGGTCACTGGGTGCAGATGATGCGGCTGCGCCCCGCTTTTGAGGGTGCAGATGTGCGTTATGCGACGGTGGATGCGAGTGCTGCGGCCATGGTCGCCCCTACTCCTGTATACATTTACCCGGACGCCAATAAGGACACCAAGCTCAAGCTCGCCCTCACTGCGCTGCGGCTCTTGTGGATCGTGCTGATGGTGCGGCCGGATGTTGTGATCTCGACCGGGGCGGCCGGCGGGTTTCTGGCGATCAAATTCGCCAAGCTGCTGGGCGCCAGGACGATGTTCATCGACTCGATCGCCAACGCTCGTGAGCTTTCGGTTTCGGCCCGTCTGGCCAAAGGCCTGGCTGACCGGGTGCTGAGCCAGTGGTCCGGCGTGGCGCAGGCGACCGGCACCGAATTCGCAGGCGCGGTCCTCTGACCGCCTGCCCTTCCTTCACTCTGTTCCCATCAAGGTAAACTGAAATGATCTTCGCTACTGTTGGTACCCAATTGCCGTTCGACCGGATGCTGTCGGCTCTGGATGACTGGGCGGCCCGGAACATGGGGATGCCCGTTCTGGCGCAGACCGGGGCAAGTGCCGTGTCGTTCCGCAACCTTAAGGCCATTCCGCGCGTCGATCAGAAGACCTTTGCCGAGACGATGGAAAAGGCCCGGGTCGTGGTGGCCCATGCCGGGATGGGGACGATCCTGTCCGCCGCCGAAGCGGGCAAGCGCCTGATCCTGATGCCGCGTCGGGCCGAGTTCGGTGAGCACCGCAATGACCACCAGCTTGCCACCGCCGAGGAAATGTCGGTCCTGTCGAATGTGACGGTGGTGCATGATGCCCGGACGTTGTGGGACACGCTGGATGCGGTGCTTGAGGCAGGTGAGGATCTGACACCGGCGCTGAACCTGTCGGCGTCGGCCCAGCCGCGTCTGATCAACACCATTCAGGATTTCATCTGGACCGAAGCCGCCCAGCCCCGCGCACGCGGTTTTGCGCTGCGGGGGCTGCGGGCATGACCCTGTTCGGGACCATCCTGATCCCCGCCTATAATGAGGCTGCGGTGATTGCGCGCACGCTGGGCGCGCTGCGCAAGGCGCATGTCCACGACTTCTTTCGCGTGGTCGTGATTGCCAATGGCTGCCGTGACGAGACCGCCGCCCGTGCCCGCGCCGCGATGCCCGAGGCCGAGGTGATCGAGACTCCGGTTGCGAGCAAAACTCATGCGATGAACCTGGGCTACCGGAATGCCATTGAAGGGCGTCCGGTGGTTTGCCTTGATGCCGATCTTGAGGTTGGTCTGGCCGATCTGATCGCGCTGGTTCAGCCTTTGATGCGCGGGACGGCGGATGCCGCATGCGGACAGATGAAGGTGAATCTGGACGGCGCGTCGTGGGTGGTACGGGCCTATTACAAGGCCTGGATGCTGAACCCCTATTTCGATCAGGGCAAGTTCGGCGGGCTGTTTGCCCTGTCGGCCAAGGGTGCGCAGGTCGTGTTCCCGCTGCCGCGCATTACCGCCGATGACGAATATATCCGCCGCGCCTTTTCGGCGGAACAGACGGCATTTGTTGAGAATTGTTCCTTTACCGCCCGTGCGCCGCGCACGCTGGGCAGCCTGATCAAGGTGCGCCGCCGGTCCCTGCGTGGGGCAAAGGCTGTGGCCAGCGTCCGCCGTGAAGACGCGCCCAAGGGCAGCGTGAAGGCTATGCTGTCCAAGGCCTTGCCGCAGCCTTTGATGTGGCCCGCGATGACCGTGTTCATCGGCGTGATGGCCGTAGTCCGCGTCCAGCTTGCCTTTGAAAAACCCGTCGCCAAGCCCGTCTGGGAACGCGATGCCACCACCCGTGAAGGATCGGTGTAATCATGTCTGTCGCCGCTGTAGAAGCCCTGAATACCGCCCCCGAGATCGCGCCCCTGCCAGAACGCGTCCCGCATGAGGCGAGCCCGATTTCCGGGTTGGCCCGCGCGATGCGGGGTCGCTGGCTGTATGTGGGTGCGCTGGCGGCGCTTCTGGCTCCGGCTTTGGCGGTGCTGGGCTACATGTCGGGCAAGCAGCTTTATGAAAGCCAGGCGATCCTGCGGCTGCACCCGCAGGAATCCAACATCCTGTATCGGTCGGGGGATGACAGCGTTCTCAAGACCTTTGACAGCTTTGCCAAGGCCGAGACGTCTTATGTCGCGTCGAACCCGGTGATGGAACAGGCGACAGAGACGCTGAAGACCGAGTTTCCGGAACTGGCGGCTGAGATGAGCGCGAACGACCTGACCGGGTCGATCGAGATCAAGCGGAATGACAGCCTGATCGTGCTGGTCACGCATAGTGCCGATCCGGAATTTGCGGCGGCCAAGCTGGACGCCGTGCTGGCCGCCTATTTCGACCTGAAATACGCCGCCGAAAACCGCATGTCAGAAACCCGGCTGCGCGAATTGCAGGCGCGGGAAACCGAATTGCTGGCCCGCCAGCAGGAGATCCGCAACCAGATGCTTTTGGTCGGCGGAGAATACGGGCTTGACGCGCTGACCCGTGCACACGTGGAAAAAGTGGCGCAGATTGATGCGCTTGAGGGGCGGCTGGAAGAAGTCAGCGCGACGCTGATTTCGTTGCAGTCTGCAAATGGCAGCCAGTCGGCCGACATGGCCGATCAGGAAATCATGCGCGCCACGCTGCTGGACCGCGCCTTGGCCGATCTGAACTTTGACAAAGCCAAGCGCGAGGCCGAACTGGCCACGATCCTGACCCGCTATCCCGACAACTCGCCCCAGGCGCGTGACAAGCGGGCCGAGATTGCGATCATCGACCAGTCGATGGCCGACCGGCGCCAGCAGATCACGGTGCTGGGCCAGACCGGCGCCCTGACTGATGCAAGCACTGGTAGTGCCGACACGAGCATCGCGGAAATCGAAGCGCTCCAGACCAAGGTGCAGGGCCAGCTTGACGAGGCCCGCGCCCAGGCCCGCGACCTGAACGGAAAGCAGATCGAGCTGAGCGGTCTGGTCGAAGAGGCCGAGGCGATGCGCGATCTGCTCGACGAGACGCGCAATGCGCTGGAAGTGATCCGTCTTGAGGCTGGCCATGCGATGCCGGGCTATGCCGAGATCATGTCACCCGCTTCGCTGCCGGTGAAGCCGTCCGAGGACAGCACCAAGATGAATGCCGCGATGGGTCTGGTCGGCGGCGTGGTTCTGTCGCTGATGCTGGCGCTGGGGTTTGGCATGATGTCGCCGCGGGTTCGCTATTCGGATGCGCTGCTCAAGTGGACCCATCTGGTGCCGCTGGCCCATGTGGCCCGCAAGGGCGAGAACATCACCGTCACTGCCGACCGTCTGCGCAATGCGGCGCAGTTGCACCCGCTGCGCACGGCCCATCAGCCGGGCAAGCCGCGCACGCTGGCTGTGGTGCGGCTGGACAAGGGCGCACCGGATCATCTGGCCTTTGCGCTGGCCGCGAGTTTTGGCCGGGCACGGTTGAAGACCCTGCTGATCGACGCCGATCT
>JBGSWJ010000333.1:0-12590 GCA_041752495.1 Rhodobacterales bacterium
CGCGACACTCCTCCCTGTCGACGAGGAGGCGCTGGCCGCCGCCGCCGCAACCGGCGCCATCGTCACCGTCGAAGAGGCACATGTGACGGGCGGTCTTGGTGGCGCAGTGGCCGAATGGTGCGCAGCTCACGCCCCGACGCCCATCGAGCGGCTGGGCTTCCAAGGCTTCCTTCCCACCGGTTCGGTCGAGGAACTTTTTGCCGAGAATGGGCTAACTGCCGAGGGCATCGCGGCCGGCGCCCGCCGCGTGCTGGCCCGGAAACGCCACTGAACCCATTTCCTGGCCCCAGATTGCCCGGGGTCGCCATTGTTTGCCATCAGTTCAAGGACAATGACGACGGCCAAAGCCACCAGGAGCCGGCCAACGAGGAGACCGCCGCCATGCTGATCCTTGCGATCGATCAGGGCACGACCAATACCAAGGGCCTTCTCATTGACGCAGCGGGCCATATACGCGCCCGTGCTGCGGCGCCACTCGTCACTGACTATCCTTACCCTGGCTGGGCCGAGCAGTCCGCAGATGACATCTGGCGCTCGGTCCAGTCCGTCATCGCGACCCTTGCCCCCCATGGCACACCGGATGCCATCGCTATCGCCAACCAGCGCGAAACGCTCGTCGTCTGGGATGCAGATACCCACCGCCCGATCTGCCCCGCGCCCATCTGGCAATGCCGCCGCACTGCCCACAGCGCCGCCGCCCTGATCGCCGCTGGTCATGACAAGGCTGTCGTCGCCGCCACCGGCCTAGGCATCAACCCGCTTTTTCCCGCAGGCAAGCTTGGGTGGGTCCTCGCCAACGTGCCCGAGGCCAGACCCCTCCTAAGCAAAGGAAAGCTCCGTGCAGGAACGGTGGATTCCTGGCTCCTCTGGAACCTAACCGGCGGGGCAAGCTTTGCTACCGACCATTCCAACGCCAGCCGCACCCAGCTATTTGACACAAGGTCGCTGCGCTTCTCGCCCGACCTCGCGGCCCTTTTCGGCGCCGACATTGACTGTCTGCCAGTGCCCCTGCCGTCGGACGCCCTGTTCGGCACGACCGCCGCCGGTGCCACGGCACTTCCTGCCGGCATCCCCATACGGGCGATGATGGGTGACAGCCATGCCGCCCTTTATGGCCATGGCATCCGTGTCCCCGGCCCGGTCAAGGCGACTTACGGCACGGGATCCTCGCTCATGACACTCACCCCTGCTTGCGCCGCTTCACGTCACGGCCTTTCGGGTACCATCGCATGGACAGCACGCGGCACCACCTCCCACGCTCTTGAAGGCAATATCACGGTCAGTGCGCAAGCCGCTGTCTTCATGGCCCGGATCCTTGGCCTCGCCGATGTCAGCGCTCTCTCGGCGCTTGCCGGCACTGTCCCTGATGCGTGTGGCGTCGTCTTCGTCCCCGCGCTCGCGGGTCTCGGCGCTCCGCATTGGGATGACGCCGCGCGCGGAACTGTTACCGGCATGACCCATACAACCACACCCGCGCATCTTGCCCGCGCTACGCTCGAGGCCATCGCGCACCAGATCGCCGACGTCTGGGAAGCGATGGAGGCAGACGTTGGCCACGCGCTCGACCGCCTCTCTGCTGACGGCGGCGCATCGGTCAACGGGCTTCTCATGCAGATTCAAGCCGATGTGTTGCAACGCCCTGTCGAGGTCAGCGCAATCGAGGAAGTCGGCGCAATCGGGGCCGCGATGATGGCCGTTCAGGCCTTGGGTGCCAAGGCCTGGGACCAACCTCTGGGCCACGTGGTCCACCCCCGAAATCAACTCGACCGCGCTCTGTGGCGAAACTCTTTACGCAAGACACGTGCCTGATCTGTTCGACCGGGCGATTTGACGACACAGTCTTGCGGTGTGGACTGAAGGTTTCTCTTGTTGGTCGCCGTGAGCCATCTCGATCGGGTTTATCGAACAAGCAGCCAGTATCGTCGTGCGAGGTTTTTCCATGCCATTGTGAACACCAAGAGCCGCGAAGGCCGGCCCGCCATCGGCCATCTGTACGAAGGTTTCGGCCTTTGTATCCCAATAGACGAACCCCAGCAGGATAGCAGCGTCCCGCGCCAGCGCGAATGATGCACAACACCGCAAACAGGTGCTTGGCCGCGACGGCCAAGAGGCTTTTGTCATGGAAAGTTCACTCGACGACCGAATTTTATTCCGATATTCGGGAAATATGGAACAGAATCGCGCCGCCCATGGTTTTGCAACTCTCGGCCATCCCGGCCGTCTCGCGGTGTTTCGGCTACTGATGCGGTTCGTGCCGCACGGCGTGCGACCGACTGAAATTGCTGCAGCGCTCGGTCTGAAACAGAATACGCTGTCGCATCACCTCGCTGACCTTACGGCCTGCGGTCTGGTTCAGGTCGAGCGGCGCGGGCGTTCGCTGCTCTATTCGGTCGATCTGGACGTGACCGAGGGGCTGATTGGCTACCTTGCGCTGGATGTCGGGCGCGCAAGACCAGACCTGCTCTCATCACTTCTCGCAGCCCACAAGGAAGCTCTTGCCATGCAAGACACTGATTTTGACGAGCTCTTCATCTGTTCGGGGAATTCTGCCCGCTCAATCTTTGCCGAGGCGCTGTTGCGTGATCTTGGCAAGGGCAAGTTTCAAGCCTTTTCGGCCGGGACGCGCCCCAACACCGAACTCAACCCTTTTGCAATTGAGGTCCTTGAGCGGAATGGCCACGACACCTCTACGCTGCGGTCCAAACACATTTCTGAATTCCAGAAGCCCGGTTCCATCGTCATGGATTTCGTCTTTACCGTCTGCGACACCGCTGCAGCAGAAGAATGCCCCCCTTGGCCGGGTCAGCCCATAACCGGTCATTGGGGCCTTCCCGATCCGGTCAAGGCTGCCGGCACGGAAGCAGAGAAAGCACTGGTCTTCGCCCAGACCTATGCGTCGCTGCGTCGACGGATCATGGCATTTGTTGAATTGCCTTTCGAATCCCTGAGCCGGTTATCGCTGCAGTCCCACGTCGATGACATTGGCACAGACTTGACTGTGAAAGGCTGATCCTGATGGCCCGCATTGCCCTGAACGGTCTTGGCCGGATCGGAAAACTTGTGCTCCGCGACCTGATCGACACCGGCGCAGGGGGAGAGATCGTCCTGATCAACGACCCTGTGGGCGATGCTGAACAGCATGCGTTGCTGATGGAGTTCGACTCGGTGCGCGGACGGTGGAGGACGTCCGTGGCCGCAGGCGAAAACGCCCTGATCCTGAACGGTCAGACTGTTCGTCTGACCCACAAAAAGACGATCGAAGCCCTCCCACTTGCCGAACTCGGGATCGATCTCGTGATCGATTGCACCGGCGTATTCAAGACCGCCGCGAAAATCGCCCCCTACTATGCGGCAGGGGTCAAAAAGGTTGTGGTCAGTGCGCCGGTCAAGGACGGGGGTGCGCTAAATCTTGTCTACGGCGTGAACCATCATCTCTATGATGGCTCTCAATCACTGGTCACTGCGGCTTCCTGTACGACCAACTGCCTTGCCCCTGTGGTCAAGGTGGTCCATGAAAACATCGGGATAAGACACGGATCCATCACCACGATCCATGACGTGACCAACACGCAGACCATTGTTGACCGGCCCGCCAAGGATATGCGCCGCGCCCGTTCGGCGCTGATGAACCTCATCCCAACAACGACCGGATCCGCCACCGCAATCACTCTCATCTATCCCGAACTCAAGGGCAGACTAAACGGCCATGCAGTGCGGGTTCCGCTGTTGAACGCGTCGCTGACGGACTGTGTGTTTGAAGTCGCGCGCGAGACGACGGCAGATGAGGTCAATGCCCTTTTCGCAAAAGCTGCCGAAGGATCGCTGAGAGGCATCCTCGGATATGAGACGCGTGAACTGGTGTCGTCAGATTTCACAAACGATCCTCGGTCGGCCATCGTCGATGGACCCTCCACCATGGTCATCAACGGAACCCAGGTCAAGATTTACGCCTGGTATGACAATGAATGGGGCTATTCCTGCCGGCTTGCCGACATCGTCCGGATGGTCGCGGGGTCCTTGTGAGCGAGGCACTGCGCCCGGCCGGCCCGCCGCCGAACCCGCTTCGTGCCTATGCGGCGGTCACTGCGGCCTATTGGGCCTTTATGTTGTCGGATGGCGCACTGCGGATGCTGGTGCTCCTTCACTTCAACAGCCTTGGGTTCACGCCTATTCAGCTGGCCTGGTTGTTTCTGCTTTATGAAGTAGCAGGGATCGTAACGAACCTTGGGGCAGGTTGGCTTGCTGCAAGGTTCGGGCTTGCGGCCACGCTTTATGGCGGCCTTGCCTTGCAGATCGCGGCATTGATCGCTCTCGCGCAGCTTGATCCGAGCTGGGGCGTTGCAGCTTCGGTCACCTTTGTGATGGCTGTTCAGGGCATGTCCGGGGTGGCCAAGGATTTGGCCAAGATGTCTTCGAAATCGGCCGTGAAGCTTCTGGCTCCGAAAGAGGACGGTGGCCTCTTTCGCTGGGTCGCTGCGCTGACCGGATCAAAGAACGCAGTCAAGGGCCTTGGCTTTTTCCTTGGTGCGGCCCTCCTTGGTGTCGCAGGCTTTGAGACTGCCGTCTGGGGCATGGCCGGGGTGCTGGCGATAATCCTCGTCGCCGTTGCTCTGTTCCTGCCGCCCGGGTTGCCCGGACGGATGAAAGCGGACGAAGCTTGGGGGGGCTGGCGGTCGGGCGATCCTCGCGTCAACCGTCTCAGCCTAGCGCGGATGTTCCTGTTCGGCGCGCGAGACGTTTGGTTCGTGGTTGGCGTGCCGGTGTATTTCCAGTCGGTTCTGTCTGATGGCACGCCGGACGGGCGGCGCGCGGCGTTCTTTCTGGTCGGCAGTTTCATGGCCTTGTGGATCATCGCGAATGGCGCGGTTCAGGCAATGGCACCGCGTATTCTTGGTGGAAAAGATCAGAACGAGGGGGCGATTACGGAGAAGGCGATCTTATGGGCCGGGCTTCTCGTCCCAATCCCCTTCGCACTCGCGTTGGCCGTCATGTTGTCACAGGGTCCTGCCCCTTGGCTTACCTTCATGCTGATTGCTGGCCTGCTTCTCTTTGGCTTTGTCTTTGCCATAAATTCCTCGGTGCATTCTTATCTCATTCTTGCATTCGGATCAGCAGAACGGATCACCCGCGACGTGGGTTTCTACTATATGGCAAATGCAGCCGGGCGGCTCATCGGGACGCTTCTGTCCGGCATCAGCTATCAGATCGGGGGCCTGGCCCTTTGCCTTGCGACGGCCGGCCTGATGGCCGCTCTCAGCTGGTGGGCCGCACGCCGCCTCAGGACCGTCTGAGTAGCACAAGGGCTCCGGCCGAAAGCAGCCCGATCACTGCCGTAAGCCATATGGCTGACACGCCCCAATAAGCGAGAGCTGCTCCAAAGACGACCGGTGCAGCAGCTTGTGCAACCCGTGCCGGCGCGTTCAACCAGCCAAGACGTTCGCCATATCCTGCCGGTCCAAAGAGCGCGAGCGGGAGCGTACCCTTGGCAATGGTGAGAATACCGTTGCCCGCCCCGTGCAGAATGGCAAAGGCAAATGCCGCCGGACTACCGAAAGTCAGCAAGCTAAAAGCGGCAACAGGATGTGCCATCGCAGCAAGCCGGGCACTCGTAAGTGGATGAAAGCGGCGAAGAAGCCCGAATTCGAGGAAACGTGCAGCGACCTGAGCTGGACCGATCAACGCACCGGCCGCCAAGGCAACAGCTGTGCTTGAGCCCCCCGCCTCGAGTAAGCCGGGGAGGTGGGCTGCCATTGCCGTTGAATTGAACCAGGTCGCGGCAAAGACAAATGACAACAGAAAGATCGAGGTGGCTGAAGGAGCCGGCCCCTGCGCGTTAGTATCCTGCGCATCATGAGGCAAAGGGGTTCCTCCTGGCAGGATCAGATGCAGGGGCAATGCGATAAAGAGGTGGATCAGCGCCCAGCCTATGCAGGCTTCGCGCCACCCCCACTCAGCCAGCATAAGGCCCGTCATCGGCCATCCGACAGTACTCGCAAATCCTGCGATCAGGGTGATGCCGGTGATCGGCCCACGCGCTTCTCGCCCATATATGCCTGCCAAAGTCGCAAACGCCGCCTCATATAGGCCCATGCCCATGCCAAGCCCGATAAGTCCCCAACCCGCAAACAGAGCCAGGTGGCCATGCGCCGCTGCGAGCATGAATAGCCCTGCCGCAAAGACCAGATTGGACCAAATCAACGTGCCGCGCCCGCCTAGTCGATCAATCCTTGCGCCGACCGAGGGACCGACTATGGCAGAGACGACCATGGCCAAAGAAAACGCCGTGAAGACAAGGACGGACGACGACCCCAACTCTGCAGACATCGGCGAGGCCAGCACAGCCGGAAGGTAGTAGCTTGACGCATAACCAATCGTCTGTGTGGTCCCCAAAGCTGTAACGACTGCTCTTTGATTGAATGGCGTCAAACGCATTGGACTTGCCCGACGTCTTGACATGAACCAGCACCGGGCATGCCGAACTTGGTGAGAAAGCGGGCCTTGGAGTCGCCAAGACAGTGGCCGATTTGCTGTCGGTTGCAACAGGACTTGATCAAGTCAAACATATTCAACTCATCCATCTCGCCAAGAACATTTGACCTGAATGCTGTCGACAGTTGCGGGATGCCGTAATTCATCCTAAGAAATTTGTCACAACAAATCTGTTAGTACGAATCGGAAGCGATCTGTCGGATGGCCATTCTGGACTACCAGCGTCACCACTGGATGACAGCACTCGGCTGGTCCGATGAGGATGTTCCCGATGTGCTCGTTCTGGAAGGAACATGGTGGCGAGAGCGGGCGACCAAGTCGCGGCTGGCGTTGTTGACCGACGTCACCGAAACGGCGTTTCCCGAGATTTATGTAGGCCGTTTGGGGCCAGCCCGGGTTGCCTATTGCTGCGCTTATGGCGCAGCCCGCGCCGTTGAAGTTGTGCATGTACTGGCCCAGATCGGCACACCGCTCATTGTCCAGATCGGGACATGTGGCGCCCTGCAACCTGGCCTGGCAACGGGAATGGTGGCGGTCCCGACAAAAGCAATCGCAAGAGACGGAGTTTCCGAGACCTACGGCGCAGGCGAGTTGGTTGACCTTGATGTGTCGTGGTCCGACTGGGCGGTAAAGTCTCTGAAGACGCGTGGACTTACCATCACGCAAGGGCTGCATCTGACTTGGACGACCCTGTTTGCGCAATCTGATGCGCTTTGCGCGCAATGGACGGCAGAAGGTATCCATACCGTCGATATGGAAACCGCTGCAGTTGCTGCGGTTGCCACCCGCTTTGGGGCCAAGACGGTGGCAATGATGGCGACTTGGGATATCCTCGGCGAAAGCAAGACGTTTCTTGATCCCGTAAGCCCGGCGGCGGCGCAAGCTCTGACTGCTGCCAATTCAGCAACTTGGGAGGTGGCGCTGGAGTTGGCGAGGGCTGTCGCAGAAGAGCGCCATTTGGCTATAGTTGACGGCTGCCGGGGGGCTGCCTGACTCATTTAGAACGTCACGAAGAACGATACGACCAACGATCTCAGGGAGGAGACGATGAGAAGACTGACACTGGCGGCGCTGCTGGGGACGACTTTGGCGGCACCTGCGATTGCGGACACGGCGGACGGTGCGGCCCTGATCGGGCAGGACTGGGAGGCCATTGTGGAAATGGCCCGCGGGGGCGAGGTAAACTGGTTCATGTGGGGGGGTGCGGACAACATCAACACCTACGTGCAGGACTTTATCGGCGGTATCCTGATGGACGAATACGGGATCACGCTGAACCAGATCCCGCTCACCGACACGGTCGAGGCGGTGAACATCGTCCTGGGCGAGAAGGAAGCCGGGAACCTTGATGCCGGATCGGTCGACATGATCTGGATCAACGGCGAGAACTTCCGCACGATGAAGCAGGGCGGTCTGGCCTTTTGCGGCTATACCGATAGCCTGCCCAACAATGCGCTCGTCAACTGGGACAACCCGGCCGTCGCCAACGACTTTGGCGTCCCAGTTGAGGGATGCGAGGTGCCCTGGTCACGCGCGCAGTTCGCCTTTGCCCATGACAGCGCCGTCATAGCCGAACCACCCCGGTCCATCCCGGAGCTGATCGAATGGATCAAGGCCAATCCCGGCCAGTTCACCTATCCCGCGCCGCCCGATTTTACCGGGTCGGTGTTTGTCCGGCATGTCTTCTACCATGCGGCCGGCGGGGTTGATAACTTGCTGGGTGACTTTGATCAGGCCAAGTTCGATGAGGTTGCGCCCAAGGCCTGGGCCATCCTGAACGAGATCGAACCGCTTTTGTGGCGGGAAGGGGCGACCTATCCGACCTCGGTCAACCAGATGAACGAGTTGTTTGCTAACTCCGAAGTGGCCTTCACCTTCAACTACGAACCTTCGCAGTTCGGGCTGGCGGTCGAAGCGGGCACCTATCCCGACACGGTGCGCAGCTACGGCCTGACTGACGGGACGATCGGCAACACCAACTACACGATCATCCCGTTCAATTCGCCCAACAAGGCGGCGGCACTGGTGCTGCAAAACGTGCTCCTCTCAGCCGAGGCGCAGCTGGAAAAGGCCCGCCCCGAGGTCTGGGGCACCGCGCCGGGGATCGAGATGGACCGCACCGACGCCGCCGTGCAACAGGCATTTGCCGCCTTGCCGTCGCACCCGTCGGTGATTGCGCATGCGGAACTATCCCAGATGGCCTTGCCTGAACTGCAGGCCGGCTGGATTTCTGCCATCGAGCAAGGCTGGCTTGCCAACGTCGGCAACTGACGCGTCAGACTGATGCAACCAATGGCCCCGGCGCATGCCGGGGCCCCCAATCCCGCCAACCCGGGGGCTCCCCTTGTCTGACCGCCTGCGCATCGCGCTTCTTCTTGCCCCGGCGATGGTGCTGATCGTCGTGCTGTTCTTTGGCGGGCTGGCCGTGGGCGTCATGCGGTCATTCAACTGGATGCCCGTGATCGGCCTGACCGAACCGAACCTCGACGCCTATCGTGCGGTGCTCAGCGATGCCGACTTTCTGCGCTCATTCGGGCTGACGCTCTATATCTCGGTCACTTCAACCCTGATCTCGGCGGTCATCGCCATTGCCGCAGCACTTCTCTTGCGACGGACGTTTGCCGGCCGGGGGGCGATCAACTTTCTCTTTCAGCTCAACCTGACCGTCCCCCATATCGTTGGTGCAATCGGTATCCTCTACCTCTTCAGCCAGTCCGGCTTCTTTGCCCGCATGGCCTTTCACATCGGCCTCATCGCCCGCCCGGCCGAGTTTCCGGCGCTGGTCTTTGACCCCTACGCGATTGGGATTATCCTCCAATATGTCTGGAAAGAGGTGCCCTTCATCGGCGTCATCGTTCTGGCGCAGATGCAGGCGCTGGGCACGGATTACGAATCCGTCGCAAGGTCGCTGGGTGCGAACCGCTGGCAGGCGTTCCGGCACGTGCTTCTGCCGCTGATCCTGCCCGGCGTCCTTTCGGCCAGCGTGATCGTCTTCGCCTTCACCTTCGGGGCCTATGAGGTGCCGCTCCTTCTCGGCGCAAGCCACCCGCAGGCCCTGCCCGTGCTGGCCTACAAGACCTATACCGACGTGGACCTCGCCGCCCGGCCCGAGGCGATGGCGATGGCTGTTGTCATCACACTCCTCTCGGCCTTGATGATCTGGGCCTATCTCCGCGCCACGCGGGCAAGGGTGCGGTCATGAACAACCCGTCCCGCCTGTCGCGGTCGATGCTTGTTCTGTCGGGCGCGGTGCTGATCATCTGGCTGATCCTGCCGCTCGTCCCGATGCTGATCTGGTCCTTCGCACGCGGCTGGCGGTTCCCCGACCTTTTGCCACAGCAATGGTCCTTGCAGGCATGGGAATACGCCCTGTCCGACCGCTCTGGGGTGATCGAAAGCCTCGGTGTCACGGTCGTGATCGCCGCACTCGCCACAGCCCTATCGATCCTCGTCGGTGTCCCGGCAGGCCGGGCGCTCGGCCTTTACAAGTTCCGGGGCAAGGGCCTTGTGGAACTCATGATCCTTGCCCCGGTCATCGTGCCGGGTATTGCCGTGGCGCTGGGCCTGCATTCGGTGTTCATCCAGCTGGGCCTGACCAACACACTGGCCGGGGTGGTTCTGGTCCACCTTGTCCCGACCCTGCCCTACATGACGCTCGTGATGGCGGGCATTTTCGCCAATTACGACCCGGCCTATGAATCCCAGGCCCGCAGCCTTGGGGCCAATGCGTTCCAGACCTTCTGGCACGTCACATTGCCCGCGATCATGCCCGGCATCATCGTGGGCGGCCTCTTTGCCTTCCTCGTGTCGTGGAGCCAGTATGTCCTCACCCTTCTCATCGGCGGGGGCCGGGTCATCACGCTGCCGCTTCTCCTCTTTAACTTCGCTAGTGCGGGGCGGAACGATATCACCGGGGCCATCGGTATCATCTATATCCTGCCCGGGATCCTCATTCTGCTTTTCACCGCCCGCCACCTTTCAGGTTCGAACGGCGCAGTCGGGGGGTTTGGCCGGGTATGACACGCGTTCTTCTCTCCGCACTGACCAAGACCTATCCCGGTGCCCCTGCCCCGGCACTGGACCGCCTGACGCTTGACGTGCCCAGCGGCGAACTCACCGCGCTTCTTGGCCCCTCAGGCTGCGGAAAGACCACGACGATGAAGATGATCGCGGGGTTGTTGGAGCCGACTTCGGGCGACATCACCTTCGACGGACGTTCCATCCTCCGCGAAAAGCCGGAAAACCGGGGCGTGGTGATGGTGTTCCAGAACTATCTGCTGTTCCCCTACATGTCGGTTGCCGACAACGTCGGCTTTGGTTTGCGCATGCGGAAGGTGCCCAAGGATCAGATCGCCGCCCGCGTGGCCGAGATGCTGGCGTTGGTCAAACTCCCCGACCTTGGCCGCCGTCGCCCGTCGGAACTCTCAGGCGGCCAACAGCAGCGCGTGGCTTTGGCCCGCGCGCTCATCGTGCAGCCAAAGGTCCTGTTGCTGGACGAACCCCTCTCCAACCTCGATGCCCATCTGCGGATCGAGATGCGTGACCTGATCCGGGGTATCCAGAAGGACCTTGGTATCACCACGATCTTTGTCACCCATGATCAGGAAGAGGCGGTCGTCCTTGCTGACCGGGTGGCGCTGATCCTGAACGGGCGGCTCCGGCAATACGACGTCCCCGATGCCTTCTACCGCCGTCCGGCCGATGCCGAGGTCGCGGCCTTCTTTGGCGGCAAGAATGTACTGCCGGGTGTGTCGGCAAATGGCACATTTGACGGCCCTCTCGGTCGCCTCACCCTGCCACAGGGCGCGCTCACTGGTCCGGGCCTGCTCACATTCCGGCCCGAGGCAGTTCGCATAGGCTTCGCCCACGTCAATGCAGTACAGGCACGCGTGGCCGAACGCCTTTACCTTGGCACCCAGACACGGCTGCGTCTGACGGTGGGGGACACCGCCGTTGATGCCGTACTGTCGCCTGACCTTGTCGAAGGCATCGGACCCGGGGACGAGATCACGATCAACCTGCCACCCGGCAGCCTCTGGGTCATGGAGGGCAAGCGATGAAATATGGGGTCCATGCCGGTCTTTGGATGGCGCGCTGGACGGACGAGATTTCGCCCATCCTGCGCATTGTCGCCGATCTGGGGTTCGATGGCGTCGAAGTCTCCCTCCTTGGCATGACTGACGAAAAGGCTGCGGCGCTGTCCCGCCTGATCCGCGATCATGGGCTTCAGGTCACCTGCTCGGACGGGCTGTCCCGTGCGGCCGACATTACGTCCGAGGATGCCGATATCCGCGGGGCGGGCCTCGCGCATCTGCGCTGGGCAATCCACACCGTGGCCGCCATGGGCGGCAACGGGCTTGCCGGTGTGGTCTATGCCCCCTGGGGCGTCTTTGACCATGCCCGCAAGGCCCGCCGCCGTGACCTCTCGGCCGAAATGCTGGCACAGGTCGATGGTGATCTGCGCGATCATGGCGTTCGGCTCGGGATCGAGGCGATCAACCGGTTCGAGACCGATCTGGTCAACACGGCTCAGGAGGCCGTGACATTGGCACAGGCAACCGGATCGGACCAGATCGGGGTGCTTCTGGACAGTTTCCACCTGAATATCGAAGAAAAGGACATCGTCGCAGCCATTGCGACGGGCGGCGACAGGCTCTTTCATTTCCACGTCTCCGACAATGACCGGGGGGTTCCGGGGTCGGGCCATGTGCCCTGGGGGGCCGTGCGCGAAGGGCTGTCTGCCGTGGGATATGACGGCTGGATCGTGGCCGAGATGTTCGTAAGGGCGGGCACGCCTGCCGGAACAGACCTTAACATCTGGCGCGATATCGAGCCAGACGCGACAGGTGCTGCTGCGGCGGCGCTGGCCTTCATGCGGGGACATTTCGGATGACCTTGGTGGCCCGCCTTGTTACCCGCTTCACAGCACTCGAGGACGAGTTGAACGCCCTTGATGCGGTAGCGGGCGACGGTGACCACGGTGCCACCATGTTGAGGGGGCTCCGAGCGGCAGATGGCGCGGCGGACCCGGTCGTCGCCTTTCGCACAGCGGCAGGGGGGGCGTCAGGCTCGCTCTTTGCGCAGGTCCTTGCGGCCCTTCT
>JBGSWJ010000334.1:0-2716 GCA_041752495.1 Rhodobacterales bacterium
GCGGTGGCCGCCGAGGCGACGCGGTTGTCGGGCGAGGACTGGAGCTCGCGCCGGTTGATGAAGAAGGCGCGGCTGAACCGGTTTGCCAAGCGGCTGGGTTAGGTCCGGGGGACCCAGCTGGCCTCGTTCGCCTCGATCGCCGCTATCCGTTCGTGGGTCTGCGGGTGGCTGAGAAGCCATGCCGGTGCAGTGCCGCCGCGCGCGCCGGTCAGCGCCTCGAGCTTGCGGAAGAGTGACTTTTGCGGGGCGGTGCCGATGCCGGACTTCATCAGAAGGGCAGAGGCATAGGCGTCGGCCTCGTATTCGTCGTTGCGCGACATGCGGGCGGCGACGAGGGTGGTGAGAAAATTCGCAATCACGAGGCCAAGGCCGGGCAGGAAACGGTTCAGCATCATGGCCACAGCGGTGCGCATGGCATTCTGGCCGGAAAAGTCGATCATCCTGCGGCGGCTGTGACCCAGCGCCACATGGCCCAGTTCATGGGCGATGACGGAGGACATCTCTTCGGCCGTTACCTCGCCTGCCGCATAGCGGTCAAAGAAGCCGCGGGTGATGAAGATGCGGCCATCGGGGGCGGCAAGGCCGTTGACCGGGGCGATTTCGTAGATGTGGACCTTGATTTTCGGCAGGTCGAGCGCCTGCGCCATCCGGTCGGTCAGGCGTTTGAGAACCGGATCGGCGAGTTCGGTCGAGCGCGCGTCAAGCTCCTTGGCGGTGCGCCAGGCCGAGAAGTGATACATCACGAGCGCATAGGCGATGGCGAAGAGGATGGGCGAGAATTTCAGCATGGCCCAGATATGGGGTGCGGGGCGGTGCGCGGCAAGCGGGCGCGTTCCGGTGGTGACGTGTGGTGGGTTGCACCCACCCTATGAGCCCAGCGTGCGCATGCCGGCAGAGAGACCGGCGAGGGTCATGGGGATCATGCGGTCGGGGCCGATGATGTCGCGGACCAGCGTGACGGATGGGGTGTGGGGCCAGTGTGCCTGAGGCGTGGGGTTGATCCAGAGGGTCTGGGGCCATTGCGTCCGGGCGCGGGTGAGCCAGACGGACCCGGCCTCGGTGTTCCAGTGTTCGTTGGCGCCGCCGGGATGGGTGATTTCATAGGGGGACATGGTGGCGTCGCCCACGAAGATGCATTTGTAGTCGCTGCCAAAGGTGCGCAGGACGTCAAAGGTGGGGGTGGTTTCGGTCCAGCGGCGGTGATTGTCGGTCCAGACGCTTTCATAAAGGCAGTTGTGAAAGTAGAAGGTTTTCAGGTGCTTGAATTCGGCGCGGGCCGCCGAAAAGAGTTCTTCGACCACTTTCACATGCGGGTCCATGGAGCCGCCGACGTCGAGGAAGAGGATGACCTTGACCGCGTTGCGGCGTTCCGGGCGGGTCTGTACGTCAAGGTAGCCGTGGTCGGCGGTAGCGCGGATTGTGCCGTCAAGGTCGAGTTCATCGACAGCGCCGTCGCGGACCCAGCGGCGCAGGCGTTTCAGCGCGACCTTGATATTGCGGGTGCCAAGTTCCACCGAGTCGTCGAAGTTGCGGAATTCGCGGCGGTCCCAGACCTTGACCGCTTTTTGATGCCGGGATTCGGATTGGCCGACGCGGACGCCTTCGGGGTTATAGCCATAGGCGCCGAAGGGTGACGTGCCCGCCGTGCCGATCCATTTCGAGCCGCCCTGATGGCGGCCCTTCTGTTCGGCCAGCCGCTGGCGCAACGTGTCCATCAGTTTGTCAAACCCCCCGAGGGCCGCAATTTCGGCCTTTTCCTCGGCCGAGAGGTGCTTTTCGGCGAGCTTTTCGAGCCAGTCGGGCGGCAGGTCGAGGGCTTCGAGCACCTGTTCGGGGGTGAGGGTGTCAAGACCCGCAAAGGCTTGCGCAAAGGCGCGGTCAAAGCGGTCGATGTGGCGTTCGTCCTTGACCATGGTCAGGCGGGCGAGGTGGTAGAAACCTTCGGCGTCATAGGTGACCATGCCGGTCCCCATGCCTTCAAGAAAGGTCAGGTATTCGCGCAGGGAGACCGGGACGCCGCCTTTCCTCAGAGCATCGAAGAAGGGCAGGAACACCGGCGCGGCCCTCAGGTCATGCTGCGTTGCAGGATGATGAGGATGAAAAGGCCGATCATGCCGAAGATCAGCGCGAATGCCGCGCCCCATTGCAGCATGTCGGGGACTTTGCCGCCGTTTTGGCGGGCGCGGAATGCACCAAGGAGGGCGCCGAGCACCAGTCCGCCAAGGGGATAGATCATGCGTTCAGCCTTCGTTGCGGGGCGTCAGGACCGAAACATCGCGCACCCGGTCAAGGACGTTGATGTCGGAACCAAAGCCGTAGCGCGCCCATCCCAGACTGTCCAGCCGGACGGATTCGGCCTCGGTCTTCTGGCCTTTGAGGTCGAGCGCCTCGGCCTTGAACATGAGGAGGGTGGAGAGGAGGGCGGCGTTCTGCGCGGCTTCGGCGACGGGGATCGAGGGGTTGACGAGGGTCAGCACGGTTTCGGCATCGCCGGAACTGAGCGCGAAGGCGGCCATCTGGACGGAGACATGGGCCAGGTGGATCTGGGTTTCGGGGCGGGCGCTGTAGACGGCGGCGGCGGTGTTGAAGGCGGAAATGGCGCGGGCCGGGTCTTCGGAGACGTAGAGGCGGCCGTAGACGTAGTTGGCAAAGCCCTTGCGCGGACCATCCCAGCCGAAGGCGGTGGTGAGGTTGAGCGCGACCTGGGCCGCTTCGC
>JBGSWJ010000335.1:0-6985 GCA_041752495.1 Rhodobacterales bacterium
GGCCTGCCCGGCGTTTCACGACCGGAGTAGCGGCCGCCGCGTGGCCCGCAACATGCTGACCGTGGGCGCATCCCGCCCGCCAAGGGCCAGCGTCGCCCGCCGCAGCATCTCTATCCCGTCCTCTGACGTCGCGGGCAGGGACGCCGGCGAAATCTCTTCCCCCACCGTCACCACATAGGGCTGACGGGCCTTGTTCATCGTCTCGTGGAACAGGGTGATATCCCGCAGGGTGGGGTGGATCAGGTCGAACAGATAGAACAGCGCCGAATTGCGCGCCTGAATATTGATCGGAATGACCGGAAGCTCGAACTTCCGCGCCAGCATTGCGGCAGAGGCCATCCACGGCCGTTCATAAAGCCGCAGCCCCTGCCGCTTGGCCAGACGGCCCGACGGAAAGATGATGCCGATCCGCCCCTGTTCCACCGCATCGCGGGTAAAGGCCATCGTTTCGCGCGTCTTGCTGTGGCTGCGCTTTTCGGTCCGCCATTCGACGGGCGCAATCATGTCCTCCATCTGGGGAAGGATGCGCAGGATGTCGCGGTTCGCAAAGAAATACAGGTCCGGGCGAATCGGCGCGAGCAGATGCCACAGGATGATTCCGTCCGCGATCCCGGTCGGATGGTTCGCCACAATCATCGCCGGGCCGTGGCGCGGGATGTTCTGCAAGCCTGTGACGGTCACATGCTTGGCCAGCATCTTGCCCATGTCACCCATGATGACAGCTGTCGGCGAATCCACAAATCCTTCGGCAATCCTGACGGTCTTGTCGTAGGAAAGGGTCCGGTTCAGGACGCTGCGCGCCGCACCGACAAATGGCGAAGAGCGAAACAACCACGGCGCGCGTTCGGCGATCAGCGGATCAATGCGGTCTTTCATGGAGCTTCACTATATCTGGCATAGTCACGACGATGTGAGACAATCCTTAACCGCACAAGGCGGCCATTAACAGCACGATCCTCTCTTTCGCAACCCGTCGCGGGCCCAAGTGGCACAGGTCCGCCCATCCCGGGCGGACCTGACGTTGCGGAATATCCCTGTGGTTCGGGGCAGGGGGGATGGAATATCCTTTCCGGCCATTCCGCCCCCGCCATCCTACCCCGCTCAGCCTTCGCCCAGCTCCCTGGCCAGCTTGGCCAGTGTCGTCTGGCCCAGTTCCACGGCGTTATAGCCCTCGGCCTCTTTCTTCTTCTCCACGCTCGGGAATGTCATGACCTGCGTCAGCCGCGTGCCGCCGTCCTCGGGGGTCATCGTCACGACCACCTCATAGGGCGGGGCCGCGTCGGAATCGTCGTCCATCAGGAACTCGATCCGTGCATGCGGCACATGCCGGGTAAAGCGGTGCCGGTTCGCCCAGACCTGCCCGTGCCCGATCATGTCAAACCGCCAGACGCCGCCTTCGCGCAGGTCGATCTCCTTGGTCACGCAGTCGATCCCCTCTGGCCCGAACCAGCGCGGAAGGATCGCCGGGTCCGTCCAGGCCTTCCAAACCTGCTCGGGCGAGGCGCGATAATGCCGCGTCAGGATCATCTGCCGGTCGGCATTGCGCGTGGCATCCAGCGCCGCCGCATAGGCGCCAAGCTGATCGGCCACGATGCCCCAGCCATGGGTAAAGCCCATTTCGTCGTGCTTGGACGCCTCTTCGGGCGTCCGGTGCCGCGCCGTGACGTGATAAACTGTGCCATCCGAGTGATCGGACAGTTCAATCGTCGCGGTAAAGCCCAGACCGGGGCTGGCCACAGGCTGGAAATCTTCGGTCATCAGATCGGTCCAGGCAAACTTCGTGTCCTTCACCGCATCCAGCACACAGCCCCGGTTGGGAATCGCGTTCCCATCCACATGCATCGTGCTTTCAAACTTGCCGCCGGGGCGCAGGTCGATGGAAATGTCGGTCAGGTAGTGCGGCTTGGGCATGAACCAGTGGGCCATATGCTCTGGCGTGGTCCAGCATTCATAGATCAGCGCACGCGGTGCCTTCAGCACCTTGGTCAGGGTCAGTATCTCGCTCACGGTTTCGGTCCTTCGCTCAGTGTTGCAAGGTAATCTTCCAGCCGGTCCAGACGGCCTTCCCACAGCAGGCGCTGTGCGGTCATCCAGTCCCGCGCCGGGGCCAGCGCCCCGGTCCGCAGGGTGCAGGTCCGCACGCGGCCCTCTTTCGTCGTGTCGATCAGCCCGCCATCCTCAAGCTTTTTCAGGTGCCCTATGAAGGACGGCAGGGCCATGTCAAAGGGCTCGGCCAGTTCCGTCACCGATGCCGGCCCATGCGCCAGCCGGGCCAGTATGGCGCGGCGGGTCGGATCGGCCAGCGACTGGAAAAGCGCGTCGAGTTCCCGTGATTGGTTAGCCATATGCCTAAGTTTCACGACCTGCCCGATTCGAGCAAGGAAAAACTTAGGCAACTTGCTAAGTTTCCGCCGATCACCAGCGCGGCACCAAATTGAACATCGGCTGATTGCCTGCCCTGTCCTGATCGTCTACCTGTTTCGCAAAACAACACGGTGTCCCATGGGATGCCGTGACAAGAAGGGAACGGGACGATGGGTGATCGGGTCGAGCGTGCCGGTTTGCAGGTGGCGCCAGTTCTGGCTGAATTCGTCGAATCCGAGGCTCTGGCCGGGCTTTCCGTCACCGCTGCCCAGTTCTGGGAAGGGCTCTCGGGCCTGATCCACGAATTCGGCCCCCGCAACCGCACCCTTCTGGCCCGCCGCGAACAGTTGCAGGGGCAGATCGACGATTGGCACATCGCCCTTGCCGGTCAGACCCACGATGCCGAGGATTATCAGACCTTCCTGCAGGAAATCGGCTACATCGTCCCCGAGGGCCCCGATTTTGTCATCGAAACCCGCAACGTCGACCCCGAAATCGCGCAGATCGCGGGCCCGCAACTCGTCGTTCCCATCATGAACGCCCGCTTTGCCCTGAACGCCGCCAATGCCCGCTGGGGTTCGCTCTATGACGCACTCTTCGGCACCGACGCACTGGGCGATCTGCCGCCCCGTGGCCCCTTCGACCCCGCCCGTGCCGCCCGCGTCGTCGCATGGACCCGCGCCCATCTTGATGCCGTGGCCCCCCTGCGCGATGCGGGCTGGGCCGAAGTCACCCATCTCCTCGTCAAGGACAGCGACCTTTTCGTCGCCACCGCCCGTGGCCGCACCACCCTCCTCGACCCCGCCCAGTTCGCGGGCTGGAACGAAAACGACCTTGGCGACTGGCAGATCCTCCTCCGCGTCAACGGTCTCCTGATCGAAATCATCGTCGACCCCACCACCGAAACCGGCCGCACCGATCTCGCCGGGATTTCCGACATCTATGTCGAGGCCGCCATGTCGGCCATCATGGATTGCGAGGATTCCGTCGCCGCCGTCGATGCCGAAGACAAGGTTGACGCCTACCGCAACTGGCTTGGCCTCATGCGCGGCAATCTGGCCGATACCTTTGTCAAGAACGGCAAGACGATCACCCGCACCCTGAACCCCGACGCGACCTACAACGCGGCCACCGGCGGCACGCTCCACGTCAAATGCCGCTCGCTCATGCTGATCCGCAACGTGGGCCACCTGATGACGAACCCCGCCATCTTGGACCGTGACGGGCTTGAGGTTGGCGAAGGGATGATGGACGCCATGCTGACGACGCTGATCGCCATGCATGACCTGCAAAAACAGACCGGCCCCCGCAATTCCGAAACCGGCGCGGTCTATGTCGTCAAACCAAAGATGCACGGCCCCGAAGAAGTGGCCTTTGCCAGCGAAATCTTTGACCGTGTCGAAGACGCGCTGGGCCTGCCACGCGATACCGTCAAACTTGGCATCATGGACGAAGAACGCCGCACCAGCGCCAATCTGCGCGAATGCATCCGCGCCGCCCGGACGCGCCTTGCCTTCATCAACACCGGCTTCCTTGACCGCACCGGGGACGAGATTCACACCTCGATGGAAGCAGGCCCCATGCTCCCCAAGGGCGAGATGAAATCGACCGCATGGATCAGATCCTACGAGGATCGCAACGTCGATATCGGCCTAGCCTGCGGACTGCAGGGCAAGGCGCAAATCGGCAAGGGCATGTGGGCCATGCCCGACCGCATGGCCGAAATGCTCGCCACCAAGATCAACCACCCCCGGGCCGGGGCGAACTGCGCCTGGGTGCCATCCCCCACCGCCGCCGTCCTCCACGCCACCCATTACCACCGCGTTGACGTCGCCGCCCGTCAGGCCGAAATCGCCGCCGGCGGCCCCCGTGGCACGCTGTCCGACCTCCTCACCATCCCGCTCGCCCTTGGCCGCAACTTCTCGGAAACCGAAGTCACGGAAGAGATCGAAAACAACGCCCAAGGCATCCTCGGCTACGTCGTCCGCTGGATCGATCAGGGCGTCGGCTGTTCCAAGGTGCCTGATATCCATGACGTGGCCCTGATGGAGGATCGCGCCACCTGCCGTATCTCGGCGCAGGCACTGGCCAACTGGCTCCACCATGGTGTGGTGACCGAGGCGCAGGTGCAGGCCGCCCTCCGCAAGATGGCCGCCGTAGTCGATCACCAGAACGCAGGCGATGTGCTTTACCGCCCGATGGCCCCCGCCTTTGACGGCGAAGCGTTTCAGGCCGCCTGCGACCTTGTCTTCAAGGGCCGTTTTCAGCCCTCTGGCTACACCGAACCCGTCCTGCACAAGCGGCGGCTGGAACGTAAGGCCCAGATCGCCCGCGCCCTCTGAACCCGCCCCTCTGAACCCGCCCCAGCCAAGGTCACAGCCATGCCCATTCCCGTCATCACGCAGTCCCGCACGATCACCACGCCGCGCCTGACCACCCGCGTCCTGTTCGCGGGGCCGGATGACGGCGTCCCGGTCATCTTTGTCCACGGCAACCTGTCGGCAGCGACATGGTGGGAAGAAACGATGCTCCGCCTCCCCGCAGGTTTCCGCGCCATCGCTCCCGACCTGCGCAGCTATGGCGAATCCGATCCCGCCGTCAAAGTCGACGCGACCCGTGGCATGCGCGACTTCTCGGACGATATCGCAGCCCTGATGGACGCGCTGTCGATCCCCGCCGCCCATATGGCCGGCCATTCCCTTGGCGGCGGCGTCCTCTGGCAGTTCCTCGCAGACCACCCCGCCCGCGTCCTCTCGCTGACGCAGGTCTGCCCCTCTTCACCCTACGGCTTTGGCGGCAGCAAGGCCGACGGCACCCCCGTCTTTGCCGATGGCGCAGGCAGCGGTGCCTCTGCCGTCAACCCGGATTTTGCCGCGCTGCTGGCTGCTGGCGACCGGGGCGATGCGACGCCCTTCCACCCGCGCAACATCCTCAACACCTATGTCTGGAAACCACCCTTCGTGCCCGCCCGGATCGAAGATATCCTGACCTCGGCCATCTCCCAACACACCGGCCCGATGGATTACCCCGGCGACATCACTCCCTCCGCCAACTGGCCCACGGTCGCCGCAGGCACATCCGGCCCGATCAACGCCATGGCCCGCATCCATCAGGCCGACCCGCTGGCCTTCACAAACGTCGCCGCAAAGCCCCCGGTCCTCTGGCTGCGCGGCGCCGATGATCCCGTCGTCTCGGACACCTCGCTGTTCGATCTGGGCTTCCTTGGCAGCGTCGGCGCCGTCCCCGGCTGGCCCGGTGCCGACATCTATCCGCCCCAACCCATGATCGCCCAGACGCGCGCCGCCCTTGACGCCTACAAGGCCGCTGGCGGCACCTATAGCGAAGAGGTTCTGGCCGATTGCGGCCAATCCCCCTACCTTGAAAAACCCGAAGCCTTTGACGCGGCTTTCCACGCCTTCCTGACCGACCACTGACTACCTTGCGGCAAAGACGCGGTCGGATTGCCTGCAAATGTGGCATGTGCGCCCATGCAGAGACGCTTTGCGCCAAGGTAACCTTTTCATGACAGGCTTCGGCCGCTATCGTTAGGGAAAATCACAAGAGGACAGGCATGGCACGCCCCGTCATCGGCATCATCGGTAACAGCCATCTGATCAATGACCAGTATCTGACCCATGCAGGGGGCCACATGAACTCCTGCGCGGTGTCCAACGTGTCGAAATGCCTGCCTCTCATCATCCCCGCCGACCCCGCGCTTGTCTCTGTCGAAGACCTGCTCGACACCTGCGACGGCTTCCTTTTGACGGGTGGTCGCCCCAACGTTCACCCGGAGGAATACGGCGAAGAGGAAACCCCCGCCCACGGTGCCTTTGACCGGGGCCGCGATGCTGTCGTCCTTCCCCTCATCCGCGCCTGCGTGGAACGCGGCCAGCCGATCCTTGGCGTCTGCCGGGGCTTTCAAGAGGTGAACGTTGCCCTTGGCGGCACGCTCTATCCCGAAATCCGCGATCTGCCCGGCCGCAGCAACCACCGGATGCCCCCCGACGGCACGCTCGAAGAAAAATTCGCCCTCCGCCACAAGGTCACGCTAACCGAAGGCGGCCCCTTCCACCGCCTCTTTGGCGCGACCGAGGTGATGACGAACACGCTCCACGGGCAGGGGATCAAACAACCCGGCCAGCGTATCGTCATCGACGGCTACGCCCCCGATGGTACACCCGAGGCGATCTATGTCCGGGGCGCCCCCGGCTTCACGCTCTCGGTCCAATGGCACCCCGAATGGAACGCGGGCAATGACCCCGTCTCCCGCCCCCTGTTCGAGGCGTTCGGCGACGCCGCCCGCGACTGGGCGATAGGCAAGCGCGCGCCGGTCCGCCTCAGCGCCTGACCAGAAGGCGCAACTTCCACCCCTGATTTGTGCCGCTCCGGTTGACCCGGCAAACCGCGCACATAGGTAACGCCCGCCGGCCAGTCCCGCCGGGTTCAAGACGGGTAACACAAATGGCCCTGGCTGAAGTCCGGCGCGAGTTTCCGGCAATCTTCTTCCTTGCCCTGCCCATCGTGGCCGGCCTTGCCGCCTCGACCCTTCTCGGCGTTACCGACTCGGTCATGCTGGCCCCCCTCGGCCCCGTGCCCCTTGCCGCCGTCGGGCTGGCCGGGG
>JBGSWJ010000336.1:0-10028 GCA_041752495.1 Rhodobacterales bacterium
TACACGGCAGGCGAACCCCGCCGCATCACCGCTCCGGTCACGAACCTGAACAAGGCCCCCGGCGGCCCCCGCGACCGCCAGCTTCTCTACGGCGCCACCGTCACCGTGTTCGAAGACCGCGACGGCTGGTCCTTCATCCAGTCCGCCCGCGACGGCTATGTCGGCTACGCCGCCACCACCGCTCTCGGCCCCGCAAGGGACGCGACCCATATGGTCGCCACCCCCGCCACCCATCTCTACCGGGACGAGGATTTCAAATCCCCCGACCTCGCCCATCTCTCCTTCGGCGCCCGCGTCACCGTCCTGAACGAAACCCGCCGCTTCTGGGAAACCCCCGAGGGTTTCATCCCCAAAACCCACCTCCGCCCCCTCGACCGCCCCTTCACCGATCCCGTGACCGTCGCCCAGGCCCATTTCGGCACGCCCTACCTCTGGGGCGGCAACTCGATCCTCGGCATCGACTGCTCGGGTCTCGTCCAGGCCGCCCTCCAGGCCTGCGCCATTCCCTGCCCCGGCGACAGCGACCTGCAACGCGCCGCCCTCGGGTCAGAGATCACCGCAGACACCCCACCCGAGCGCGGCGACCTCTGGTTCTGGAAAGGCCATGTCGGCATGGTCGTGGACGCCGACACGCTCATCCACGCCAACGCCCACCACATGGCCACAGCCTACGAACCCCTCCGCGCCGCTGCCCTCCGGATCGAAGCGCAGGGGGACGGGCCAGTCATAGCGCGCAAGCGGCTCGGCTGACTCCAGGTTCCTTCATTCTCTTGGCTATAAATGTCCCGGGGGAGGGCCAAAGGCCCGGGGGCAGCGCCCCCATCCTGTGAAAACGTCGCCCGTTCACGTAGGGTGGGTGTAACCCACCACCCCCAAAAAAGGGCCGCGCGGAACGAGCGCCCCGTCACCCTGCCAACTGATCCCATAGCAACTTCAACGCCAGCGCCGACGACATCACCACCAGCACCGGCTTGATGACCCTCGCCCCCACCCGCATCGCCAACCGCGATCCGACCGTCGCCCCCGCCACCTGCGCCACAGCCATCAGAACCCCCGTCACCCACCACGGCGCCGCGACAAAGGCAAAGACGACCATCCCCCCGGTATTGCTCGCAAAATTGATCAGCTTCGTATGCGCCGTGGCCTTCAGCACCCCATACCCCGCCAGCGCCACAAACCCGAGCATATAGAACGCCCCCGCCCCCGGCCCGATCAGCCCGTCATAGAACCCGACCAGCGGGACGACAGTCGCCGTAAACACCGCAGGCCGCATCCGTTCCGCCCGGTCCACATCATTCAGCCCCGGCTTCACCGCAAAGAAAACCGCAATCCCGATCAGCACCACCGGCAGCCCCATCCGGATCACCTCCGTCGGCAGATGGCTTGTAAGCAGTGCCCCACAGACCGCCGCCAGAAACCCCACCGCCGCCGCGCCGATCTGCTTGCGCGGGTCCACATGCCCACCCCTTGCATAGCTCACGGTCGCCGAAGCAGCACCAAACAGCCCCTGCACCTTGTTCGTCGCCAAAGCCGTCAGCGGCGACGCCCCCGCAATCATCAGCGAAGGCACCGTGATCAGCCCCCCGCCACCCGCAATCGAATCCACAAACCCGGCGACAAAGGCCGCGCCCATCAACAGCGCCGTCACCTCCGGCGACACATCCAGCCCGATCATCGCCCTCTCCCCGTGGTCAGGGCGCGGCCCTGATCGCAATTCCCTTGGCAGATGCCCGATTCGCCGCCACTCTCTCTCCTAATTCTCCCAAAGCGCGGATGCCATGCGAACCATCGACATCGACTTCGACATTCACCGGCTTATCCAGCTCGAACGCCGCAGCTTTGACGAACCCGACTATGTTGCCCTCCGCCGCCTCCTCAAACTCGGCCCCCCGCCCCAAGATTCGCTTCCCGACGCCACCCCCAAAAGCCTCCGCCCCTGGTCCAAAGGCGGCATAACCCTCCCCCACGGCACCGAACTCCGCATGGAATACAACGGCATCCTCCATCTCGGCCGGATATCCGACGGCGCATGGGAGGTCGAAGGCCACCGCGAGAAAAGCCCCTCGGGTGCCGCCAGCGCCGTCGCCCGGTCAAAGGACGGCAGCCCCGTCAACATCAACGGCAAAGCCTACTGGCACATCCGCCGCCCCGGCGACACCGACTGGACGCCTTACGCCGATCTGAAGCGGAAGAAATAGCCAGAACCAGACCGGCCCGTGGCGCCTATCCTTCACAGGCGAGGGGGCTCTGCCCCCGCTGCTGACGCAGCCCCCCGAGGTATTTGGGAGACAAAGAAGCCATCAGGGCAGCGAACGTATGGTGGGTAAGACCCACCACCACCGAGTGTTCACGTCACAAACTGATCCCGCCCATACCCCTGCAGGAACAACAACGCACTCAGATCCCCGAAATTCACCCTGATCTCGCACTGCGCCGCCACCGACGGCTTGGCATGCAACGCCACCCCCGCCCCGGCCAGCCCCAGCATCCCAAGGTCATTCGCCCCGTCCCCCACGGCCAGAACATCCTCTGCCGAGATTCCCAGCCGCCCCGTGATCTCCCTCAACGCCGTCACCTTGGCCTCACGTCCCAGGATCGGCCGCGCCACATCCCCCGTCAGCCGCCCGTCCGCCACGATCAGCGTATTCGCCCGGTTCTCGTCGAACCCCAGCGCCGCCGCCACCCGCTCCGTGAACGCCGTGAACCCGCCTGACACCAGCGCCGCATATCCCCCGTTGGCCTTCATCGTCGCCACCAGATCAAACCCCCCGGGCATATAGGTGATCCGCGACCCAAGCACCTCGTCGATCACCCCCACCGGCAACCCGCCCAACAGGCCGACCCGCTCGATCAGCGCGCCCTCGAAATCCAACTCCCCGTTCATCGCCCGCCGCGTGATGCCCGCCACCCTTTCGCCCACGCCCGCCACCACGGCCAGTTCGTCAATGCATTCCTGCCGGATCATCGTGCTGTCCATGTCGGCGAGAAGCATCTTCTTGCGCCGCCCCACGGTCTTCTGGACGATCAGATCCACCCCGCGCCCCTGCATCTCCTCCCACACCGCCCAGCGATCCGCAGGCACCGCGGCCACCGGAAACTCCGCCGCTTCGCCCACCGACAGCCACCGCACATCCCCGCCGCCCCATCGCCCGCAAAGTCGCTCCACCGCCGTCCCGTCAAGCGCGCGGTCCTCGGGATCAGCAATCAGGGTCACGGTATACATGGTCTCTCCGTCCTTGCCGCAATGTCGCTTTCAACGCGCCAACAGCCGGTCTAGCGCCATTTTCGCCCTTGCGGAACCCCGCATGGCCCCGTATCTCCGGCGGCGGGACACCCCTCCCCAACGGGGGGCGCTTATCTGGAAGGATAGCATCTATGGCACTGACGAAACCGGCCGCGCGGCCGATGAACCCGCGTTTTTCCTCTGGCCCCTGCGCCAAACCCCCCACATGGTCGCTTGATGCACTCGCCGATGCCCCCTTGGGCCGGTCGCATCGCGCCGCCGTGGGCAAGAACAAGCTGAAAGAGGCGATCGACCTCACCGCCGAAATCCTCGGGGTGCCCGCAGGCTACCGCGTCGGCATCGTTCCGGCCTCCGATACCGGGGCCGTCGAAATGGCCATGTGGTCGCTCCTCGGCCAGCGCCCCGTCGAAATGGTCGCTTGGGAGAGCTTTGGCGAAGGCTGGGTCACCGATGCCGTGAAGCAACTGAAACTCGACGCCCGCGTCCACAACGCCCCCTACGGCCAGATCGTCGACATGGCCACGCTCGACTACGACCGCGACGTCGTATTCACTTGGAACGGCACCACCTCCGGCGTCCGCGTCCCGAACGGCAACGCCATCCCGGCTGACCGCAAGGGCCTGACCATCTGCGACGCGACCTCGGCCGCCTTCGCGCAAGACCTTCCTTTCGACAAACTCGATGTAGTGACCTTCTCCTGGCAAAAGGTGCTGGGGGGTGAGGCCGCACACGGCATGCTCAGTCTCTCGCCCCGCGCCGTCGAACGGCTGGAAAGCTACTCCCCCGCCTGGCCCCTGCCCAAGATCTTCCGCCTCACCTCCAAGGGCAAACTGATCGAAGGCATCTTTCAGGGCGAAACGATCAACACCCCCTCCATGCTCTGCGTGGAAGATTACCTCGTCGCGCTTAAATGGGCGCAATCCATCGGCGGCCTCGCGGGCCTGATCACCCGCGCCAATGCCAATGCACAGGCGATCTGGGATTTCTGCGCCGCCCGGCCTTGGATTGACAACCTCGCCGCCGATCCCGCGACCCGGTCCAACACCTCGGTCTGCCTGAAATTCACCGATCCCCGCATCACCGACGGCGCGGCCTTTGCCAAGGCCGTGGCCAAGCGGCTCGAATCCGAAGGGGCGGCCTATGACGCGGGCGCCTACCGCGACGCGCCTCCCGGCCTGCGGGTCTGGTGCGGCGCGACGGTCGAACTGGCCAATGTGCAGGCAATGTTGCACTGGCTCGACTGGGCCTATGCCACCGAAATCGCGGCGCTGTCACAGGCAGCCTGACCCACGGTGCGCAAAATGCGCACCCGGCCCCCCCAATCGTAGGGTGAGCATTTTGCGCACCTTCCCCCACATCACATACGGACCCCACCATGCCCCCCAAGGTTCTCATCTCTGACGAACTCTCTGACGCCGCCGTCCAGATCTTTCGCGACCGCGGGATCGACGTCGATTTCCAGCCCAAACTGGGCAAGGACAAGGACGCCCTCGCGGCCATCATCGGCAACTATGACGGCCTCGCCATCCGCTCCGCCACCAAAGCCACCGAAAAACTGATCGCCGCCGCGACCCATCTCAAGGTCATCGGCCGCGCCGGGATCGGCGTCGACAATGTCGATATCCCCGCCGCGTCGAAAAAGGGGATCATCGTGATGAACACCCCCTTCGGCAACTCGATCACCACCGCCGAACATGCCATCGCCATGATGCTCGCCGTTGCCCGCCAGATCCCCGAGGCGAACGCCTCCACCCAGGCCGGCAAATGGGAAAAGTCCCGCTTCATGGGCGTCGAACTCACCGGCAAGACTTTGGGCGTGATCGGCGCGGGCAACATCGGCTCCATCGTCTGCGACCGCGCCCGGGGCTTGAAGATGAAGGTCGTGGCCTATGACCCCTTCCTCTCCCAAGACCGCGCCGATCAGTTGGGCGTCGAAAAACTCGATCTCGACGCACTCCTCGCCCGCGCCGATTTCATCACCCTCCACGTCCCCCTCACCGACCAGACCCGCAACATCCTGTCTGCCGAGGCCATCGCCAAAACCAAACCCGGCGTGCGCATCATCAACTGCGCCCGTGGCGGCCTGATCGACGAAGAGGCACTCGCCGCAGCCCTCACATCCGGCCATGTCGCCGGGGCCGCGCTTGATGTCTTCGCCGTCGAACCCGCCACCGAAAGCCCGCTCTTCCACCTCCCCAACGTCGTCTGCACCCCGCACCTTGGTGCCTCCACCACCGAAGCGCAGGAAAACGTGGCCCTGCAGGTCGCTGAACAGATGTCGGACTACCTCCTCACCGGGGCCGTCACCAACGCGCTCAACATGCCCTCGGTCACCGCCGAGGAAGCCAAGGTCATGGGCCCCTGGATCAAACTTGCCGGCCACCTTGGCAACTTTGTCGGCCAGATGACCGACGAACCCATCGTCGCCATCAACGTCCTCTACGATGGCTCGACCTCGGGCATGAACCTCGCCGCACTCAACTGCGCCGTCATCGCGGGCATCATGCGGCGCGGCAACCCCGACGTGAACCTCGTCTCGGCCCCCGTCATCGCCAAGGAACGCGGGATCCACATCTCGACCACCCGTCAGGACAAGTCGGGCATGTTCGACGGCTACATCAAGGTTACCGTCGTCACGGCCCACCGCGAACGGTCCGTCGCCGGGACCGTGTTCTCCGATGGCAAGCCCCGGTTCATCCAGATCAAGGGCATCAATGTCGACGCCGAAATCGGCGCGAACATGGTCTATACCACCAACGACGACGTCCCCGGCATCATCGGCGCGCTGGGCGTGACCATGGGCGCAAACGGCGTCAACATCGCCAACTTCACCCTCGGCCGTTCCGCCAAAGGGGGCGAGGCCATCGCCATCCTCTATGTCGACGATCCCGTGCCCGAAACGATCCTCGACAAGCTCCGCGCCACGGGCAAGTTCAACCAGGTCAAGGCGCTCGCCTTCGACATGGCGTAAAGTTCTGCGGGCCGGGGATCACACCCCGGCCTGCTTCACATTCCGCCCCCACCAATGTTTCCGCGGGACCGTCCTGTAACAATTGCCCCGCATATCCTCGGCACAAGGCAGGCCACACCGGCCGCCACCCAGTCAAACAGCCCGAGGCTACCATGCACGCTGACCAGATCGCCCTCATCCGCAGCCAGTTCGCCCTGCTCAAGGGGGCCGAAGATATCTTCGCCGTCGCCTTCTATGCCCGCCTGTTCGAACTGGCCCCGGCGGTCCGCCCGATGTTCCCCACCGATATCAAGGAACAGTCGCGCAAGCTCTCCATGACGCTCGCCTTCGCGATCAATTCGCTCGACCGCCCCGAAACCCTGCGCCCTGTGGTGACGGCCCTTGGTGCCCGCCACCTGGGTTACGGCGCGAAACTGGACCAGTTTGGTCTCGTCGGCGTGGCGCTCCTCGATACGCTGGCCCGCACCCTGGGCGAAGCGTTCGACTTCCGTGCCATGGAAGCCTGGGGGGCCGCCTATGGCGCGCTTAGCACCATGATGCGCGAAGGCATGGAAAGCGAAATCCAGGCCCGCGCCGCCTGATCCCCAAGGGACGGGCCTGCCCGCCTGTCCCTCTCCCTGCCTGATCGCCGTCCCCTCATCCCCGGACGCGACAGCCTTCAGGCAAAACAGGGCGGACCGGCAGGTCCGCCCTGTTTCAATTCATGCAACCAGAAAGGCCGCGATTACTCGCCCGAATCCTCATAGGACTCTTCAGCGGCCGGCTCTTCATAGGATTCCTCTGCGACAGGTTCCTCGTAGGATTCCTCCTCAACCGGTTCCTCGTAGGATTCTTCCTCGACCGGCTCCTCATAGGTCTCCTCGGCTACCGGCTCCTCAAAGGATTCCTCCTCAACCGCCTGCTCGCCGGAATCGTCATAGACCTCTTCCTCGACCATCTCGTCAGCCGCGTCCGCCGCGCCCTGCTCGTCTTCGACCGCCTGGCTGATCTCTTCTTCGGTCATTTCCTCGTCGGTCATCCCGTCGTCAGCTGCGTCCGCCGCGCCCTGCTCGTCTTCGACCGCCTGGCTGATCTCTTCTTCGGTCATCTCCTCGTCGGTCATCCCGTCGTCAGCCGCGTCCGCCGCGCCCTGCTCATCTTCGACCGCCTGGCTGATCTCCTCTTCGGTCATCGTCTCTTCGCTCGACTCCTCCGAAAACTCTTCGCTCATCTCGGCGGAATACTCCTCCGACATGGCAGTCTCCTCGATATAGCTTTCCGAGGATTCATAGCTTTCGACGATCGTTTCCGAGTATTCCGAATAGAATTCCTCATACGAGAACGACTCGTAGGTGTAGCTCGACCAGGTCGAGATCTCGGTATAATTGTAGGTCTCGTACCAAAGCTCCTCGGTGATCGAGCTTTGGTAGCTATAGTATTCCCCACCCCGGTACAGGTCGAACACATAGTCCGTGTATCCCTGCACCAGCCAGTAATAGACATAGGTATCCAGATCGACCGGGGCCGTTACCGGCCTGCTGTCGATGAACGAAATGACGTCACCCGGCAGGATGCCATAGCTGTCCGCCACACCACCCGGCGCGGTCGAGACAACGAACACGCCCGTATCCTCGGCATAAAGCCCGAACACATTGCGCACGTCATTGTCGATCGGCAGCAGCACCGCATCGAGTGACCGCGACAGATAGGGCGAGGGCAGCTTGATGTCAGCGCTCGCCAGCGCGGGGAAAAGCAGTGCGGCCCCGGCCAGAACGGCAAAGGACGTGCTCAGTTTCAGATTTGACCAGTTCGACATTGGATGTTCGTTTCCATAATGTGTCTGAAAGTGCTGAATTTTACCTGGGACAGGACAGGCATGGCCCAACGGCCCTGCCGTAACGAATACAAGATGCGCCCTAATGATCCTGAAACGCTGCTTCGGTCAACGACGGCCCGGTCCCACGATTCATGTGGCCCGAAGCCGTGGCAAGGCGCACACGCCCTCCTGACCGCCGCATGACCACCGCGCTCGTCATCGGCGCCGGTCCCGCCGGTCTCATGGCTGCCGAGGAACTTGGCGCGGCCGGGTTTGCCGTCGCCCTTGCCGACGCAATGCCGTCGGCTGGCCGCAAGTTCCTGATGGCCGGAAAGTCGGGCCTGAACCTGACCAAGGATGAACCGCAGGACGACTTCCTTTCGGCCTACACCCCCAAGGCGCCGCATCTTGAAACCGCTCTCCGCGCCTTTGGTCCGGCACAGGTGATGGACTGGTCCCGCGCCCTCGGCCAACCGGTCTTCACCGGCACTTCCGGCCGCGTCTTTCCCGTGGCGATGAAGGCCTCACCACTTCTCCGCGCATGGTTCCACCGACTTGACAGCCTTGGCGTCACGCTCCGCACCCGCTGGCGCTGGCAGGGCTGGGACGGCGATCAGGCCATGTTCGCCACCCCCGAAGGCCCTCAATACCTCCGCCCCGCTGTCACGATACTCGCCCTCGGCGGGGCAAGCTGGGCGCGCCTCGGCTCCGACGGCACATGGACCACCCATTTCCCCGGCCAGACCGCCCCATTCCGGCCCGCCAACATGGGGTTCCATGTGAACTGGTCCCCCCACATGACCCCGCATTTCGGCCAACCCGTCAAAGGCACCGCCCAAATCGCAGGCGGCCAGCGCAGCCGGGGCGAATTCGTCATCTCGGCCCGTGGTATCGAAGGCGGCGGCATCTATGCCCTCTCCCGCGCCCTCCGCGAAGGCGCGCCCCTGTCCCTCGATCTCCTCCCCGACCTCTCCCTCTCAGAAATCACCGCACGCCTCTCCCGTGACCGGGGCAAGCGCAGCTTGTCCAACCACCTCCGCCAGTCGCTCAACCTCGACCCGGTCCGCCTCGCGCTCCTGAACGAATTTGGCCGCCCCATCCCCGACGATCTCGCAGCCCTCCTGAAGTCCCTGCCCATCCCCCTCGGCCCGCCGCGTCCGATGGACGAAGCCATTTCGACCGCTGGCGGCCTCCGCTTCGATACGCTTGATGCCGGGCTGATGCTTCTCTCCCGCCCCGGCACCTTCGCCGCCGGAGAGATGCTTGATTGGGAGGCGCCAACCGGCGGCTACCTCCTCACCGCCTGCCTCGCCACCGGCCGCCTCGCCGGGCGCAGCGCGGTGAATTGGTTAACCGCTGACCCGTAATCTGCGCCCAACCTCTCATCCCCCGCCCAAGCGAAGTCGCGCGTCGCGCGGATGAGCGTCCCAACCCATCGCACCACCAAAATCAATACCTCGTTAACCCATCGCCCAAAAATACCGACAAAATACCGACGTAATACCGACGTGATACCGACACGTTACCGAAAGGAATAACCTTTCATTTTCAGAATCTTACAAGACTACTCCGACCCACCCCCGGGCGGCACGATCCCCAGACCCACTTCCGGGGCCAGTGACATTAACTCTTCGTTCATCGGATTGACCTGAAACGCCTGGAGGAACGTCTGCTGCGCCCCCTGCCGGTCGCCCATCGCCGCCTGCAAGCGCACCAGAACCGACCAGGCCGAGACTAGTTGCGGGTCCAAACTTACCGCCGCCTGAAACGACTGCAACGCCATATCCCAGTTCCGCGTCGTCAGCCCGATCCCGCCAAGCTGCATATAGGTCTCGGGAAAATCGATCCGCGACATGATCCCCGCCTGCCATTCATCCATCGCAGCCGCCACAGCCGCCGCCTCGGGCGATCCTTCGGCAGGCGGGGTCGCCGTCAGCACCGTCTGCGCCGCCTCGACCCGCACCGCCCGCGCCTCGTCCGACAGCGCCGCAAACACACGCGGATCATCCGGGTTGGCC
>JBGSWJ010000337.1:0-7008 GCA_041752495.1 Rhodobacterales bacterium
GCCAGCACTGCCTCTGCCGTCGCCGGCGCCTGCAGATCAGGCCATTCCGGCCCCGCCGCACTCACCGCGTCCCGCAGCGCAAGGAACGCCGAAATGCCCAGCATGAACGGCGGCTCGCCCACGGCCTTGGACCGGTACACCGTCTCTGCCCGGTTCGCCCCATCCCACAGCGCCACGTTGAACACGTCAGGACGGTCCGAACAGGCCGGGATCTTGTAGGTTGACGGCGCATGGGTCCGCAGCCGACCCTTGCCGTCCCAGACCAGTTCCTCGGTCGTGAGCCACCCCGCCCCCTGCACATAGGCCCCCTCGATCTGGCCAATGTCCAAAGCCGGGTTCAGCGACGCCCCGCAATCATGGATCACATCCGCCCGCAGGATGCGGTTCTCCCCGGTCAGCGTGTCGATCACCACCTCGGTCACCGCCGCCCCATATGCGAAGTAATAGAACGGCCGCCCCTGCCCCCTGATCCGGTCCCAGGACAGGTCCGGCGTCTTGTAGAACCCGGTCGCCGAAAGGCTCACCCGGTTCGCATAACAGACTGCCGCCGCCTTGGCGAAAGGCAGCACCTCGGCCCCCACCCGGACCTCGCCCCCGGCAAAGACCACCTCTTCGGCCTTCGCCTGAAAAAGCCCCGCCAGACATTCCGCCATCCGCGCCCGGATCGCGTCACAAGCCGCCTGCGCCGCCATCCCGTTCAGGTCCGACCCGGACGAAGCCGCCGTGGCCGAGGTATTCGGCACCTTCCCCGTATCCGTCGCCGTGATCTTGACCAGTGACGCATCCACCCCGAACCGCGCCGCCGCCACCTGCGCCACCTTCTGGAACAGCCCCTGTCCCATCTCGGTCCCGCCGTGGTTCAGATGGATCGACCCGTCGGAATAGACATGGACGAGCGCCCCCGCCTGATTCAGATGCGTCAGCGTGAACGATATCCCGAACTTCACCGGCGAAAACGCAATCCCCCGCTTCAGTACCGGCGAGGCTGCATTCCAGTCCGCAATCGCCGCCTTCCGCCCCGCATAATCAGCCGATTCAAGCAACCGCTCCGTCAACCCGTGAAGGATGAAATCCGTCACCTCCATCCCATAGGGCGTGGTCTGCGCCGCCACCTTTGGCGAAAACTCGCCCCCGAACCGCTTTCCCGTCCCGGGTTTCTTCGTCTCTGAAATACCTTCAGGGGGGGCGCCCTCGGCGCGGGGGGCAGAATGCCCCCCTCCGACATCCGCCGCCTCGCGGTAATAGTTCACCCGGCGCAACTCCACCGGGTCCATCCCCAGCACATGCGCCAGATGATCCATCATCCGCTCCATGCCCAGCATCCCCTGCGGCCCGCCAAACCCGCGATAGGCCGTGGCGGATGCCGTATTCGTCTTCAGCCGGTGCGACGTGATCAGCACATGATCGAGAAGATAGGCATTGTCCGCATGCAGCATCGCCCGGTCCGCCACCGGCAAGGACAGGTCCATCGACCAGCCACACCGCGCAAACTGACGGAAATCCACGGCCAGAACCCGGCCCGACGGGTCATAGCCCACGTCATATTCGATCTCGAAATCGTGCCGTTTGCCCGTGATGACCATGTCGTCATCCCGGTCATAGCGCATCTTGCACGCCCGCCCCGTCGCCCGTGCCGCCACCGCACAGGCGACGGCCAAAGCGTTCCCCTGAGACTCCTTGCCGCCAAACCCGCCACCCATCCGCCGGACCTCGCAGCGCACCGCATTCATCGGCAGGCCCAAAGCCTCGGCCACCTTGTGCTGCACCTCGGTCGGATGCTGGGTCGAGGATTGGACGACCATGTCGCCCCCCTCCTGCGGCAGGGCCAAAGCGGCCTGCCCCTCCAGATAGAAATGCTCCTGCCCGCCCATCGCGAACCGCCCCGACAGCCGCCGGGGCGCCGCCGCCAAGGCCGCCTCCACATCCCCCTTGGTCCAGATGCGCGGACCCTCTTCAAACCGCGACCCCGCCGCCAGCGCCTCGGCGATTGTCAGGATCGGCGTCTCCTCGGCGTAAGCGATCTTGCCCAGCCGCGCCGCCTTGCGCGCCGCCAGATGGCTGTCCGCCACGACCAGAAAGATCGCCTGCCCCACATACTGCACCGGACCGGGGGTCAAAAGCGGTTCGTCATGAGCAGAAGGCGAGACATCATTGGCAAAAGGCAGATCATCCGCCGTTAGCACCATGACCACGCCCGGCGCAGCCCGGACCGCCGTCAGGTCGATCCCTGTCACTGTCCCGCGCGCGACAGTGGACAGGCCAAAGGCCAGATGCAGCGTCCCCGCCGGCACCGGCAGATCGTCGATATACCGAGCCTGCCCTATCACATGCAGGGGGCCGGAGTCATGTGGCAGCGGCTTGCCAACCGCAGGCGTCAGATCATTCATGCCCGCACCTCCAGCACGCTTACCTTTTGCCCCGCCATCTCCGCAAAATACCGCCGCAGCATCCCCTGCGCCGCTTCAAGACGGTAAGACGCCGAGGCGCGCATATCGCTCAACGGAGTGAAATCCGTGGCAAAGGCCTTCACCGCCGCCGCAACCGTGGCCTCTGACCACGCCTGCCCGACCAAAGCTGCCTCCACTGCCGCCGCACGCTTCGGCACCCCGGCCATTCCGCCAAAGGCAATCCGCGCCGCCGTCACCAAGCCGCCTTCGACCGTCACATTGAACGCCCCGCAGACGGCCGAGATATCCTGATCGAACCTCTTGGACAGCTTGTAGGCCCGGAACGCGGGGGCCAAACGCGGCACCGTCACCGCCTCCACAAACTCGCCGGGCTTCCGGTCCTGCTTGCCATAGTCAAGAAAGAACGCCTCGAGCGACAAGTCCCGCAGCGCCTCTCCTTGCCGCAGATGCAGCGTCGCGCCCAGCGCCATCAGCGCCGGCGGGTTGTCCCCGATGGGTGACCCATTGGCGATGTTGCCCCCAATGGTCGCTGCGTTCCTCACCTGCACCGACCCGTAGCGCCGGATCATCTCGGCATAGGACGGCAGGTCATCCGCCACCGCCGCCCCCACATCCGTCATCGTGACGCCCGCGCCAAAGCGGAAACTCTCGGCCCCGACCGCGATCCCCTTCAGATCCGCACAGCCGTTCAGAAACGCCACCTTGGGCAGGTCCCGCAACTGCTTGGTCACCCAAAGCCCCACATCCGTCGCCCCGGCCACCAGCACAGCATCCGGATTCGCCAGATACCATGCGGCAAGCTCGTCCGAAGACTGCGGCAGGAACGCATCATGGTGGGTTTCACCCACCCTGCCGGCCTCGTAGGGTAGGTGAAACCCACCGTCCGAGACACCACCGGAAACCGCCACCCTGTCCGCCAGCATCCACTCCGGCACCGGCTCCGCCGCCGCCGCCTCGGCCGCCCGCACGATGGGGGCATAGCCCGTGCAGCGGCACAGGTTCCCCGCCAGCTGATCGTCGTGATCCGTCCGCCCGTTCAGATGCGCCACCGCCATCGACACAACAAACCCCGGCGTGCAAAAGCCGCACTGGCTCCCGTGCTTCTCCACCATCGCCCTCTGCACCGGATGAAGCGCACCACCCGGCCCCGCGATCCCCTCGACCGTTCGCACCGCGCGACCCTGCAACTGCGGCAGCATCAGAATACAGGCATTCAGCGCCCGCGACCCCGCCGCATCCGTCACCATGACCGTGCAGGCCCCGCAATCGCCCTCGTTGCAGCCCTCCTTGGTCCCTTTCAGCCCGCGCTCCTCGCGCAGCCAGTCCAGCAGGGTCCGCGTGGGCTCCGCCCTGACGCGCACGGTCTCTCCATTCAGAAGAAACGCGATATCCATGTGAAAACCCGCCGCCTTACCATTGTTCCCGGGGCCATCGCGCTGTCGATGCGGCGTAGACAGCGCAACCCTTTGTCCCGGGCATTCAAGCCGAACGCCCGCACATTTGGCAACAGCTACTTTTCCGCTCACCCGATCGGGCGGCCCGCGCGCGTCAGGAATTGACGCAAGCCGCCGCCCCCGCCTACTTCTGCCGCATGATGCTGAACCGAACCGCGATGAAATGCTGCGCCCTGTTCCTCTGGGCCGTTGTGACGGTGTACGGCACCCTGGCCGCCGCGCAGGATACATTCCCCGAAGGCGCCCCCGCCCTCCCCACCCGGGCCGAGATTGCCGCCGAACCCGACAGGTTCCTCCGCTTCGCCTCTCTCTTCAGCGGCTGGGAGGAACCCGCCGCCCCCTTTCACGTCGCAGGCCCGATCTATTTCGTGGGGACAAAGGGCCTCTCTGTCTGGCTCATCACAACCTCGGACGGATCGATCCTGATCAACACCGGGATGCCATCCTCGGCCGACATGATCCTGCAATCCATCCGCGATCTGGGTTTCGACCCGTCGGATATCCGCCTGATGCTGGCCGGCCATGCCCATATCGACCATGTCGGCGCCATGGCCGTCCTCGCCGCCCGAACCGGGGCCAAGGTCGCGCTGATGGAGGCTGACGTGGCCCTAGCCGAAAGCGGCGGTGCGGCCGACTTCAGCTATGCCAATGCCCTCGGATTTCGCTATGCACCGGTGACAGTAGACCGCATCTTGCGCGACGGTGACCGGATCGTGCTGGGCGATGTCACCATTCAGGCCCTCGCCACCCCTGGCCATACCCGGGGCTGCACCACATTCGTCATGGAAATCAGCGACAACGGCCAGACCTACCGCGTCGTCTTTCCCGACGGCATGGGCGTCAACCCCGGCTACGGCCTGCGCACAGACCCGTCGTATCCCGGGATCGAGGCGGACTACCGTTCCTCCTTCCGCACCCTTGAAACGCTGCGGCCCGACATCTGGCTTCCCGCACATGTCGAAGTGGGACGGCTATTCGCCAAAAGGGACCGGGCCGCCACCGAAGGGCCAGCGGCCTATGTCGACCCGGAAGGCTTCCGCCATTACATCCTGGCCCAGCGGACCGAATTCGAAACCCTGATTGATGCCGAGATCGGCCTGACTCCGATCCCTTGAACATCGCCTCTCTGCGAAGCCTGTGCCATGGTGCCAGCATACGGCGGCACATCGACCGGTTGCCGGCTTTGCCCGTTCTGCCGAGGGATGAGCCTACCAGTGCGGCGGGCGCTGGTTCGCTGCCGGCGCTTCCATTCCTCCGGCCTCGCGGTCGATCTCGCGTTCGATCAGCATGGCAACCCGGCGCGTCAGCACAGCGATCTCGCGTTCCTGCCGGGCCACGACGTCGGACAGGTCTTCGACCGTGCGGGTCAGATGGGCAAGGCGTTCTTCAATTGGAGTGAGGTCGGTCATGATGGGGCAGGGAAGCGCATTGTGCCGACGGTGGCAAGGGGGGCGCTGTCCCCCGGCTTCGCCTCCCCCCGGGATATTTGGGACCAGAAGAAGGACGAAGGAAGAAAGGGTTCTCCTGCAAGCCACGGTTGCCGCCCCGGCCCGCCCGCGCTAAAGGCTGGCCCGCAAGCAAAGGCAGGATGATCATGGCCAAGGACAAACCCGTGCGCCGCCCCCGGGCCGAAACGCCCAAGGGCTTCCGCGACTATTTCGGTGCCGAAGTCACCGAACGTTCCGCGATGCTGTCGCAGATCGCCGGGGTCTATCATCGCTATGGCTTTGACGCGCTGGAAACCAGCGGCGTCGAAACGGTCGAGGCGCTGGGCAAGTTCCTGCCCGACGTGGACCGCCCGAATGAAGGCGTCTTTGCCTGGCAGGACGAGGACAAGGATTGGCTCGCGCTGCGCTATGACCTGACGGCGCCCTTGGCCCGCGTGTATGCCCAGCACCGCCAGGACCTGCCGACCCCCTATCGCCGTTATGCAATGGGCCCGGTCTGGCGGAACGAGAAGCCGGGGCCGGGGCGGTTCCGGCAGTTTTATCAGTGTGATGCCGATACCGTCGGCGCGGCCAGCGTCGCGGCGGATGCCGAGATCTGTGCCATGCTGGCCGATTGCCTTGAGGTCGTGGGGATTCCCCGCGGCGACTATGTGGTCAAGGTCAACAACCGCAAGGTCCTGAACGGGGTGATGGAGGTCGCAGGCGTCCTTGACCCCGCCGACCCCGAGAAGTTCGCTGCCGAACGCGGGATCGTGTTGCGCGCCATCGACAAGCTGGACCGGCTGGGGCTGGACGGCGTGCGGGCGCTGTTGGGCGAAGGGCGCAAGGACGAGAGCGGGGATTTCACAAAGGGGGCGGGGCTGGGCGCGGCGCAAGTCGAGGTCGTGATGGGCTTCATGGACGCCCGGCGCGACAGCGGGGCAGCAACCGTGGCGCGGTTGCGCGAACTGGTGCAGGGATCGGCCATCGGCGCGGCAGGGGTTGACGAGCTTGAAACCATTGCAGGGCTGCTGGCGGCACAGGGCTATGGTCCCGACCGGATCATCATTGACCCTTCCGTAGTCCGCGGCCTTGGCTACTACACCGGCCCCGTGTTCGAGGCCGAGCTGACCTTTGAAATCCTTGACGAAAAGGGCCGCCCCCGCCAGTTCGGTTCGGTCGCCGGGGGCGGGCGTTATGACGATCTCGTCAAACGCTTCACCGGCGAAACCGTCCCCGCCACGGGCGTTTCCATCGGCGTCGACCGCCTCCTCGCCGCGCTCCGCGCCAAGGGTCGCACGGTTGACCAATCCGCTGGCCCCGTCGTTGTCACCGTCATGGACCGTGACCGCATGGCCGATTACCAGTCCATGGTCGCCGACCTCCGCAACGCGGGCATCCGGGCCGAGGTCTATCTTGGTAACCCCAAGCAATTCGGCAACCAGTTGAAATACGCCGACAAGCGCAATTCCCCCGTCGCGATCATCGCCGGGGCCGACGAACAGGCGCGCGGCGTTGTCCAGATCAAGGACCTGATCCTGGGCAAGCGCATCGCTGAAAGCGCGAGCCTTGAGGAATGGAAGGATCGCCCGAGCCAAATCGAGGTGCCCCGCGCCGAAATGGTGGCTCGCGTTCTTGCCATGCTGGCAGGCCAGTCGTGATCTCCACCACCGCCAAGGCCGCCGCGCGGGCCGAGGCGGCGCGGCTGACCGAGCATTT
>JBGSWJ010000338.1:0-2323 GCA_041752495.1 Rhodobacterales bacterium
GTCTGGGACGAGGTGCGCGAGGATACGCGGGGCCGGTGGGTCAAGGGGCGCATCCTGACCGATGTGGCGCGGGGCCGCGAGGCCGCGGCGCTGATCGGGGCGGGGGCGATTGACGGGTTGTCGATCGGATACCGGACGGTGAAGGCGCGCAAGGATGACGGCGGGCGTCGGAGCCTGATGGAGCTGGAGTTATGGGAGGTGTCGCTTGTCACATTCCCTATGCTTCCCGAGGCACGGGTGGCGGCCAAGGGCGATGCGCCCGAAGAGCGGCTGATGCGTGATCTGGCGCAGGCGTTCGAGGGCGCAAGGCGAATGTTGGCGGACGACCGCAGCCGGCAGAACTGAAGCAATGAGGATGGTGAGATGAGCACAGCCGAGACACGGGCTCGGGCCGGGGAAGATCTGTCTCCGGCCGTGGAGCTGAAGGGAGCGATTGCGGGGTTCGTGAACGAATTCAGACAGTTTTCTACGGATATTCAAGCAAAACTTCAACAGCAGGACGAACGCATGACCAAGCTGGACCGCAAGACGATGTTTGCAGGCAATCGCCCTGCGCTGGCGCAGGCCGCCGACACCGAAGCCCCGCATCAGAAGGCGTTTGCTGCCTATCTGCGGGCGGGTGATGATGACGCGCTGCGCGGGATCGAGATTGAAGGCAAGGCGATGAGCACGGCCGTCGCCGCCGATGGCGGGTTCCTTGTCGCGCCGCAGATGGCCGAGACGATCCGGGCGGTGCTGCTGTCGGCGGCGTCGATCCGGTCGATTGCCAATGTGGTGAATGTCGAATCCTCGTCCTACGACGTGCTGATCGACCGGGCCGAGGCCGGGGCGGGCTGGGCCACAGAGGTGGCGTCGTCGACCGAAACTTCGACCCCGGTGATCGAGCGCATTTCGATCCCGCTGAACGAATTGTCGGCTTTGCCGAAGGCGTCACAGCGGTTGCTGGATGACAGCGCGTTTGACATAGAGACTTGGCTGGCCGGGCGGATTGCCGAGAAGTTCACGCGGGCCGAGGCTTCGGCCTTTGTCACGGGCAATGGCGTGGACAAGCCGAAGGGTTTCCTTGACTACACCAAGGTGGCCAACACGGTGTGGACCTGGGGCAGTATCGGCTATGTGCCGGGCGGCAATGCGTCGTCCATTGTAAGCACCGATCCGCTGGTCGATCTGGTCTATGCTTTGGGCGCGGAATACCGGGCGGGTGCCTATTTCGTGATGAACTCCAAAACGACGGGGGCGGTCCGCAAGCTCAAGGACGCGGACGGGCGGTATCTGTGGTCGGACGGGTTTGGCGCGGGTGAACCGGCGCGGCTTCTGGGTTATCCGGTGCTGGTGGCCGAGGACATGCCGGATATCGCGGCCAACAGCCATCCCATCGCTTTTGGCAACTTTGGCAGCGGCTACACGATTGCCGAACGTCCGGACCTGCGGGTGCTGCGCGATCCGTTTTCGGCCAAGCCGCATGTGCTGTTCTACGCGACAAAGCGCGTCGGCGGGGCGGTCAGCGACTTTGCGGCGATCAAGGTTCTGAAGGTCGCGACGAGCTGAGACCCGGTGTGAGGGAGCGGTCCGGGCGGGCCGTTCCCTGCTGGTCGGGGTCATGGACATCGGAGTTGATGGATGATGCTTGTCGAAGTGACAACAGTGCCGCAGACCGCGCTTCCGGTTTTGCATTTCAAGGAACATCTGCGGCTGGGGACCGGGTTTGCCGACGACGGGCTGCAGGATGGCGTGCTGGAGGGGTTCCTGCGGGCGGCGTTGGCCGCGATCGAAGCAAGGACGGGCAAGGTCCTGATCGAGCGGGAGTTTTCCTGGATGATCCCGAGCTGGCGCGGGCTGGACCGGCAGGCGCTGCCGGTGGCACCGGTCAGTGCGATTGTCGGGGTGGAGTTGGTGGATGCCTTTGGCGGAGAGACTGTCGTTGATCCTGCCGGATGGCGGTTGCAGCCGGATATGCAACGGCCCTTGCTGATGGCGGTGGGGGCGGCTTTTCCGAATGTGCCCGCTCATGGGGTCGTCAGGATCGGGCTTCTGGCGGGGTTCGGGCCGGACTGGTCTGACCTGCCGCCTGATCTGGCGCAGGCGGTGCTGATGCTGGCGGCGCATTATTACGAATACCGGCAAGATACGGCTTTGGGAGCCGGTTGTATGCCGTTTGGCGTAACGGCTTTGATCGAACGCTACCGGATGGTGCGGCTGTCGGCGGGTGTTGCATGAACGCGCCGCAGCTGAGCCGCAAACTGGTGCTTGAGGCGCCGGTGCGGACACCGGACGGGGCCGGGGGCTTTGCGCAGGGCTGGAACGCGCTGGGCACGGTCTGGGC
>JBGSWJ010000339.1:0-7672 GCA_041752495.1 Rhodobacterales bacterium
GGCACGCCTGCCCATGCCGGGGTGTCGGTGGACATTCTTACCGGCACTTTGGGTAAGGCGCTGGGCGGGGCTTTGGGTGGCTATATCGCAGGGCCGCAGGCGGTGATTGATCTTTTGCGGCAACGGGCGCGGCCCTATCTGTTTTCCAACGCCCTGCCCCCGGCTGTGGTCGCGGCGGGGATCGAGGCGTTGCGGCTTGTCGAGGAGGGGGATGCCTTGCGGGAGCAGTTGTTTGCCAATGCGGCGCATTGGCGGGCGGGGCTGGCGGCGGCGGGGTTTGACCTTTTGCCGGGTGAGCATCCGATTATTCCCGTGATGCTGTATGATGCGCCAAAGGCGCAAGCGATGGCGGCGCGGCTGTTTGATCTGGGGGTGTATGTGAGCGGGTTCTTTTTCCCCGTTGTCCCCAAGGGGCGGGCGCGGATCAGGACGCAGATGAATGCGGCGCTGACGAAGGCTGATCTGGATCAGGCATTGGCGGCCTTTGCCCAGGCGGGGCGAGACACGGGGGTTCTGGCATGACGAACGGGATGAAGGCGCTGGAGAAGTCAAAGGCCGAGGTGGGCCTGTGGATGGTGGACGCTCCGGTGCCGGAGATCGGGCCGGATGACGTGTTGATCCGGGTGAAGAAGACCGGGATCTGCGGGACGGATATTCATATCTGGCAATGGGATGAATGGGCGGCGCGGACAATTCCGGTGCCGATGATTACCGGGCACGAATTTGCCGGAGAAATAGTAGAAATAGGGAAAAACGTAACCGACCTGAAGATCGGTCAGCGGGTTTCGGGTGAAGGGCATCTGATCGGCAAGACATCGCGCCAATCGCGGGCCGGAAAGTTCCATCTGGACCCGGCGACGCGGGGGATTGGCGTGAACGAACAGGGCGCATTCGCCGAGTTCCTGCGCCTGCCCGCGTTCAACGTGGTCCCCCTGCCCGATGCGATTGATGACGAGATCGGGGCGATCCTTGATCCGTTGGGGAATGCGGTTCACACGGCGCTTTCGTTCGATCTGGTGGGTGAGGATGTGCTGATTACCGGCGCCGGCCCGATTGGCATCATGGCGGCGGCTGTAGTCCGGCATGTGGGGGCGCGGCATGTGGTGATTACGGATGTGAATCCGGACAGGCTGGCGCTGGCTGCCGAGGTGGCCGATGTGGTGCCGGTGAATGTGGCCACGCAGGATCTGAAAGAGGTCATGGCGGGGCTGAAGATGAAGGAAGGCTTTGACGTGGGCCTTGAGATGTCGGGCAATCAGCGGGCGATGGACCAGATGGTTGAAAGCCTTGTGATGGGCGGGCGGATCGCCTTGCTGGGTATTCCGCCGGGGAAAAGCCCGGTGGATTGGTCCCGGATCGTGTTCAAGGCGATCACGATCAAGGGCGTCTATGGCCGCGAAATTTTCGAGACCTGGTACAAGATGATCGCCATGCTGGAAAACGGGCTGGACGTGCGGCGGGTGATTACGCACCGGTTCAAGGTGGACGAGTTCCGCGATGGATTCGGCGCGATGCTGTCAGGGAAAAGCGGGAAGGTTGTGCTGGACTGGACCTAATTTTCGCCACCTGAGAGACGTTTCCCTGTCGGCCAATGGTGGGGGCCCGGATGCCGGGACGAAACTCTGGGGGGCAGCAATGCGGAGATACCGTTGAAAAACATCGCTTGATCGATGGCCTTGCCCCTGATTCACTTGGATCAATCGGCTGGAGGTGAAGGCGATGATGGGGTCTCGGCAGTCAGGACAGCGAGCGTTCCTTTACGAGTTTTCACTTGAAGAGCATGTGCCGCATGATCACCTGATCCGGGCGATCGATAGATTTGTAGAGCTGGGCGATATCCGGAACCATCTGGCCCCATTCTACAGCATGACCGGTCGCCCCTCGATTGATCCCGAGTTGATGATCCGGATGCTGCTGGTCGGTTATTGCTTCGGCATCAGGTCCGAGCGGCGGCTTTGCGATGAGGTCCACCTGAACCTGGCATACAGGTGGTTTTGCCGCCTTGAGCTGAACGACAGGGTGCCGGATCATTCAACCTTCTCCAAGAACCGCCACGGTCGGTTCCGTGACAGCGATCTGTTTCGGCATCTTTTCGAGTCTGTCCTGGCGCGATGCATCGCTGAGGGATTGGTCGGCGGAACGGCGTTCGGAGCGGATGCCTCTATTATCAAGGCAGAGGCGAGCCGGTATACCAAGGCCGATTTCGAGACCTGGAGCGTGCCGGAAAAGATCACGCGCGCCGCCCAGGAATATCTCGACACCCTGGACGATGCGGCCTTCGGATCTGCGACACCAGTGCAGCCAAAGACAATTTCTCCGTCAGACCCGGCCGCACGCTTTACCGGAGCCAATGGGGACAGGGCGTTCTTTGCCTACAGCACCAACTATTTGGTCGATCTCGACAATGCGGTGATCGTTGACGTGCAGGCCACCGCGCCGGTTCGTCAGGCCGAGGTGGGTGCTGTCCGTGACATGCTGATCCGGACCGCTGAACGGTTCGATCTACATCCTGACAAACTTGCGGCTGATACCGCCTACGGTTCGGCTGAAATGCTGGGCTGGCTGGTCAAAGAGCAGAGCATTGCCCCGCATATTCCCGTCATGGACAAGTCCGAGCGCAAGGACGGCGCGTTCCCGGCGACCGCGTTTGCATTTGACGCAGAGGCCAATGAATACAGTTGTCCGGGCGGAAAGAAGCTGAAGAAATATTGGCGCACTATGAAGAAGGAACGCTCAGGCCTCTGCAAGGACGACACCTATCGCTATTACGCCCGCAAAACGGACTGCTCGGCCTGCACACTGAAATCGAAATGCACACCGAACCAAGCAATCCGCAAGATCGCGAGGCACATCCACGAGGATGCCCGGGAGCGAGCGCGAGAGATCGCCAAAACTGAAGAATACATCACCTCAGGATATGCACGAAAGAAGGTCGAAATGCTCTTCGCCCACCTTAAACGCATTCTCAGGCTGGATAGACTGCGCCTTCGCGGCCCAAACGGCGCAAAAGACGAGTTCCACCTCGCAGCAATCGCCCAAAACCTCCGCAAACTGGCGAAACTGGCCCCGCAAGACCCGCAGATCGCCTGATGAGATCGTTCATCGCGGCAAACGCTGCCCACCAACAAAAAATACGAGCGGTCTTTTTCAACAGTATCCGGACAAAGCAGTCATTCAGCAAAGCTGGGCTATGAAGGGGAAAGGTCGCTTAGATATTGATCCAGATATGGCCCCCAGAGGGCGGGTTTGTACATTAGAGCATGTCCCGCCGGTGCAGAAACGAAGCGCCCCTTCCCCCCGGACAGTAAGAACCGCTCATAGTTCTCCCGGCAATGCCCTATGCGATAGTATTGGTCGTAACTTCCGTGCAGCCAGAGCGTGGGGATTCCCGATGCCGCGCCACGCTCGAATAACTGCGGGTTCATTGTCGCATAGCTCGGGCAGGCGCGGCCCTGCCAGCCTCCGTTGAAGTTGATAGCGCCCATAAATGACCCCGGCCTCATGCCAGCATAGGCAATCGCAAGTATACCGCCTCGGGAAACCCCACCAATAACAAGCTGCCTCTGGTCAACGTCAGGCATATTCCTCATGCCGCGCATTACATCGTCCATGTCCTCGACCGCCCGGTCGAAACCGGCAATTGCTACACCTGCATCGCAAGAGTAGCCGGAGCCATCTGACGCAAGTCCTTCGCCATAGGCACCGCCAGACTTCCCTCTGCCTCGCCGTTGAGGGAACAAGGTCATCCAACCGCGATCTGCGAAATAGTCCGAAATGACTGCCGGGCGGATCGTTCTCTTATAGACGGCCTTGCTGACGCCGCTTCCTGTCGAACCGTGGTTGAAAATGATCGTTGGATACGGCCCGTCTTGCTGGGGTTTTACGACGACGACCTCAAGAGAAACCCCAGCCTCGCCAGATTGTACGAATACTTTCTCAACCCTGCTTGTTCGTGCCACCGTCTATCCTTTCCTGAAAACCGGATACTGTTTACACCGATCCGCGACCGGCGGCTAAGGGCTTATTCCGTTGAAAAACTCGACTTGCCTGAAGAGTTGACCGCTGATTCAATTTCCCTGCAGCAGGTGGAGGTGGGCGGCGATGATGGGGTCCCGGCAGGAAGCACAAGGTGCCTTGTTCTATCAGTTCTCGATCGAAGCTCATGTCCCGTCCAACCACATGCTCCGATCGGTGGATCAATTCGCCGACCTGGCCGGTATACGGCAGCACCTGTCGCCTTTCTACAGCTCCACCGGGCGACCGTCGGTTGATCCGGAGCTGATGATGCGGATGCTGCTGGTCGGCTACATCATGGGGATCCGTTCGGAACGGCGGCTTTGCGAAGAGGTCCATCTCAACCTCGCCTACCGTTGGTTTTGTCGTCTCGATCTGACCGACCCAGTGCCGGATCATTCGACCTTCTCCAAGAACCGGCATGGCCGTTTTCGCGACAGCGATCTGTTGCGCCATCTGTTTGAGACAGTCGTCGCGCGATGCATCGCAGAGGGATTGGCCAGCGGCCAACGCCTTGCCGCAGACGCCAGCATCATTCAGGCCGACGCGAACCGGCAGAACTCGACACCGAAATCGGACTGGCATCCTGACAGGATCGATCCCGAAGACGCGCCTCGGGCTGTCCGGGAATACCTGGATACGCTCGATGATGCTGCCTTCGGTGGGGCCAGCCCGGTCGAGCCGAAGTTCACCTCTCATTCCGATCCGGCCTCGCAATGGACTGGGGCTCGGGGAGGTCCAGCCTACTTTGCCTACTCCACCAACTACCTGATCGATACCGACAATGGCGTGATCCTCGACGTGGAAGCCACCCGGTCGATCCGGTAGGCTGAAGTTGAGTCGGTGCGGATCATGATTGATAGGGTGAACGACACCTTCGGTCTAAAGCCGGAACGGTTGATCGCCGACACCGCCTACGGCACGGGCGAGATGCTGGACTGGCTGGATCGGCAGCGCGACATTGCGCCCCATATCCCAGTGTTCGACAAGTCAGGCCGCAGGGACGGAACGTTCGAACGCGCCGACTTCACTTATGACGCCCAGAGCGATGTCTACACCTGCCCGGGCGGCAAGGAGTTGAAGCAAAGTCGCCGGACCTTCACGAATCCCCGGGAGAAGAAACCAGATGAGGATGGCATGCTCCGCTATCGGGCCAGCAAGGACGATTGCGATTCCTGCGCGTTCAAAGCACGCTGCTGTCCCAAGGAACCCGCGCGCAAAGTCCTCCGGTCGATCTTCGAAACATCCCGCGATCGCGCGCGTGCGATCGCTCAGACCACTGAATACGCGATCTCCTGCAAGCTGCGGAAAAAGGTGGAGATGCTGTTCGCGCATTTGAAGCGCATCCTGGGCCTCAATCGTCTCCGATTGCGGGGCCCGAGCGGCGCACGCGATGAATTCCACCTCGCAGCCACCGCTCAGAACCTCAGGAAGCTCGCCAAGCTCCTTCCTATTCCGCAAGCCGCCTGCTGACGAAGGACAACCGCGCGCGCCTCAAATCCTGGAAGGACGTCAACGCCGCAATAGAGACGACTTTTTCAACGGAATAGGCTCGAACCCGTCATCTGACCGTTTCGCTCATGAATGCTGGACAGGTAGCCGATACCCCGCCTCTCTTTGGAATCTTGTAGCAGATGACGAGAACTAGGCCACGGCCTTTTCCAGTGCTTTCGCGATATCCAGCCCGGCATAGTCCTGCGCACGGAGAAAGCGGCTGCTGATGCTGTCGTCAAGGAGAGCGGGGTCGAGGGCGCCGGGGACGACCGAGGCGGGGTCGCAAGGGGCGTTGGCGCCGCCGAGGCGATGCGTTTGGCTCAAGCTGGATCATGATGACTCCGGAGCCGTGCAGGTCGGGGGCGAATTCCCGGACGCATTGGTCCGCGACGGGTTTGGCGCGATGCTGTCAGGGAAAAGCGGGAAGGTCGTGCTGGACTGGACCTGACGCGTCAGGCGGGGCCAAGGCGCTGTGCCGCTGTCCCGAAGTTGCCCAGTTGATAGACTGCAATCCCGGTTGCGCCGAAAGTGAAATGTTCGAAGGGCTCAGCCTCGCGCGCTGCGAGCCAATCCGTGGGGCCTACTCCGGTTGATACGTGCGGGTTGTAGTTTGGCCCGGTCCTTTCCGGGATGAAGGTATCCACATAAGTGAACAGAAACGGGTCAAAGGCTGTGCCCGAAGGGTCGGGCACAAAAGCAGCCTCGTCCCCTTGGGTTTTCTGGAAAGGCGCGACGGCGGCAATGACGGCTTCCTGAACGGACAAGAGCGGAGGCGTCGGCGCGATCACGATGCCCTGCACACCCTGAATGTTGTAAAGGCCCGTCGCCTCCATCTGAAGGCCAGTGATGTCGAGCGTGGCCGTGGCGTCGGCGATGGCTGCAAGGACCACATCGAGATCGTCTGCGGCGACATAGGTCTGGATCAGGGTGATGTGCGGCGTGTGAGTCGCGTCGAGTTCGAAGCCTTCGGGCATCTGTTCGCGCAGTCGCGTATTCCAGTCCTGTGCGGCGGCAAGCATCGTGGCATCGGGTTCAAGCAAAACGTCGATGGCGATCAGGTCTGACTGAGCGAGGGCGGGCGTGGCGGCAACGAGGATGGCGAGAGCAAGGCGCAGCATGGGGGAACCTTTCGCTATGCGGCAGCACAGTCTTTGAGCCGGCGGTTCACCATAGCCGGATGGGGGCGTTGCGCATTGCGCCAGATCAAGCGAGGCGGGAACCGCTGACCTCGCGTCTGCCCAACATCGGCGCGATGCTGTCCGGGAAAAGCGGGAAGGTCGTGATGGACTGGACCTAGTGTTGCCCGTCTGAGACAAGGTTCCCCTTAGGCCAATGGTGCGAGCCTTGATGGTGGGACGAAGCCCCGTTGGGCAGCAAGGCGGACGAAGAGGACATCCGAAAGAGGGGTGTCTATCAAGACGTGATGGGCAGTAAACACAGGTTGCGAACAGAACGGCTCGACCTTGCCAAGGCCTCTTGGCACGACGCCCTTTTCATTTTTCGCCTGATCGGGAACGAAAAAGTTCGGCAGCACCTCGGCGGTGTTGTCACGCTCCGCAAACGTCCCTCTGTCATCCGCTCTTATCTGAATGTCGGCAAGGTTGAGTTTTTGTGGACCGCCAGGATCAGGAAAAACGCATCACCTGTTGGGTTGATCTCGGTGACAAAACACAAGGATGGCCGAGAATTCGAACTGTCATATCAGTTTCATCCGAACGCATGGGGCCGCGGATATGCCTTTGAGGCTGCATCCGCCACATTGCATTTTGTCCGCGAGCAAAGAGGGCTAAAGAGGCTGATTGCGGAAACTCAGGTCGCCAATGTTGCGTCTTGCCGCCTTCTTGAAAGGCTCGGGATGTCCGAACAGCAAAGGCTTCTGCGCCATGGAGAAGAGCAAGCCATCTATATGATCGACCTGTGATCGTTCCGGGCGCGAACCTGTCGTCTGACCGTTTCGTTCATGACAGGTGGAAAGGTGGCCGGTACCGCGCCCCTATCTGGCATCCTGTGTCAGATGACGAAAACTAGGCCACAGCCTTTTCCAGTGCCTCGGCCATATCCAGCCCGGCATAGTCCTGCGCGCGGAAAAAGCGGCCGCTGATGCCGTCGTCGAGGAGGGCGGGGACGAGGGCGCCGGGGAGGACGGAGGCGGGGTCGCCGGGGG
>JBGSWJ010000340.1:0-3274 GCA_041752495.1 Rhodobacterales bacterium
CCCGCCGCCCGCGCCACGTTGCCCGCAAAGCCCTTGACCGGCCCGGCCCGCTTGCCCTTGGAACCGGGGGCCGATACGCGCACCTCGGACCCCAGAAGCCCCAGCAACTCCTCGCCCCGTTCATTGCGGACGATCAGCCACTGTTCCCCCTGCCCGCCCATGTAACCCACCGTGATATCGGCCAGCACATTGGTGTAATCCACACAGGTCCGGCAGGTCAGCGGAAAGAAATCCGACGGCAGCTTGGAAATCGGCAATTGCAGAAACGGGATCAGCTTGACCCGCCCGTCGGTAAACCGCAGTTCGACGCGGTAATCAGCCCGAAACTCAAGGTAGGTTATGGTCGAAGGATCATCCGCCAGCAGGGCCAGAAAATCGTGAAACTTTTCCGTGGTGGTGTTGTCCGAACACGGTGTCCCGATCACAAAAAGCCGTTCAAACCCCAGTTCCGCCTCGATCGCCCGCAGCGCATAAACCTGACAGGGTATCCCGATGATCCCGATCCGTTTGAACCCCCACGCCCTGGCCGGTTCCAGCAGCGCCAGAAGCGGCGCATATCCCATCCGCATGCCCCGGCAGGCGGCCATGTCAGCAGCCTTGGTGACCATCACCGGCACGGGTTTCCAGCGGTCATCGGGGTCGGGTGCCATTGTCAGGATCGCATCCACCGCCCCGGTTTCCAGCAACCGCTCGGCAATCCGCGTCGTGATCCCGGTCCACTGTGCGCCTTCGCTCGGACGCACCATCGAGGCCCGTACCATCCGGCGGAACGGCCCGAAATGTGTCTCGTCCACCCGAGCCGGATCGCGGGCGCGGCCATGCACACGCGCCTCCATCGCCGGATAATCGGGCTTGATGAACTGGCACGCCTTGCCGCACCGCCCCGGATCGCTCGACCGCGAGATGCCGCAATCTGTGCACATGTCGCGGAACGGCGCGGGCCCGGTCAGGCGCGGCAGCGGTTCGACCGGCGTCGGATCATGCAGGAAAGGATGTTCGGTCACGGCAATCCCGTCGTTCTGGGCATGACTGTGACGCTAACCGACCAGAGACACCTGTCAAGTAAAGTTGACAGTCATGCCCGTCGTCCCTCAGGGTTTCCGCCCGTTCGCGCCGCTGACGCAGGGTCAGCGTCTGGTTGCCGCCCGTTTCCGGGCCTCGCGGGCACTGTCGAACTGGCCCAGATTCGACATGATGCTGACGAGCACGCTTCCCGTCCAGCCAAAGGTGAAAAGCCCGCCCATGGCGATGATCGGCGCAAACAGGCGCCATTCGTCAGGGATATTCACATCCCCCGAACCGATCGTCGTGTAGCAGCCCAGGACAAAATAATAGCTGTCGCGCAGGCTTGGGATGATCCCCCATGCCCAGAGAGGGAGCGAGACCAACAGTGTTTCGGCCAGATGCAGGATGCCCAGCGACGCCACGATCCGCGCAAGCAGCAGATCGGTCCTGTAGCGCGGCGTCCCGTCGTCAAAACCCGCCAGTGTCCGGCTGAAACCGCGGTTAATGAACCTCAGGCCAAGCCCGTGGATGAAAATGATGAAGACAAGGCCAAGAACACCGACTCCGGCCTCAAAGAGCTGCCCTTCCACGGGCAGGCTGTTGGGATTGACCATCATGCTCCCCGGTTTGGATCAGGACGCGCCTTGACCTGTCCGACAGGCCAGATCACCCCCGACCTAGCCCCGACCCGGGGCTCCGTCAACGTGGAGGCAATCTGGGCTGTGCCGTAAGTGTCAGAACGTGTAGGACACCGCCAGAACAGCGCCATCGAGATCAAGCGAAACATCGCGTCCCTTGACGTCACGGCTGATGTTCATGAAGCGATAGCCGAGTTGCGTGGACCAGGCAGGGCTGAACGCATATTCGACCCCGGCATAGACCTGCCAGGTCGTTCCGGTATCGGACGTTCCGCCATAATCGGCAAAGCTTTGGAGCGAAAAGCGGTCGTTGAACGGGATGGCGATCTTGGCTGCGATCAACGGATCGGTCCATGCATCATCAATCGAGAAGTTTTCGTCCGGCAACGCAACACCCACGACCGAAACATCAAGGCCAAGATTGAAGTTCCGGAACCCTGCGCCCAGATCAACGTTCAGGCCGTTGTTCCCATAGACCCGGTAAAGCGCATAGCCGCTGAACGCGCTCAGATCTTCGGAAACGGTCGCGCTTTCATACAGCGCGCCAAACGGCGCCGGGGTGGTCGAAGACAGGCTTGCGTACATCAGATCGCCCGCAAAGGTCCATTTGTCATGGGTCGCCGCAAAGGTGCCCATGAAAGCCATATCAAGACTTTCCAGCAGGTCGGAACCGCCCTTGGGTCCGACTTCGACCGTGCCGAAATTAAACGTTTCGATTTCAGCGGAAAGGCCGGGAACCCAGAGATAAATGGTGGCCTTGTACGACCAGTCCGCATTTTGCGCCATGGCGGCGCCGGGCAGGACCAAGGCCAGTATTGCAAGTGACGTTTTCATAATCATTGTTCCCCTGACAGACTCATTGTCCCAGTCTTTAACATCAGGACAAGGCGTCAACGAGGGATTTGACCACAAGTAGATTTCCGGTCAAAGCATTTTTCACACAGTGATTTTCGTTGTGGGAATCGCCCCATGCCCGGACGGCCCAAAATAAGTCACCCATAAGTGACTTCATGCCCCGCGCCCGAAGTGCCTCTGTGGCCGTCAGGCCCGATACATCAGTGACTTGCTCACAGCGGAACATTCTTGACTCGTGCGTCAAAATGCCCAGACTAACCATATTATTGCACTGAATTTGGTCGTTCCGGCTCAACCGGCACTTTGACCAAGATAGCATCGGCGACACTTCGCGCTTTACGGGAACGGCCTGCAGGATCTGGCGTGCCATGATGGCAGCCGACCCTCCCCCAACCCAGAAAAACCCTTGTTCTGCGCCATTCCGGCGTCAGTCACTCTATTGAGGAGATCACTATGTCAACGTCCATCAGCGCAGCCTTCATGACCGAAGACCTTGAACACCTGATCCGGCTGGCCGCCGGGGACCTGCTGGCTGGCATCAGCTTTGCCGACGACGATAACAACGAAGGCAACGAAGGCGACGAAGGCAACGAGTCGGTTGTCGGCCAGGAAGACGACGAAAACGACGAAGGTGACGAAGCCGACGAAAACGACGAAGGCGACGAGAGCGACGAGAACGACGAGGGCAACGAAGCCGACGAGAACGACGAAGGCGACGAAAACAACGAAGGCAACGAAGATAACGAAGACAACGAAGGCAACGAAGCCGACGAAGG
>JBGSWJ010000341.1:0-2842 GCA_041752495.1 Rhodobacterales bacterium
GTGATCGCGATTGCGATTTTTCTTCCCATGGTTTCAGACATGAGCGGCTGTTCCGGCAACCAGGCTGTCGGTGTCACCATGCGCGAGCTGTCGCTTGGCCTTGTGCGGCCGAAAGACGCTTTTCGGGTCTGGGTCAAGGAATGTTCTGTCGGTGTGATCAACGGCATCGCACTTGGCGTGCTGATCGGAATAGTGTGCTGGATCTGGAAGGGCAATCCCTGGCTGGGTGTCGTCATCGGACTTGCCCTCGCCCTCAACACGTTGATCGCCGTGTCTATTGGTGGTGTGGTCCCTTTGCTGCTGAAACATTTGGGGCAGGACCCAGCAGTGGCCAGCGGTCCGCTGTTGACCACGATAACCGACATGGCGGGTTTCTTCCTGGTACTCAGTCTGGCGACACTGATGATGCCGTTGCTTGTCTGATGGGGCGAATTCCTAAGAGGTGAGGCCAAATTGTCTGAGGGCAACAATAATCACGACGACACGGATCCAAGACGGATCGAGATCGAGACCCTCCGGGTCCTTGGGCGGAAGCAGTCCCATTACGGGGTGATAGATATCGGATCAAATTCCATTCGGCTGGTGGTTTATGACGGCCTGAGCCGGGCACCCTTTCCACGCTTCAACGAGAAATCGATGGTGGCACTTGGCGCGGGCATTGGCGCCGATGGACGGTTTTCCAAAAAAGTCATCTCCAACGCCCTGAATGCCGTGATCCGCATGGATGCCATTGCCAGGTCGATGCAGGTTGAACGGGTTGACGTGTTGGCAACCGAAGCAACCCGACGGGCCAGGAACGGCCGTGATCTGATTGCGGCCATTCGCAAGAACACCGGCTTGAAACCACGCATCTTGACCGGAGAGGAGGAAGCGAAATTTACAACTTTCGGGGTGATCTCGGGCTTTTTTCAGCCAAAGGGCATGGTTGGCGATATTGGCGGCGGCAGTCTTGAGGTGGCCGAAGTGTTGGTTGACCGGGTCGGCGACCGCATGACCAGCATGCCGCTGGGCGCCTTTCCGGTGGTCGAAAAAATGAAGGACGGCTACGGCGCGGCCAAGGACTGGATTGATGGCATTCTAGAGGAAAGCCTGCCGCCAATGCTGACCGATCCGGTGTTTTATTCCGTTGGTGGCGGTTGGCGGGCCTTGGCGCGCATTCACATCGCCATGAACAAGATGCCGATCAGTGTGGTGCATGGCTACGAGTTGCAGACGGATGAATTGCGCGCATTGGCACAAGACGTTTCCAAGATGTCTGTCGACGAGATTGCAGAACTGCCAGACGTGCCTGCCCGGCGGATTGAAACCTTGGCGGCCTCGGCATTGGTGATGTCGCGCGTGCTGCGCAAACTGGCGCCAGAGCGCGTGATCTTTTCGGCCTACGGTCTGCGTGAGGGTTGGCTTTACAGCCAGCTTGACGCGGAAGAGCAATATCGCGACCCGCTCTTGGAAGGTGCGCAGGCGATTGGCCTGCCAATGGCGCGGGTGCCTGCGTTCAGTTTAGCGCTTGGCCGCTGGACGGATGATCTGTTTCCCGGCGAAACCCAAAGCGACCGGCGGCTGCGTCTGACCGTTTGCGCGCTGACCGATATCGCTTGGCGCGAACATGCCAAGGTCCGCGCCGCCGACAGTTTCTTGCGCCTGTTGGCCTTTCCATTCATTGGCATTTCGCACAGCGATCGCGCCTTTGTTTCCGTGGCGATTTTCGCGCGCTATGGCGGCAAGCTGGATGCTATGGTCAAGTCCGCGACTGACAAACTGCTCAGCGAGAACGATCTGCGCCGGGCCAACATCCTGGGCCGGACGCTGCTGCTGGCACACCGGTTCTCGGCTTGTGTCCCGGAAATCTTGCAACATTCTCGGCTCAAGATCGAAGTGGACGCCGTTCGGCTAGAGATTCTTGATACGCATGATCTGCCGGACAGCGATGCGGTGCAAACGCGGTTGCGGCAATTGGCCAAGGTGATCGGCGTCGATGAGGCGGTCACGGTTATAGTCGAAGCGTAGTACCCCCTGATGTTTGGATCATCGGCTGTTCCGCCACTGCATTAGAGCGTGTCGCGGTCATCGCGATTCAGGATCCCCTTGAGGCTTGATCCGTGATTCCCTGTCTGCGATGCAGATATGGGGGTCAACGATGGGCAAGCCGCATCCTGTAGAGCTACGTCGGCGGGTGGTGGATCATGTGGCGGAGGGTAACACGCACCGGTCGACGGCAGCGCGGTTCAGGGTCTCGGTCAAGTTCGTCAACGACATGGTCAAGTTGATGAAAGAAACCGGGGGCCTCGCGCCAAAGGCTCAGGGCAATGGCGGCGGGCATGGCAAGCTGTCCTCCCTGAAGGAGTGGATCGCCCGCCGGATCGCGGAGATGCGGGATCTGACGGCCGCCGGATTGGCCAGCGAAATCGCCGCGACGCATGGCATGGCGGTGCATCGCGGCTCGGTCTGGCGGCTGTTGAGCGAGCTTGGGCTGACGCACAAGAAAAGACCTGCAAGCCGTCGAGCAGAAGCGGCCCGAGATCGCGGCCCTGCGCCACGTCTGGATCACCCGGCGCCAGCCCTTCATGGCCAACATGCTGACGCGGATCGGCTTTATTGACGAAACCTCCGTCAAGACCAACATGGCCAAGACCACCGGCTGGGCCCCGCGCGGCGAGAGGCTGGTCGATCACGCACCCTTCGGCCACTGGCACACACAGACCTTCATCGCCGCCCTGCGCCACGACCGCCTCGATGCGCCCTGGGTGATCGACGGCCCGATCAACCGCGACCTCTTCGACCTCTACATCGCAACCCAGCTCGCCCCGACCCTACAGCCCGGCGACGTGATCATCCTGGACAA
>JBGSWJ010000342.1:0-8361 GCA_041752495.1 Rhodobacterales bacterium
CAATCAGCGTGGCGATCGAATCGAGCGTCGGGCGGTCGCCACGGGGGCGGGTTTCCAGCGCTTCGCGCATCTTTTCAAGGTGGACCGGCATCGTGCCGCAGCAGCCGCCGATGATCGTTGCCCCGGCATCGCGGGCCAGGACAGCATATTCGGCCATCAGTTCGGGCGTGCCGTCATAGTGGATGTGGCCGTCGTGATACTTGGGGATACCGGCGTTGCCCTTGGCGATGATCGGCGCCTCGGGTCCGGCGGAGGCAAAGCCCAGCACGGTGCGCAGAAGGTCGGACGCACCGACGCCGCAGTTCGCGCCGAATGCGATGGGCTGGTTCGGGATCTTGCCCACCATCTTGACCATTTCGGCCGAGGTGAGGCCCATCATCGTTCGGCCTGCGGTGTCAAAGCTCATTGTGCCGCACCAGGGCATGTCGGCAAGCCGGAACGCCTCGGCCGCGGCGCGGAATTCTTCGGCGGCAGAGATCGTTTCGACCCAGAGCACATCGGCGCCCCCGGCCTTGAGACCTTCGGCCTGTTCATGGAACATCTCGACCGCGCGTTCATGCGTCAGGCTGCCCATGGGGGACATGATTTCGCCTGTCGGGCCGACCGAGCCTGCGACGACGACGGTGCGGCCGGCCTTGTCGGCCACTTCGCGGCCGATTTCGGCGGCGATGCGGTTGATTTCGTGCACGCGCTTTTCGGCCCCGTGCAGTTTCAGGCGCGAAGCGTTGCCGCCGAAGGTGTTGGTCAGGAACAGATCGCTGCCCGCATCGACGGCGGATTTGTAAAGCGAGCGGATACGGTCGGGATGTTCATCGTTCCACATTTCGGGGGCATCGCCCGACATCAGACCCATATTGAACAGGTTCGTCCCGGTGGCCCCATCGGCCATGATCCAGTCGCGGGTTTCAAGGAGGCGGGAAAGGGCGTTCGTCATCAGGAACCTGCAGAGGAGGGGCGGCCGTCAGGCCGGGACGGGGAATGTGCAATGAACGGGCATGGCATGGCGGCCTGTGCAATGCAAATGACAAGTTTTCATGAAAACCATGAAGGAAATGGGGGGCTTCGCCCCCCGCGCGTGCCGCGCTCCCCCCAAGGTATTTGAGCGACAAAGAAACGGGGGGAGCGGTCTGGCTCTATTGCTGCGGTCCCGGCCCCGCGTCAGAATTCGTTCATAAGCTGGGATTTCGCCTCTGCCATGAGCGCGACCATCTTTTCGCGGATCGTGGCTTCGGTGGCGAGAGCGCCGAGATCGCCTGCGATCTTGCGGTAGACGTCATCATCGCCCGCTTCCTCGAAATCGGACTTGATCACTTCGCGGGCATATTCAAGCGCGTCATCACCCGACTTGCCCATGAGACCTGCGGCCCAGAGGCCCAGAAGCTTGTTGCGGCGGGCCTCGGCCTTGAACTGCATTTCGGCGTCGTGGGCGAATTTGGATTCGAAAGCGGATTCGCGGTCGTCGAAGGTGGACATTCGAGAGGCCCTCTTGTGAGCGTGGATGACACGACTGATATGCCTCTCGGGTGGCTTGCCCGCAAGGGGGGCATGGCTTAAGAGCGACCTGCAAGGTTTCGCGCACAGGCCGGGTTGTCGATTGCGCCACCAGAGCAGGAGCCGGGATGTCTCGTCGCAAGAAGATCTATGAAGGCAAGGCAAAGATCCTTTACGAAGGGCCGGAGCCGGGAACGCTTGTCCAGTATTTCAAGGATGACGCGACCGCCGGGAACGGGGCCAAGAAGGAAATCTTTGAAGGCAAGGGCGTGCTGAACAACCGCCTTTCCGAATTCTTCATGACCGGGTTGGCCTCGATCGGGGTGCCGACGCACTTTATCCGCCGCCTGAACATGCGCGAACAACTGATCCGTCAGGTTGAAATCATCCCGCTTGAGGTCATCGTGCGCAACTTTGCCGCAGGGTCGATGGCCAAGCGGCTGGGGCTGGACGAGGGCGTGCAACTGCCGCGCCCGATTGTCGAGTTCAGCTACAAGGATGACAAGCTGGGCGATCCGCTGGTGCCCGAGGAATACATCATCGCCTTTGGCTGGGCGTCGCAGCAGGATCTGGACGATATCGTGGCGCTGGCGCTGCGGGTGAATGACTTCATGTCGGGCGTGATGCATGGCGTGGGGATTAAGCTTGTCGACTTCAAGATCGAAGTGGGCCGGATCTGGGAGGGTGATTTCCATCGTCTTGTCATCGCGGACGAGATCAGCCCGGACTCTTGCCGCCTGTGGGATATCGAAACCGGCCGCAAGCTTGACAAGGACGTGTTTCGCCGGGATCTGGGATCGCTGACCGATGCCTATACCGAGGTGGCCCGCCGTCTGGGCGTGCTGCCGTCGAATGTGACACACAGGCCCAAGCCGACCCTGATCAACTGATCCGTCGCAAGATTGAGTATTTGAAGAACAAAGTAACAAAGGACGGCCGATGAAAGCGCGGGTTCACGTGATGCTTAAGACCGGTGTTTTGGACCCGCAGGGGGAAGCGGTGAAACATGCGCTGGGGTCGCTTGGGTTTGACGGGGTGCAAGGGGTGCGGCAAGGCAAGGTGATCGAGATTGATCTGAACGGCAACGACCGGGCGAAGGCCCAAAAGGATGTGACCGCGATGTGCGAAAAACTGCTCGCCAACACGGTCATCGAAAGCTACCGCATCGAGATCGCCTGAGCATGCGTGCCGCTGTCCTGCGGGAATACAATCGCGATCTGTCCATCGAGGATGTGGTATTTCCGGAATGCCCGAGGGACGGGGTCATCCTGCGCGTTTTGGCCTGCGGCGTGTGCCGGTCGGACTGGCATGGCTGGACGGGTGAGCACCCGAGGGTCAAGCCCGGGCAGATCGGCGGGCACGAGTATTGCGGCGAGGTCGTGGAGGCCGGGCCGCTGGCGAAATACAAGGTGGGTGACAGGCTTGTCGCGCCTTTCATTCTGGCCTGCGGGTCTTGCCCGTCCTGCCAGTCGGGACACAGCAATACCTGTCCAAATCAGCGGCTTCCGGGCTTTACGGAACCGGGCGCATTTGCTGAATATGTTGCGGTGCCGTTCGATCACAATCTGGCGGTGCTGCCCGAAACCCTGACGCCTGTGGTGGCGGCAGGGCTTGGGTGCCGCGTGACGACAGCCTGGCACGCCCTGACGGGCCGGGCCGCGTTGCAGGCAGGGGAATGGCTGGCCGTGCATGGCACGGGCGGTATCGGTTTGTCCGCGCTGATCCTGGGACGCGCCCTGGGCGCAAGGGTCGTGGTTGTGGACATCGTACCCGAGAAGCTCGCGCATGCGCTGAGCCTCGGGGCCGAGGCGGCGGTGGACGCAAGGGAGGGCTCCACCGCCGCAACTATCAAGGCGATCACCGGGGGCGGCGCGCATGTGAGCGTCGAGGCGCTGGGGATTGCCGCCACGACGAATGCGTCGATCGAGTGTCTGCGTCCGCTGGGACGGCATGTGCAGGTGGGCATGCCCGTCGGCCATACCGCGCGTATGGAGATCAACATGAACGCGGTCTACATGGGCAATCTTGCGCTCTATGGGACGCGGGGGATGCCAAGCTGGCGCTACCCAAGCCTGTTGTCGCTGCTGGAAGGGTCGAAGGTCGACATGTCGCCCCTGATCGCACGGCAGATCGGACTGTCCGAGGTGAGCCGGGAACTGGCAGCCTTCAACGGGCCGACAGCACCGGGCGTGGCCGTTGTGACCGATTTCCTGAACTGAGGGTGAAACCATGAAAGCTGCTGTCATCGTTTTCCCCGGTTCGAACTGCGACCGCGACATGGCAGTTGGCCTGCGGTCTGCAGGTGCGGATGTGACGATGGTCTGGCACAAGGATGCCGCGCTGCCGGCAGGTGTGGATCTGGTGGCGATTCCCGGCGGGTTTTCCTTTGGCGACTACCTGCGTTGCGGGGCGATTGCGGCGCAGTCGCCGGTCTGCAAGGCGGTGGTGGCTCATGTGGAACGCGGCGGCTATGCGCTTGGCGTCTGCAACGGGTTTCAGGTGCTGACCGAGACACGGCTTTTGCCCGGCGCCTTGATGCGCAACGAGGGCCTTCGGTTTCTGTGCAAGACGGTGAAGCTGAAGGTTGCCACGGCGCGTTCGGCCTTTACCGAAGCCTATGTTGCCGGGGCCGAGATCGACATTCCTATTGCGCATCACGACGGCAACTACTTTGTCGATGCCCAAACGCTGGCCTTGTTGCAGAGCGAAGACCGGATCGCATTCACTTACAAGGACAATCCGAACGGATCTGTCGGTGATATTGCGGGTGTCCTATCGGCCAACCGGCGGGTTCTTGGCATGATGCCGCACCCTGAGCGGGCGGTCGATGCCGGGCATGGCGGAACGGACGGAAAGCGGCTTTTCGCCGGGCTGATCGGGCAGTTTGCTGCCGCTTGAGCGGGATCACGCAGGTCTTACCGGGGGTACGGGTTGTCGCCGTGGGGTGATGGCCTTAGTCTATGCTGATGTCAGAACCTGAAGAAATCGACGGCGAAACACTACGGCGCCCCTGGATCTTGCGTCTTGGGATCGGTGCGTTCTGCATCGCAGCACTGTCGATGATCTACTACACGAACCAGTTCCTGACCGAACGTTTCACGGAATCGACACGGAACCGCACGGACGTGCGCCTGACGCTCGACGGCGGCAACCTGATGAGCGAACTGCAGCGTAACTCTATCGTACCGCAGTTTCTGGCGCGCGACCCGGAACTGATCGACGCGCTCTATTCACAGGATTATTCGCGATCGACCCAGCGGCTGATCTCTTTGGTCGAGGAAACGGGTGCCGCGTCGATCATGCTCTATGATCGCGATGGACGGGTTGTTGCCGCGACGGACCGCAACCGTCTGGGGGAATCGCACCGGTCCGAATCCTATTTCGTTGATGCCCAGCGCTCCAATGGGACCGTATTTACAACACTGGACAAGGACCCGGGCGGTTACGCGTTCCTTTATTCCCGCAAGATCGAGAGCAATGGGGCACTCCTCGGTGTGATCTCGGTCGAAGTCGACCTGGGCAAACTCGAGCGGAACTGGGCCGGGACGCAGGATGCCGTTTTTGTAACCGACAGTAGCGGTACCATCATCCTCGCAACTGAGGTGAAATGGCGGGGCCTGAAAGAGGAAGAGGCGCTGGCCGCGCAGAACCCGCCATCCTCTATCGCACGGGCGTTGCGGATGACGCAGGATTGGGGCGCGCTGCCGCCTGACGCCTACGTGAGTGGCGAAGCAGTGATGCGGCGCGAGATGCGCGTGCCGTTTCAGGGCTGGAGGATGGTGAGTTTCACCACCTATGCCTCGGTCCGCGAGCGGGTGAACGGGGTTCTCGCGCTCGAAATCATGGGATTTGCGATACTGCTCGCGCTTGGGTTCTGGGTTGCCTCGCGCAAGACGGCGAACCGGCTTGTCCTGTTCCAGCGCGAGTCGGCCGAGTTGCGGCAGTTGAATGCGCGTCTGCAGCGGGAAATCGCGGAACGAGAGAAGGTTGAGAAAACGCTTGAAGTGGCCGAGCAGACCTTGGCGCAATCGTCAAAACTGGCAGTGCTGGGTGAGATGTCGGCTGCGGTCAGCCATGAGTTGAACCAGCCGCTGGCCGCGATGAAGACCTATCTGGCGGGCGCGCGACTGCTCTTGCAGCGTAAGCGGCCGGACGAGGCTTTGTCGTCGTTCCAGCGGATCGACGACCTGATCGACCGGATGGGAGCGATCACAAGGCAGTTGAAATCCTATGCCCGCAAGGGTGCCGAGGCGTTCGAACCGGTGGATACGCGGGCGGCCGTCTCGTCCGCTCTAGCTATGATGGAGCCGCAACTCAAGACTAGAAAAGTGACCATTGTCAGGACGATACCGGACGAACCTGTGATGATTCTCGGTGACCGTCTGCGGCTGGAACAAGTCATCATCAACCTGCTGCGCAACGCGCTGGACGCGACCAAGAACGTGAAGGAACCCGCCATTGACATCATCCTTGCCGCGGGCGAGACCGTTCACCTTACGGTGCGGGACAACGGGCCGGGGATCGACGATCTGGATGCCCTGTTCGAACCTTTCTACACGACAAAGTCGCCGGGAGACGGGATCGGGCTGGGGCTGGCGATCTCATCGGGGATCGTGAACGATCTGGGCGGTCGGCTGACGGCACGGAATGCGGCATCGGGCGGGGCGGTTTTCGAAATCCGCCTGCCCGTCTTGAACAGCGAAGTCAAAGCAGCGGAATGAGGTTGAGTGCATGAGCAAGGCCATGAAGATCGCGATCGTCGATGACGAAAAGGACATGCGGCAGTCGATCAGCCAATGGCTGGCCCTGTCCGGGTTCGATACCGAGACGTTTGCGAGTGCCGAGGATGCGCTGAAGGGGGTGAACCCCGACTATCCCGGCATCGTGGTCAGCGACATCAAGATGCCCGGCATGGACGGCATGCAACTGCTTCGCAAGCTCAAGTCGCTCGATTCAACGCTGCCAGTGATCATGATCACAGGCCACGGTGATGTGCCGATGGCGGTCGAGGCGATGCGGATCGGGGCCTTTGATTTTCTTGAAAAGCCTTTCAACCCGGACCGGATGACCGAACTGGCCAAGAAGGCCACACAGGCGCGTCGTCTGACCTTGGACAACCGCGCACTGCGGCGCGAATTGTCGGACGGGTCGGCCCTGATGAACAAGCTGATCGGTGCGTCAGGGCCGATGGTGCGGCTCAAAGAGGATATCCTTGATCTGGGGCAGGCGGATGGCCATGTCCTGATCGAAGGCGAAACGGGGACGGGCAAGACATTGGTCGCCCATGCGCTGCATGCTGTGGGCGCACGCGGGTCCAAGAAGTTCGTCCTTCTTTCCTGTTCGGCCTATGACGAGGATACACTGATCCGTCGTCTTTTTGGCCCGGTGCAGGAGGATGAGCCTATCCCCGCGATGGAAGATGCACGCGGCGGCACGCTGGTCCTTGAGGATATCGAGGCGCTGTCGATGGCAATGCAGTCGCGCCTGTTGACGGCGATCAACGAACAGGGAAGCCCGGCCGAAACGCGGATCGTGGCGATATGCAATTTGCAGGAACAGGACAAGACCTGCGAAAGCGTGCTGCGGCCCGACCTGTTCTATCGCCTTGCTGCGCTGCGAATCACAGTGCCGCCGTTGCGGCAGCGGGGGGAGGATATTCTGACGTTGTTCACGCGGCTGTCTGAACAGTTTGCCGAGGAATATGGCTGCGACGCGCCCGAGGTTTCGGCGCAGGAGGCGGCCCAGCTTTTGCAGGCGCCCTGGCCCGGCAATGTGCGGCAACTGATCAACGTGGCGGAACGCGCCGTGTTGCAAAGCCGCCGGGGGACAGGGACGATTGCCTCGCTCCTCATGACCGACACTGATGACAACAAGCCCGCCATGACGACCGAGGGCAAACCTCTCAAGGAGTTTGTCGAGGCGTTCGAGCGGATGCTGATCGACAACATGATGCGCCGCCACAAGGGCAGCATCGTGTCGGTGATGGATGAATTGTGCCTGCCGCGCCGCACCCTGAACGAAAAGATGGCCAAATATGGCCTGTCACGCGCCGATTACGTTTGATTGGGGGTTTGGCCCGGGGTTTGACCATGGCAAACCCGCGCCTTTTCAACAGGTGGCAAGTGACCCAGGCGTTGGCCGTTGAAATCGGGCATTGTCATTTCCGTGGCTTTGCCGTTAGGGTTGATCGACGTCAGGACAACCCCTGGCGAACGAATTCTAGGCCCCGCCAGACAATCGCGCCAAAAGCCGAGTTCAGGGGGCGTCGGATCAACCGAAAGGTTGCGAAACAGTCTGCCAAGTCTTTGATGACGCAGGCCTAATCAGATGGGTGCCGTTGGCACCCAAAGGTAAACCGCGATGGTATGCGCGCAGAAATTGAATACGGAAAGCGGGTGCCTTGACGGCGCGCCTTTCCGGTTTCTGCAGCCCGACCTTGCCCAAACAGATCACCGCAACAGCGCCTTGTTCGGCCCCGACCCCGGTCGCGGCAGGCATGGTCCTGGCGGTCACATGGAACAAAATGGCCAAGAAAATGCTGATAGACGCCACCCATGCCGAGGAAACTCGGGTGGTGGTGGTAGACGGAAACAAGGTCGAAGAATTTGACTTTGAAACCCTGAACAAACGCCAGCTTGCTGGGAACATCTACCTTGCCAAGGTGACGCGGGTAGAACCCTCGTTGCAGGCCGCGTTTGTGGACTATGGCGGAAATCGCCACGGGTTTCTGGCCTTTGCCGAAATTCACCCCGATTATTACCAGATCCCGGTGGCCGACCGCAAAGCGTTGATCGAGGAAGAACGCGCGCTTGCCCGTGCCGAGGATGAAGAAGACAACCGCCGCGAACGCCGCGCACCCCGACCACGCCG
>JBGSWJ010000343.1:0-7415 GCA_041752495.1 Rhodobacterales bacterium
TTCGCCCCTGGACTGGTCCGGCCCCGGCCGCTGGTGCCGCCCCGCCAGCCATTCGACCCCTGCGGCGATGACCAGAAAGATCGCTGCTGTCGGGAACAAGATCGCGGGCGTGGCGCCCCATTCGCGGAAGAGGCCCACGGCGGCCGAAGTGACCAGCATCGAGAAGGGAAAGAGTGCATGCACGCGGTTGAACAGCCGCAATCCGAAGTCCTGTTCGATCCGGGCCACCCGCATGTTGAGCGATATGTCGAGAACGCCCGAGGCGGCACCTGCACAGAAAAGCGCAAAGGCAAGCCCCCAAGGCCCCTGCGCGAAACCAAGGATCACCATCCCGGCCGCAAAGCCGAGGAGGGATAGGGGAATGGCCACGGCCTGAACCTTGTGGAGGACGCGGCCCATGAGTTGCATCGAGATGATGCCTCCGACCGTCATCATCGTCAGAAGCCAGCCGAACTGAGCGTTGTTCAGCCCGGCGATGACCTGCAATGCCGGAAGGGTGGCCACATAGGTGCCCCAGTAGAACCCTGCCACGCCGTAGCAGGCAAAGATCGAAAACACCTGAAGACGGACAGAGGCCGGGGGATGCAGGGTCACGGACATGGAACCTCCTCCCATGTCACGAGGCAACCGTTCACGTCAAAAGCAAGGTGTGATTCCGAATCGCCGAAGGGGTTGGGCGGCGGACCCTGAATGGCGACCCAGTCCAACATGCCCGGAGGATTGACGCAGAATGGCGGAGTCTCGGGCGTCATGGACCAGCCGCGCTGGGCCAGAACGGTCAGGACGTTGTCCTTGGCGATGCAAGCCCCCTGGGTGAGTTCGCGGTGCACGTCATGTGCTGTTGAGGCGGCCATGGCCCGCTGTTCGGCGTTCCACGCGCTCACCTGCCGTTCGGCGAGCCCCAGAAGGGACAGGCCGGCGATGATCCAGGGTGTCCAGCGTTTCATCCCGGGGCCCGGTCGCCCATCGCTTCGCGCCAATGCTTGCGGCAGAGCGAAACGTAGCGTTCGTTGCCGCCGATCACGACCTGCTCTCCGTCGGACAGAGCTTCGCCGGTTGCGCCCTTGCGGATGACCATGGTGGCCTTCTTGCCGCAATGACAGATGGTGCGCACTTCGCGCATTTCATCGGAAAGGGCGAGAAGGGCGGCCGAGCCGGGAAAGAGTTCGCCCCGGAAATCGACGCGGAGGCCGAAGCACATGATCGGCACGCCCAGATCATCCACCGCGCGGGCGAGTTGCCAGACCTGATCCTTGCTCAGGAACTGGGCCTCGTCGACAAAGACGCAGGCGCAGGGGCCATCGGCCAGACGGTTGCGGATCTTGGCAAAAAGGTCTTCGCCCGGGGCGAAGGTGTCGGCGTCGGCGCCGATGCCGATCCGGCTTTCGATGCGGCCATGGCCGGCGCGGTTGTCGAACTGCGCGGTCAGCAGATAGGTCTGCATGCCGCGTTCGATGTAGTTGTGCGACGCTTGCAAGAGCACGGTCGATTTGCCCGCGTTCATCGTCGAGTAGTTGAAATAGAGCTTGGCCATATGACGGGTGGTAGCCCGCAGTGGAGGCCCGATGCAAGCCCGCGCCGTCCGGCAGGCGGGCAAGAAAAAGGCCCGAAGGCAATCAGGCGGAGTGACCCGTCCGACGCACCCCCGGACCCCGTGACGCCTCCACAGACGTGGTGGCAGGTCACCAACTCGTTACAATCCCAACACTCGGGACTGCTTTGTGCATGACAACCCGTTGCCGGGCCATTAATGGGAAAAAGGACCGGACTTTCCCATGAGTTGCTGACAAATGGCCGAACTGAGACCGAAGGGAATCGACAGCTATCTCAAGAAGCACACCGAGGCTCTTGTGAAGGATGTCGGAATCGAGGTGGCCTGCGATCTGACGGGCAAGTCCAAGGCGACGCTGGGCCGCTATTATTCGGACGATCAAGAACATGCCGACCGGTTCATGCCGATTGACGCAGTGGCGCAACTTGAAGCCAAGGCTTCATATCCGCATGTCACTTCGGCTTTGGCCGAATTGCGGGGGATCACGCTGAGCCTTGAGCACAAGTCGACAAGCAACGTGAAAGGCGGAGTCAACAGTGACGTGATCACGCTGAGCCAGCGGTTCGCGATGTTGATGGCGGAATATCACCTGTCGATTGCGGACGGGGTGATTTCGATCAACGAGGCGAAGCGGCTGTTGAAGGAAACGGTCGAGTTGCAGCGGATCCTGATCGAGATGAAGCTGCACCTTGAGGAAGAGAGCGGGCCGCAGGGCGTGGCCTGATTTTTCCGGCCGGAACTTGCCCTGCGCGGTCTGTCAGGATGACGGACCAAGGTCGGGGTTGCCTTTTCGACTTCTGTGGGTAATAAAGTTACGCGCGCATGAGCGCCCGCGTTTCATTATTACAAGGCAAGATCCAGCATGCTCGACAACACGCCGCGTGGCACGATCTGCATCGAGGATATCGAGATCGGGATGATCCGGTCGCTTCGCAAGGAGGTGACGGATCATGACATCGCCCTGTTTGCCGAGGTGACGACAGACCGGAACCCGGTGCATCTGGACGAAGCCTATGCGCAGGACACGCGGTTTGGCGGGCGGATTGCGCATGGGATGCTGACGGCGGGGCTGGTTTCGGCGGTGATCGGAGAGCAGTTGCCGGGGCATGGGGCGGTTTATCTGGGGCAGTCGCTGAGGTTTCTGGGGCCGGTGCGGCCCGGGGATACGGTCCATGCCGAGGTAGAGGTGACGGCGGTCGACTATGCCAAACGGCGGGTCACGCTGGATACGCGCTGCATGGTGAACGGGGCAAAGGTGTTGGCGGGCGAGGCCTTGGTGCTGGCACCGTCGCGCAAGTTCGACTGACATCCGGCATGGTGGCCCCCTTGCCCCTTGGGGCAAGGATCGTTACCCAAACCGCCATGCGCATCATCCGAGACACTTATTTCATCGACCCGTCCGACCGTGGCGCTGCTGCGGCCATCGGCAACTTTGACGGCGTGCATCTGGGCCACCGGGCAGTGATTGATCTGACCCGCAAGGTCGCACGGGACAAGGGCGTGCCTTTGGGCGTGCTGACGTTTGAACCGCATCCGCGCCAGTTCTTTAACCCCGCCGCCCCGGCCTTTCGGCTGATGAACCCGACGGCGCGGGCGCACCGGCTGGAAAAGCTCGGGGTTGAGAAACTGTATGAAATCCCGTTCAACGCAGCGCTTGCCGGGCTTTCCGCGCAGGAATTTGCAAGCGAGGTGATCGCGAAGCGGCTGAGTCTGGCGCATGTCGTGGTCGGTGAGGACTTTTGTTTCGGCAAGGGGCGCAAGGGCACCACGGCCGATCTGACGTCCTTTGGCGCGGAGTTCGGATTTGGGGTGACGGTGGTGCCGATGGTCGATCTGGGTCAGGGCGAGGTATCATCGACGGCGATCCGGACGGCGCTGAGCGATGGGAGGCCGCGCGATGCGGCGGCGATGCTGGGGCATTGGCACCGGATCGAGGGCGAAGTGATCCGGGGCGATCAGCGCGGGCGGGAGCTGGGCTATCCCACGGCCAACATGTCCATCGCCGGGCTGCATCCGCCGAAGTTCGGGGTCTATGCTGTCAAGGTTGACGTTCTGGATGGCCCCTTTGCCGGGACTTACAACGGGGCGGCGTCGATCGGCGTGCGGCCCATGTTTGGCGAGAACCTGCCCAACTGCGAGACGTTCCTGTTTGATTTCAAGGGCGACCTTTACGGGGCGACCCTGTCGGTTGCCCTTGTCGATTATCTGCGGCCCGAGTTGAAGTTTGACAGTCTGGAGGCGCTGATCGTGCAAATGGCGGCGGATTGCGACCGGGCGCGGGATATCCTTGCGCATGTCTGACACGCTGCGCCCCCGGTTCTGGGAAACCTATCCGCTGGACAAGATGAACCGGGCCGAGTGGGAGGCCGTCTGTGACGGCTGCGGCAAATGCTGCCTGAACAAGCTTGAGGACGAGGAAACGGGCGAGGTCGCGCTGACGCGGGTGGCGTGCCGGTTGCTGGACGATCAAAGCTGCCGCTGTGCGCAGTATCCGATCCGGCATCAGTTCGTGCCGGAATGTATCGTGCTCACGCCCAAGACTTTGGTCGACAACATGTATTGGTTGCCGCTGACCTGCGCCTATCGCCTGCTGTACGAGGGGCGCCCGCTTTATGACTGGCATCCGCTGGTATCGGGCGATCCCGAGAGCGTGCATGACGCGGCCGTGTCGGTGCGCGGCATGACGATCCCGGAGTTCGAAGTGGACGAGGACGACTGGGAAGACCACATCATCGAGGAGCCGTTGTGAATGTTCTTTGCCTCTGACAATGCCGGGCCGGTGCATCCGAACGTTCTGGCGGCGCTGACCGCCGCGAACGAGGGCTATGCCAAGGGCTATGGCGCGGATGCGATCATGGACCGGGTGCGGGCCAGGGTGCGCGAGATTTTTGAAGCGCCCGAGGCGGCGGTCTATCTGGTGGCGACGGGGACGGCGGCCAATTCGCTGCTGCTCGCCACGATGACCAAGCCGTGGGAGACGGTGTTCTGTGCGCCCATGTCCCATATCAACGAGGATGAGTGCAACGCGCCCGAGTTCTTTACCGGGGGGGCCAAGCTGACCTTGGTTCCGGCGACCAATGCCAAGGTGACGCCGGAGGCGCTGCGCCGCGCCGTGCTGGCCGAGGAAAGCCGTGGTGTGCATGGGCCGCAGCGGGGGCCGGTGTCGGTCACGCAGGCGACGGAGAAGGGGACGGTTTATTCGCTGGCCGAGTTGCAGGCCTTGGCGGCAGTGACCAGGGAATACGGGCTCAAGACCCATATGGACGGCGCGCGGTTTACGAATGCGCTGGTCCGGCTGGGCTGTTCCCCGGCCGAGATGACGTGGAAGGCCGGGGTCGATGCCGTCAGCTTTGGCGGGACGAAGAACGGGCTGATGGGGGTCGAGGCGGCGGTGATCTTTGACCCTGCGCTGGCCTGGGAATTCGAGTTGCGGCGCAAGCGGGGGGCGCATCTGTTTTCCAAGCACCGGTATCTTTCGGCGCAGATGGAGGCTTATCTGACGGACGGGTTGTGGCTGGACATGGCGAAGGCAGCCAATGCGGCGTCGGACAAGGTAGTGGCGGGTCTGCGGGCGGCAGGGGCCGAGATCGTGTGGGAACCCGAGGCCAATCTGGTCTTTGCCCGCCTGCCGCGCCGGGTGCATCAGCGGCTGATGGCGGCGGGGGCGGTCTATTACCTGTGGGATGGCGAGGTTGATGCGGGCGATCCGGACGAGGTGCTCATGGGGCGGTTTGTGTGTGACTGGTCGATGAGTGACGCGGCGATTGAGGCGTTTCTTGAGGTGTTGGCGCGGGGGTGAGGCCGGGGGATGGTGGGTTTCACCCACCCTACGGGCAATGCCCAGGGTGGGGGAAACCCGCCTTTCAGAGATTGCCAGACAAATGGGCGTCCAGATCGTCGAGCCGGTCCTGACCCCAGAAGCGTTCGCCGGTGTCGGTCACATAGAACGGTGCGCCAAAAACGCCCGCATTGACCGCCTGTTCAAGGTTGTCGGCATATGTTTCGGCGCCAAGAAGCAGGCCGCTGTCGGCAAGGCCGGGATCAAAGCCGTGGGTCGCCAGTAGTTCGCGGATCAGGTCGTCATCGCTGATGTTCCGTTCCTCGGCCCAGACCGCGCGGCAGAAACCGTGGACCAACCCGCCCAGATCACCCCCGCCCTTTGCCTGCGCCGCAATGATCGCATAAGCCGACGGGGCCGCATTTGCCGACGCGAACATTGGCCGGAGGTTCATCTTCAGCCCAAGACGCGCCGCCTGCCGGCGCAAATCCTGCTGACGGTATTCCTGCCGAGACGGATGCCTTTCGACCACAAGTTTGCCCCCCGTTCTCCCGTACAGCGCGCCAATATCGAACGGCTTATACCTCAGGCTGGCATCGTGCCGCGCCGCAATGGCTTCAAGACGGAGCCCAGCCAAGTAGGTGTACGAAGACACAGTTGAAAAATAGTAATCGATATGCGGCATTTCCGCCCCCCTGGCCGGGGCTGACGCCCGGTTTCCTTTGCCTATGGGAAGCCATGTGCTAGGCGGTGTCAACGTCACGAATCCGTTGCATGCCCCAGCGAGAGGACCCCCCTGAAATGGCCGCAATGTCCGAACCCAAGCTGATTTCGGGGAATGCCAACCAGACGCTGGCGCGGGCCGTCGCGCGGCGGATGTCGATGCACCGGGGGATGAGTGTGGGGCTGGTCGATGCCCGGGTCGAGCGGTTCAACGATGGCGAGATCTTTGTCGAGGTGTTCGAGAATGTGCGGGGCGAGGATATGTTCATCCTGCAGCCCACGTCGAACCCGGCGAATGACAACCTGATGGAACTTCTGATCATTTCGGACGCGCTGCGGCGGTCGTCGGCGGGGCGGATCACCGCCGTCATCCCCTATTTCGGCTATGCAAGGCAGGACCGGCGGACCAAGGCGCGGACGCCGATTTCGGCCAAGCTGGTGGCCAATCTGATCACGCAGGCCGGGATCGAGCGGGTGTTGACGCTGGACCTGCACGCGGCGCAGATTCAGGGGTTTTTCGATATTCCGGTGGACAACCTTTATGCCTCGCCCATCTTCAGCCTAGATATTCACCACCATTTCAAGGGCAAGATGGACAACCTGATGGTCGTGTCGCCCGACGTGGGCGGGGTGACGCGGGCGCGGGAGTTGGCCAAGCGGATTGGCGCCCCGCTGGCCATCGTGGACAAGCGGCGCGAGAAGGCGGGCGAAGTGGCCGAGATGACCGTGATCGGGGATGTTTCGGGCAAGGTCTGCATCATCGTGGACGATATCTGTGATACGGCCGGGACGCTGTGCAAGGCGGCGGAAGAGCTGATCAAGGCCGGGGCGGTGGAAGTTCACAGCTATATCACGCATGGTGTGCTGAGCGGGCCTGCGGTGGAGCGCGTGCAGAATTCGGTGATGAAATCGCTGGTCATCACGGATTCGATCGAGCCGACGGCGGCGATCAAGGGCGCGCATAACATCCGGATCGTGCCGACAGCGCCGATGTTTGCGCAGGCGATCCTGAACATCTGGAACGGGACGAGCGTGTCGTCCTTGTTCGATCACGAGACGCTGACGCCGATTTACGAGGGCCTCTATTCGGCGGGGTGAGCCTGCCGGAGGGCGGTTTTGTCAATCTTTCGTCAAGGTTTGCAAAGGGTGCGGGGGGTATCTTGCTGCATCTGACCTATCATTTTGATTTTGCAGGATAAATGGCGTCGGTATTCTTGCTGTATCGCGTCGGTATCACGTCGGTATTACGTCGGTATTTTTCGGGCGGCGGGGTAAGGGTTTGGAAAGGGTTTGCGGGAAGGAGTGTGGCCCGCGGGGGGTTAAGGCGGGGTTAGCGGGACGGGCGGGGGTTTCGGGGGCGGT
>JBGSWJ010000344.1:0-3249 GCA_041752495.1 Rhodobacterales bacterium
GGTCGAACGGAGGTCGGCCCCTTCGGCGGCGCCATCGGTGACGGGGGGCGCGGGATCGACGATGACCACGCGGAACCCGGCGGTGCCAAAGGCGGCGGCTGCGGTGAGCCCCGCGACGCCACCGCCGGCAATGAGGATGTCGGTCTGTTCACGCATGGTGCAGACCTAGACCCTTGGGGCGGAGGGGAAAAGGGTTGTCACGCCAGATGCGACAAGAAGGCCGAAAGATCGGTCGTATGGTGGTGAATATGGTCCTGAGGCACAGCGTCAGGCGCGACGTGGACAGTGCGCATCCCCATGGCATGGGGCGCGGCAAGGTTGCGGGGGTCGTCTTCAAACATCGCGCCTTGGGTGGGTGACAGGCCGTCGAGGGCGAAGATCGCTTCGAAAGCGGCCTGTTCGGGTTTGGGCAGGAAGTTGGCGTGTTCGACGCCATAGACTGCATCGAAGACCCCGGACAGGCCGCGCGCATTCAGGACGCGGCGGGCATAGGGTTCGCAGCCGTTGGTGTAGACGATCTTGCGGCCGGGCAGGGCGCGGATGCGGGCGGCGAGGACGGGATCGGGGACAAGGTGTGAGAGGTCGATCTCGTGGACCGTCGTCAAATAGGGGCCGGGGTCCACATCGTGTTCGGCCATGAGGCCCGCAAGGGTGGTGCCGTAGCGTTTCCAGTAGAGGTCGCGGAGGTGGTCGGCTTCTTCGCGGGGCACGTTCAGGGCCTGCATGACAAAGTCGGTCATCCGCACCTCGATCTGGTCAAAGAGGCGGGCGGAGGGGGGGTAGAGCGTGTTGTCGAGGTCAAAGACCCAGGCGCGGACGTGGGCAAAGGAGGCGGCTGTCATGGGGCGGACCATAGGGGCGGGGTCCGGCGGGGGCAACGGCTTTGGCTTGATCGGAGGGCGCGCGGTGGCTTAGGATCACAAGACCATGAAAGGCCCGACGATGTCTGATCCCAAATCCCCGCAACCCGATGCGTATGCTCTGGTCCTTGAAGCCATCGATACCGGCATTTTCCGCCCCGGTGACCGTCTGGTGGAAAGCGAACTGGCGGACCGGTTCGGCGTGTCGCGGACGCCGATCCGGGAGGCTTTGCAACGGCTTGAGACGCAATCGCTGCTGACGCGGGACGGGCGGTCTTTGATCGTGGCGTCGCTGGATCACAACCAGCTGGCCGATCTGTATGTCGTCCGGGGCGAGCTTGAGGGGCTGGCTGCGCGGCTGGCGGCGCGGCATGCGGCGCCCGAGGAGGTCAAGGTGCTGCGTGACATGCTTGAGGCGGACCGGGCGCTGGTCAATGATCCCAAGGCGCTGAGCCGCGCAAACCGGCGGTTTCACAAGCAGATTCACCTTGCCTCGCACAACAGGTTTCTGGTGCAGCAACTGGATCTTGTGCATCGGTCGATGGCCTTGCTGGCCACCACATCCCTTGCCGCCGAGGGGCGGAGCAAGGGGACGCTGGAGGAGCATGAGGCGATCGTGCGGGCCATCGAAGCGGGGGACGGGGATGCGGCGGATGCGGCGCTGCGCGACCATATTTCGAAAGCGTTCATCACCCGGCTGAAGCTTGACGCGGCAAAGGTGCAGGCCGCCGAATAGGGGGGCTTGCGGCCGGCATGGCCCCCTGCGGTATTGACGGCGCAAAGAGGCCGTGGCGCGTCTTGTCCCAGAAGAAGGGGTGGCGGAGAGCTTGGCCGAGACCGCGCCATGCGGCAAAGGTGGCGAGCGGGTGGTAGAAGGTCAGTGCCGGGGCCCAGAGGGCGAGGGAGAGTTTGCCCGCCCGTTTTGCCGCGATCAGCATGAGGGCCAGTTCGGTCACACCTGAAATCATGATGAGCAGGACGGCGGCCTGCAACACGAGGCGCGGGAGAAGGCCGGACAGCGGCAGGGGCAGGCCAAAGACGCCGGCCCAGAACGTCCAGATCAGGGGTGCAAAGAGAAGTTGGGTGAGGGCGCCGAGGAACAGCACCTGCACGCCGAGGAAGGCGCGGGGGCCGAGGTCGTGCCAGAGGCGGGCGGGGTTGCGCATATGGACGGCCCAGGTCATCGCATAGCCCTTGAGCCAGCGGGAGCGCTGGCGAATCCAGGGCCAGGGTTCGGCGTTCGCCTCTTCCAGGGTGACGATGGGAAGGGTTTCGGTGCGGTAGCCGTAGCGGGCCAGGCGCATGCCGAGGTCGGCATCCTCGGTCACGTTATGGGCGTCCCAGCCGCCGACAGTCTCAAGCGCCTCGCGTCGGAGGAACAGGGTGGTGCCGCCGAGGGGAACGACAAGGTTCAGGCGTTCGAGGCCGGGCAGGATCACGCGGAACCATGCGGCGTATTCGAGGGTAAAGCAGCGGGCGAGCCAGTTGGCGCGGGGGTTGAAGTAGTCGAGGACCCCTTGCAGGCAGGCGACATCGGAGGTGCGGGCGGCAAAGCGATCGACAACGCGGCGCAGGTGGTCCGGGGCCGGGACGTCTTCGGCATCGTAGATGCCGATGATGGAGCCGCGCGCAAAGGGCAGGGCGTAGTTAAGGGCGCGGGGTTTGGTGCGGAGGGTGCCTGTCGGGACCTCAACAATCTGGGCCCAGGGGGGAAGGGAGATCGCCGAGAGGGCGTGGCGGGTGTGGATATCGTCGGCCTCGAGAATGATGCAGAGGTCGAGCCGGTCGCGGGGATAGTCGAGGGCCGAGATGCGGCGGATCAGGCTTGCCGCGATTTCGCTTTCACGGAAAAGGGGAACGAGGAGGGAGATCACGGGCAGACGGGCGGGGACGATCCGGGCCGAGCGGGGCGGGGGAGGCGGCCGGCTGTAGATGATGGCGGCGAGTTTCAGCGTGGTGTTGGCGGCGAGGCAGAGCAGGGTCCAGAGGGTGAGGATCGCGAGTGCCGCCCTGGGGGCAAAGACTGTGGCGACGGTCAGAAGCGGCAAGAGAAGGGCTGCGGGACGTTTCCAGCCTTCGCCCAGTGTGCGGCAGCTTTGCTTTGCCGGGGTGGAAGTTTCCGCGCTTTTCACGAGGGCGGGGCCAGCAGTGGCAAGAACTGCGGCGCGGATGGCGGTTTCGTCGGCGGAGGCCATTCGGACAAGGCCGAAAGTAGCCGTCAGGAGATCGTGATGGCGGCGGACCTGACCGGGCTGGGAGGACAGGATGATCGTGGTCCCGCCTACGCGGCGCCATGGGAGGAGGCCCGTGATGATGCAGGTCCTGGCGGTAAGGCGGTCGATCAGCGCCGGGTCGGCCGGATCGCGGGCGAGGTCGACGCGGGCCGGGC
>JBGSWJ010000345.1:0-12203 GCA_041752495.1 Rhodobacterales bacterium
CCTTGTCGCCACCCGCGGCGTGGCGGGTGTCCTGCGCGGACCGGACGGGAAATACCTGCCCGAAGTGCTGCTTGACCTTGATTATTGGGCCTTGATTCCGATGTGAACGGCCGCAAAGTGGCGCGCAGGACCATTTTCCGAGGATCAGCCATGCGGCAAACATTCATTTTCCTGCTGACCTTTCTGGGAATGTCCGTTCCTGCTCATGCACAGGATCAAGCCCCACTCTTCGTCGAGGACCCGCTCGAAGATCAGTTCATCTATTCCAACATCGTTTCCGTCTTTTACCACGAACTCGGCCATGCCCTGATCGACGTGCTGAACCTGCCCGTCCTTGGCCGTGAGGAAGACGCGGCCGATACACTTTCGGCCATCCTGATCGACGACCTCTGGGAAGAAGAAGCGTCCATCGGGCTGATCTATGACACGACCTATGCCTATCAGCTTTACGACACGGCAGAAGCCGAGGCTGGCGCGGAACTCGCTTATGCGGATGTTCACGGGCTGCATATGCAGCGCTACTTCAACTACATCTGCCTTTACACCGGGGCGAACCCCGAAGGCCGCGACGACATCGCGCAGGAACTCGGCCTCCCCGAAGACCGGCTGGCTGGCTGTGCAGACGAATATCAGTTGGCCGTCGACTCCTGGAACACCCTGCTGGCCGGTGCGCCTGCCGGTGACGGATCGCAGCCCAGCCTCGTGCTTGTCAGCGGCGACGCCGGCCCCGCCATCGCCTCGGTCCTGCAGGGCGAGATCGACATCCTGAACGAACAGTTCCGCTTGCCCGTTCAGGTCGCGGTTAAAGTTGAAAGCTGCGGCGAAGCCAACGCCTTCTACATGCCCGGCGAACAGTCGATCACCTTCTGCACGGAATTCGTTGATCTCTGGATTCAGCTATACGCGGCAAATGCGCCTCAGTGATCTGCTTTGGACAGGGGTCTGCCCCCGTCGCGCGCCATGCCCCTTGGGCCGGGTCACAAATCAAAGCGGCACCTTTGGAGATGTCCGTGTAAAGGTACGCCGTCTCAAGATTGATTCCAAATGATACTGCGGCGCAGCAATTCTTGTGATCACACCCCATCGTCGTGTGATCACAAACTGAAATCTTCTGCCTTACAAGGCCCAAATCGCGACACTTAGGCACGTCTGGGACAGTGACACCGCCCACGGAGGTGCTAAAACACTGTCGCACCGGGGCGCGAGCCGCCCTGTCCGGTTGAGGAGTTCGAGAGTCATGGCTGACGTGAACCGCGGAAACCGTCCGCTGTCGCCGCACCTTTCCATCTATCGCCCGCAACTGACGACGATCACTTCGATCCTGACGCGGATCACGGGCAATGCGCTGATTGTGGGGGCGCTTCTGGCCGTCTGGTGGTTCGCGGCCGCCGCCGCCGGGCCGGGCCCGTTTGCCATCGCCGACGGCGTGATCACAAGCTGGTTCGGCAAACTTGTCATGCTCGGGTCGATCTGGGCGCTGTGGTATCACAGCCTTGCCGGCATCCGGCACCTCATCTGGGACTCGGGCCATATGCTTGACATCCAGAAGGCCGAGAAACTGGGCTGGGCTGTCGTGATCGGGTCGTTCGTCCTGACGCTTCTGACCGTCGTCGTGCTGTAGGGGAACCGGATCATGGCATATCTGACAGATCGCAAACGCGCCGTCGGGATGGGGTCGTCCAAGACCGGGACGGAGCATCACTGGCACATGATCGTGACCTCGGTGATGCTGGTCGGCCTTGTCCCGCAGTTCATTTTTACCTTCGGGTCCGCACTGGGCGGCACCCATGAAGAGGTTCTGGCCTATTACAGCCATCCCTATCCCGCCATCGTGGCCGCGCTGACCTTTCTTGTCGGCTTTGTCCATTTCAAGAACGGGGCGATGGCGCTGTTCGAAGACTATACGCATGGTCTGGCCCGCAAGGCCTGGATCATCGGCACCACCTGCCTGTGTTATACCGCTGCCGCCGTGGCGCTGTTTGCGATTGCGCAGATCGCACTATAACCCCGGCAACCTGACCGATCGGAGCATCAAGAATGGCCGCTTACCAATACGAAACCCATGCCTATGACGTTGTCGTCGTGGGTGCCGGGGGGGCGGGCCTGCGGGCGACTTTGGGCATGGCGGAACAGGGGCTGCGCACGGCCTGTATCACCAAGGTGTTCCCGACCCGGTCACATACCGTCGCCGCGCAGGGCGGCATCGCTGCCAGCCTTGGCAACATGGGGCCAGACAGCTGGCAATGGCACATGTACGACACCGTCAAGGGGTCGGACTGGCTCGGCGACATGGACGCGATGGAGTACCTGACGCGCGAGGCGCCCAAGGCGGTTTACGAGCTTGAACATTACGGCGTGCCGTTTTCCCGCACCGAAGAGGGCAAGATCTATCAGCGCCCCTTTGGCGGCCACACCACCGAATACGGCGAAGGCCCGCCCGTCCAGCGCACCTGCGCGGCCGCCGATCGGACGGGGCACGCGATCCTGCACACGCTTTACGGCCAAAGCCTGAAGCAGAAGGCCGAATTTTACATCGAATATTTCGCCATCGACCTTATCATGTCCGAAGATGGCGTCTGTCAGGGTGTTCTCGCTTGGAAGCTTGATGACGGCACGATGCACGTCTTCAGCGCCAAGATGGTCGTTCTGGCGACCGGCGGTTATGGCCGGGCCTATTTCAGCGCGACCAGCGCCCATACCTGCACCGGCGACGGCGGCGGCATGGTGGCGCGTGCTGGCCTGCCACTTCAGGACATGGAATTCGTACAGTTCCACCCGACAGGCATCTATGGCGCAGGCTGCCTGATTACCGAAGGCGCGCGGGGCGAAGGTGGCTATCTGACCAACTCCGAAGGCGAGAGGTTCATGGAACGCTATGCGCCGACCTACAAGGATCTGGCGTCCCGCGATGTCGTTTCGCGCTGCATGACGCTGGAAATCCGCGAAGGCCGGGGTGTGGGCAAGGACAAGGATCATATCTACCTCAACCTCAACCACTTGCCGAAAGAGGCGCTGCATCTGCGCCTGCCCGGTATCTCCGAAAGCGCCCGCATTTTTGCGGGCGTCGACGTGACCAAGGAACCGATCCCGGTTCTGCCGACGGTCCATTACAACATGGGCGGCATCCCCACGAACTACTGGGGCGAGGTGCTGAACCCCACCGCTGACAATCCCGACCGCGTTTCGCCCGGCCTGATGGCTGTGGGCGAGGCGGGCTGCGCCAGCGTCCACGGGGCGAACCGCCTCGGTTCCAATTCCCTGATTGACCTCGTGGTCTTTGGCCGCGCCGCCGCGATCCGCGCCGGTCAGGTGGTCGACCGCGCTGCCGCGATTCCGACGCCAAACCCGGCCAGCATCACCAAAGCGTTCGACCGTTTCGACGGACTTCGCCATGCCTCGGGCAACATCGGCACAGCCGAACTCCGGCTTGAAATGCAAAAGACGATGCAGGCCGATGCGGCCGTCTTCCGCACAGACAAGACGCTGGCCGAAGGCGTGAAAAAAATGGAGGTCGTCGCCGCCAAGATGGACGACCTTCGCGTTACGGACCGCAGCCTTGTCTGGAACAGCGACCTTATGGAAACGCTGGAACTGACCAACCTCATGCCCAACGCGCTGACCACAATCGTCGCCGCCGAGGCGCGCAAGGAAAGCCGGGGCGCACATGCGCATGAGGATTATCCCAACCGCGATGACGTGAACTGGCGCAAGCACAGCCTTGCCTATGTCGACGGGGCCAAAGTGCGGCTCGATTACCGCCCGGTCCATCTTGAACCGCTGACCCGCGAAGACGACGGCGGCATCTCGCTCAAGAAGATCGCGCCAAAGGCCCGCGTCTACTGATGGCCGACGCGGGTTACTCCGGAACGCCTTTGCCCCGCAAACTCGGGCTGAAGGACGGGCAGCGGGTGGCCTTTGTCGGATTGCCCGGCGGTCTTGCGGCACTGGCTTCTGCCGGGGGCTTTGCCTCGGTCGAAAAGGTTTCGGACTGGCGGGACGTCCCCGTCATACCCCATGACCTCATCCACCTGTTCACGACCTCCGCCGCAACGGTTGATGCGGCCTTGCCTGTCCTTCGCGACTGCATCGCAAGTGACGGGATGATCTGGGTCTCGTGGCCCAAAAAAGCGTCCAAAGTGCCGACCGACGTTACCGAAGACGTGATCCGCAACCGCGCGCTGGCTGACGTGCTGGTCGACGTCAAAGTCTGCGCTGTGGACGATGTCTGGTCTGGTCTCAAACTGGTCATCCGCAAGGAACAACGGACAGGGCACCGATGGTCCGGCGCGAACTGAACCTTGCCCGCCTTGGAGTAATGCTGATCGGTCTATCCGCCTGCGCACCCCAGTTGATGGACCCCGAACGCGCCGCGATCCTGTGCGAAGAACGTGCCCGTGCGTCAGGCGGGCCGTCCGGATGGGTCTCGATGAGCGTAAATTCGCAAAGCGGCCCGTCAATTGACGGAGAGATCATGGTGACCGGTGATTACGTTCGGGGTCTGGATCCGATACAAGTATACGAGATGTGCGTGTTTCAGCGCACGGGACAACCCCCGATCCGGACTCCGGTCTTCAGGTAAGAAAAGAAGGAAAACGAAAATGAGGATGATGTTTCTGACAGGCGCCCTCTTGGCCGTAACCGCCGGTGCCGGCATGGCCCAGGATGACGCAGCCACCACTGCCGCCAAAGCGCTGATCCTGCCGATGCTGGCCGAAACCGCCCCCGGGCCGGCCAGCGTCGTGCTGACCGATTGCGTGATCGCGTCCTCAACGCCCGAGGAAATCGCGGCCTTTGCCGCCGCAGGCGCACCCAGCATGGCCGTCGGCCAGAAGATCACCGAAATCCTGGCCCGGCCTGATTCGATCTCCTGCATCTCGGCTGCCACGAAATGACGGATGACGACGCCCCGCAAGTGGACGGCCCGGCCCGCAAAGGCAGGGCCGGGCAAGGCGGCGGCACGTCCCGACAGTCACAAAGGCAGATCGACAAGTTCCTTGTCTCTGCCCGTGGCCTGCATCCCCGCACCTGTCCGATCTGCGGAGCCAAAGGTAGATTCACGGTATTCGGCCACCCGCCCCGGTTCGACGCGCGCTGCACGCAATGCGGTTCGCTCGAACGGCACAGGCTTTTCGCACTGTTCATTGAACGGAACGAGTTTTTCAAACCCGGTCAGGTCGTCCTCCACTTTGCCCCGGAAAAGCAACTCACCCCCCTAATCCAAAGCGTGGTTGAAACCTACGAAACTGCCGATCTGTCCACCCGCAAGCCGATGACGCACTACATCAACATCGAGGCTACGGGCCTGCCGACCGGCCACTACGACCGGATTGTCTGCAATCACGTTCTGGAACACGTGGACGACAAAAAGGCGCTCTCGGAAATCTTCCGCATGCTCAAACCCGGCGGCAGGGCGATCCTCTCCACGCCCGTCATCGAAGGCTGGGCAGAGACCTATGAAAACCCCGTGATCACGACCCCGGCCGAAAGGCTCCTGCATTTCGGGCAAGGCGATCACGTCCGCTATTATGGCCGCGACATCCGCGACCGGATCAGGGCCCCTGGCTTTACCCTCGCCGAATTCACCGCCGTCGAACCCGACGTGCTGACCTATGGCCTGAACCGGGGCGAAACCCTGTTCATCGCGACCAAACCCGCGTGACACAGTTCAGATGCGCCGCTTTCACCTGATCGACACCTCCGTCGCCTCTGACAATGTAGGCGACGAGATCATTGTCGAGGCGGCGCGGCGGCAACTTTCCCCGGTTCTGGCCGATGCCTATATCAGTCGGTCATCCGGGCATGACGGCCTTGGCGCATTCGGCCGCGACCTGGTGAAAAGGGCCGATCTGGTCCTGATGCTCGGGACCAATGCGCTGTCGTCGCGCTACCGGCTTAACCGGCATTTCATGTGGCGTGTGACATGGCGTGATCTGATGGTCCTGCGTGGCAAGGTCGTGCTGCTGGGTGTCGGCGGCAACCGGGATTTTGAAAAGATGGACTGGCGGCAGCGCTGGTTTCTGGGCCAGCTTCTGTCCCGCGATCACGTCCATTCGGTGCGGGATTCGGTGGGCGAACGGATCGTCAGGGAGGCGGGCCACAAGGCCCTCAACACCTCCTGCCCGACGCTCTGGACCCCGCCGGTTGCGGTGCCCGAGGGCAAGGCAGATCGTGCCGTCTTCACCCTCAGCGCGCACCGCCCGCACGACACCGACGCCCTTCTGCTCGGAACCTTGCTCAATCTGTACCCCGAAGTCTGGTTCTGGCCTCAACAACCCCGCGACCTTGACTACCTGCGCAAACTGCCCGGTCAGGACCGTGTGCGCATCGTGGCCCCCAACCTGCTCGCTTATGACGCGCTCCTCTCTGCCGCACCAATTGACGTTGTCGGCACCCGCCTGCACGGCACGATCCGGGGTCTGCATCACAACCGCCGCAGCCTTGCCATCGTCATCGACAATCGCGCCCGCGACATCGGGGCCGAGGTGGGCCTGCCCATCATCACCCGGGACGAGATCGCAGGCCAGCTTGCCAGCCGTCTGCAGGGCCCCATCGTGACAGACCTGACGCTGCCGCAGGCCGCGATCACATCCTTCCTGAACCAGTTCCGGGTTGCCGCATGACGCGCCCCCGGGACGATATCACGCAGGCGCAGGGGCTGGTCAAAGCCTTGCCCGCGTTATACTTTTCCCTCAATCGGACAGAGGTGCACCATGGTTGAACTGACCCTTCCCAAGAACAGCCGGATCACGGTCGGCAAGACCTGGCCCAAGCCCGAAGGCGCCAAGAATGTGCGCAAGGTCCAGATCTATCGCTGGAACCCCGATGACGGCAAAAACCCGCGCCTTGATACCTATTTCATTGATCTTGATACCTGCGGCCCGATGGTTCTGGACGCGCTCATCAAGATCAAGAACGAGATTGACCCGACCCTCACCTTCCGCCGGTCCTGCCGCGAAGGCATCTGCGGGTCTTGCGCGATGAACATCGACGGGATCAACACGCTGGCCTGCATCTATGGCATTGATGAGATCAAGGGCGACATCAAGATCTACCCCCTGCCGCATATGCCGGTCATCAAGGACCTGATCCCCGACCTGACCCATTTCTACGCCCAGCACGCCTCGATCATGCCCTGGCTGGAAACCAAGACGAACCGCCCGGCCAAGGAATGGAAGCAATCCATTGCCGACCGTGAAAAGCTCGACGGGCTTTACGAATGCGTCATGTGCGCCTGCTGCTCGACCTCCTGCCCGTCCTACTGGTGGAACGGCGACCGCTACCTCGGCCCCGCCGCGCTTCTGCACGCCTACCGCTGGATCGTCGACAGCCGGGACGAGGCGACGGGCGAACGGCTCGACAACCTTGAAGACCCGTTCAAACTGTATCGCTGCCACACGATCATGAACTGCGCCAAGACCTGCCCCAAGGGCCTGAACCCGGCCAAGGCGATTGCCACGATCAAGCATATGATGGTGGAACGGGTCGTCTGACGCCAAGACACACCGACGGCCTGCGTTTTGCCGCTGCGGTCTCCACGGCTTCGGTCCATACTGACCACTGAAGCGGGGGACGATGCGAGTCATGACTGACCAAAGTAGCACCGACACGATCATCCACGCGCGCGGCCTGAAACGCACCTTCAAGACGCGCAGCGGCATGGTCGAGGCCGTCAAGGGCATCGACCTGACGGTCGAGCGGGGCCGCATCGTGGGGTTTCTGGGGCCGAATGGGGCGGGCAAATCTACGACGCTCAAGATGCTGGTCACGCTGCTGACCCCCACCGAAGGGCAGGCAACCGTTGTCGGCTGCGATCTGCGCAATGATCCCGTGGGGGTGCGCCGCCGGATCGGCTATGTCGCACAGAACGGCACCACTTCTCCCGAGGCGAAGGTGGGGCTTGAGATCGTCAGCCAGGCCGAGCTTTATGGCATCCCGCAGGCCGAAGCCAAGCGGCGGGGTGAGGAGCTTTTGGGTGCGCTTGATCTTGATGGGGTCTGGACGCGCACCTGCGGGTCACTGTCTGGCGGGCAGCGGCGCAGGCTTGATATCGTCATGGGGCTGATCCACCGGCCCGAACTGGTGTTTCTCGACGAGCCGTCAACCGGGCTTGACCCGCAATCGCGGGCAAACCTTTGGTCGCATATCCGGGGCGTGCGCGACAGGCTGGGCACGACCGTGTTCCTGACGACACATTATATGGACGAGGCTGACAGCCTGTCCGACAGTCTTCTGGTGATCGACCACGGAAAGATCGTTGCCGAAGGCACTTCTGCCGATCTCAAGGCGCGGATGCGGGGGGATGCGATGACCCTGACGCTGCGCAGTGCCGATCAGATGCCCGGTGCCGTGGCCGTGGCCACGACAGTGGCGGCCGAGGGGACGGTGCAGAGCGAGGGCAACGTCCTGCGGTTTCAGGCACCCAACGGGGCCATGGTCCTGCCCGGTCTGATCCGCGACCTGGGCAGCGCCGGGATCGACCCGATCGGGGCCGAACTGGCAAGGCCGACGCTCGAGGATGTGTTCCTGACCCTGACGGGCCGGTCGCTGCGGGATTGAGGAGACGGGAATGAGTGTTCTTCGCGATACCTGGATCGTGTTCAAACGGGCGATGCTTTTGTCGCTGCAAAACCCGGCCTGGGTCATCATCGGGCTGATCCAGCCGATCCTTTACATCGTCCTTTTCGGCCCGCTGCTGACGCAGATGGCGAATGTGCCGGGATTTCCGCCGGGCAATGCGTGGAACGTGTTTGTGCCGGGGATTCTGGTTCAGTTGGGGATCTTTGGCGGGGCCTTTGTTGGGTTCGGCATCATCAGCGAATGGCGGTCGGGCGTGATCGACCGGATGATGGTGACGCCGGCTGCCCGGTCGGCCCTGATCGCGGGGCGGGTGCTCCGCGATGTGGTGGTTCTGCTGGTGCAGTCCGTCGTGCTGATCGCGGTGGCCATCGGCTTTGGCCTTGATGTGCCGGTTTCGGCGCTGGTGCTGGCGCTCTTGCTGGTCATGCTGCTGGGCGCGGTCTTTTCCGCCCTCTCCTATGCCGCCGGTCTCGCGCTCAAGTCCGAGGACGCTTTGGCCCCGCTCCTCAACATGCTGGCCCTGCCCATCGTGCTCCTCTCGGGCATCCTTCTTCCGATGAGCATGGCGCCGATGTGGCTTCAGCATGTGTCGGACGTGGTGCCGTTCAAGCATATGGTCGATGCGCTGCGGGCGATATTTCAGGGTCAAATCTGGGTGGCGAGCGTGGGGGTGGGCTTTGGCCTGGCCTTTGTCTTTGCCGTCGGCTGCCTGTGGCTGGGTGCGCAGGTGTTCCGCAACCAGACGCGCTGAGTGAGGGGGCAAGGGGCAGAACGCAAGGAGAGGGGGTTTTCAATCCGCCCCCGACTGAGTTGAATGGCCCCATGACACCCGTACCCCCGCCCGATGCCGAAGCCCGCCGCGCCATCCGCCCGGTGATCTGCTATCCCGTCGAAACGCTGCCCGTGCCCGACATGGCGCTTTATGCCGATGCGCTGGCCACGGCCCGGACCGTGGCCACAATCCTGGCCCCGCCGCGCGAGGCGGCGGCGATCCGGGTACCCGCAGGGCATTTCCTGAAGATCACCAGCATCGACGGCCCGCAGGTGGGCGACCTGAACCTGTTCAACGCCCATGACCTGACCGAACGTTTCTTTTCCGGTAAGACGCGCGCGCTGCACGGAACGCATGTGACAACCGGCGACAGGCTCTGGTCCAACCTGCCCTTCCTGCGTCCGATGGCAACCATCGTGGCCGATACGCTGGAATGGTATGGGATCGACGCCTATGGCGGGTCCGTTCATGATGTGATCGGCACCCGCTGCGACCCCTATACGCATCGCCTGTTGTCAGGGTCGGATTATCACCACTGCTGCCATTCCAACCTGACCCGGGCCCTTTCGGACGCCGCCAGCTTGCCCTTGGCCACGGCCGAGATGCTGGTGCATGACGTTCTGAACGTCTTCATGTGCACAGGCTTTACCCGCGACACCGGGCAATATTTCATGAAGGCAAGCCCCGTCCGCCCCGGGGATGCGCTGACACTGTTTGCCGAAATCGACCTTCTGGCCGTCCTCTCCGCCTGCCCCGGCGGGGATTGTTCGGCGGAACATTCCAGCGATACCGCCGCCTGCTTTCCCTTGCAGATGGAGGTTCTGGCACCCGCAGAAGGCGCGCTTGACGGCTGGCAAAGCCCGCCCCGTAACGCCTATCCCGGAACCCACGGACGTTAGGCGAACGCCGCCTCAAGCGCGATTTCCACCATATCGCCAAAACTCCGCTCGCGGTCCTCGGACGGCAGCGCCTCGTGCGTGATCAGGTGATCGCTGACCGTCAGCACGGCCAGCGCCCGGCGCTGGTAACGGGCGGCCAGCGTGTACAGTTCTGCCGCCTCCATCTCGACCCCAAGGATGCCGTGCCGCTGCATCTCATGGGTCAGGTCCGGTCGTTCGTCATAGAAGGTGTCAGAGGAATAGATCCCGCCCACATGCGTCCGCACGCCCTTGGCCAGCGCGGCCTTATGCGCGGCGGCCAGCAGACCGAAATCGGCACAGGGGGCAAAGTTCAATTCGCGGAAGATCGTGGAGGACGGGGTCGAAACCGACGTGCTCGTCATCGCAAGGATCACGTCACGAATGGCCACATGCGGCTGCATCCCGCCACAAGACCCGATGCGGATGATCGTCCGCGCGCCATAGTCGCGGATCAGTTCGTTCACATAGATCGACAGGGACGGCATCCCCATGCCTGACCCCTGCACTGTTACAGGGTGGCCGCGCCAGGTGCCGGTAAACCCCAGCATCCCGCGCACCTGAGTCACACAGACAGGATCAGTCAGAAACGTTTCAGCCGCCCATTTCGCCCGCAGCGGATCGCCGGGCAAAAGGACGACTTCGGCAATATCGCCGGGCTTTGCGCCGATATGAACCGTCATAAAATGGTCCGCCCTCAATCACGGGGCAATGTGGTTTGGGGCGCCCGCGAAAACAGGCGCCACAAACACCGTTGTCAGATTGCGAAATCGGAAAGCGGACGGCCAGCGGCCTCGACTTCCAGAATCCAGCGCGGTTTTCGACCACGACCGGACCACGTTTCATCACCATTCGCAGGATTGCGATATTTCGCCGGCGATTTCGGCTTGCCGCCACGGGCCGCTTTGGCTGCAGCAGCGCCAGTCAGTTCCGAAAGCGAAAAGCCGTGTTCGGCCGCGACGCGCTCTGCCGCTTCCAAGGCCGCGCGCCGTTCACGATCTGCAACGGTCGCAATCGCCTTGTCCACATCAGCGCGGAGCTTCACCAGCTCTTTGCGCGACATGGAATCAAGATCAATGGTCATACTATTCTCCTCAGTCCGGGTCCGGGAACCTGAAAGCACCAATAGTCCCATTATCTGAAATCACAAGGCGGAAATCCGGATTTGAATACAATTACCGGTGATTTATTGGGTTTCTTTCTGCCGAACCAATGGCGTTTGCTCGAATTTATCAAATTACGTCAGATCGCAGAACATTGATATAAAAGGATTTGTCAGGGATTAAGCGACACAAATCGCCGTCTGGACCTATGTCAATGGATCAATTAGGTCCAGCGCTCTGAGGGTCCGCAAGGGATACAATGTCAGACATTATCCTGTTAATCTGGAAATCCTTCGGCGTGTAAACCTGCGATACACCTAATTGACGAAGTTGAATGGCGTCTGCATCCGGAATGATACCTCCCGCAATCACGGGGATATGTCCAAGTCCTGCTTCGCGCATCCGTTGCATTACATCCGCCGCCAATGGCAAATGCGATCCCGACAGGATTGACAGCCCGACGACATGCGCCCCTTCGGCGCGGGCACTGTCCACGATCTCTTCCGGCGTCAGGCGAATACCGTCGTAACGGATATCCATGCCGCAGTCGCGGGCCCGGGCCGTGATCTGTTCCGCCCCGTTGGAATGACCGTCCAGCCCCGGCTTGGCCATCAGGAACTTGAGCCTGCGGCCAAGACGGCGCGACACGGCATCTACCTCGGCCCGGATCGGATCAAGCCCCTCGGTCCGGTTCGACATGGCCGTCGCAACACCCGTGGGCGCGCGATACTGGCCAAAGACAGCCCGCATCGCCTCGGCCCATTCGCCTGTCGTTACACCAGCGCGGGCGCAGGCAATGGACGGCGGCATGATGTTTGCCCCGCCCTGCGCCGC
>JBGSWJ010000346.1:0-2116 GCA_041752495.1 Rhodobacterales bacterium
TGCCGATCAGGACGCCGGTGATCAGGTTGTGCTGTTCGCCCGGTTCGCCACCGTGAAATCCTGCGCCGACTTCGAACAGGGCCATGTCCATGAAGCCCCGCGCCTGATTGCGCGCCGCGGCCCGCAACAGACCCGGCAACAGGGCAGGGCGCAGATGGCTGAGGTCCGCGCTGATCGGGTTTTCAAGCATGTCGGTTTCGCTGCCGCCGCCAAACAGCGCCGCCGCCGCCGCATCGATGAACGAATAGGTGACGCATTCGTTGTATCCCAGCGACGCACAGGTCCGCCGCGCAGCCGCCACACGCACCTGCATCGGCGTCAGGATCGGCTTGGGCACGCCCGCCGTGACGCGGGGCATCGGGCGGCCGACGAGTTTGGTGAGCGACGCGATCCGCGCCACTTCCTCGACCAGATCCGCTTCGCCCTGCACATCGGATCGCCAGGACGGCACATGCGCCATGTCACCCTCGATCCGGAACCCAAGCGCCGTCAGCGTCGCGCGCTGCGTATCCGGAGCAATATCCATGCCGACAAGGCTTTGCGCCCGGTCGGTATCAAGGCGGTAGGCGCGCGATACATCGGGGACGGCACCTGCCATCACGACGCGCGACGCCTCACCACCCACATTGTTCACGATGGTGCGCACCGCATGTTCCAGCCCATCCAGCGTGAAGGCCGGATCGACCCCCCGTTCGAACCGATACCGCGCGTCCGAACTGATCTTGAGCACGCGGCCCGTATGCGCGATCTGGATCGGGTCCCAGAGGGCGCTTTCGACAAAGACATTGACCGTGTCGACGGACACCCCGGTGCGCATCCCGCCCATGATGCCCGCAATGCTCGCCGGGCCATTATCATCCGAAATCACCGTCTGACCCGCGCTGAGCGTATAGGTCTTGCCATCCAGTGCCACGATCTCTTCACCGCCCACGGCGCGGTGGACGCGCAGTACACCCTTGACCTTGTCTGCGTCAAAGACATGAAGCGGACGGTTGCGATCATAGGTGAAAAAGTTGGTGACATCGACAAGGAATGAAATCGGACGAAGGCCGATGGCGCGCAGCACGTTCTGCAGCCAGTCGGGGCTTGGCCCGTTGGTTACACCTCGGATCAGGCGCCCGGCAAATACCGGGCAGGACCCTTGCGTGTCCGCCGCAATGGTCACAGTCAGCGGGCTGTCAAACGTGGCAGGCACAGGCACCACATCGCGCACCCGCATGGTCCCAAGGCCCCGCGCGGCCAGATCGCGCGCAATGCCGCGCACGCCCAGCGCGTCGCCGCGATTGGGGGTGATAGCGATTTCGATGACCGGGTCGACTTTGGCGGGGTCATTCACAGCGAGCCAATCCACGAACCGCTGACCTACCTCGCCCGAGGCAAGCTCGATGATCCCGTCATGTTCCTCGGACAGTTCCATCTCGCGTTCGGAACACATCATGCCAAATGATTCGATCCCCCGAATCTTGCCCACGCCGATGGTCGTGTCGATGCCGGGGACATAGACGCCGGGCTTGGCTACGACGACGGTGATCCCCGCGCGCGCATTTGGTGCGCCGCAGATGATCTGCAGAACGCCTACATCGGTGTCCACCTTGCAGACGCGCAGCCGTTCGGCATCGGGATGCTGCACGGCCTCGATCACCTTGCCGATGGTGAACCCTGCCAGCTTCTGTCCGCGATCCTCGACCCCTTCGACTTCAAGGCCAAGGTCGGTCAGCGCATCGGCAATCTCGGTGACGGTGGCCGTCGTATCGAGGTGATCCTTGAGCCAGGACAGGGTGAATTTCATCGCGGGCATCCATTGGTTCGGGCAGCGCACTGCGGGCGCTGCTTTGGTCAGGGGCGCTCTTATCCCATCGGGGCGCGGGGGGGAAGCGATGCGAACGAATGTGGCCCCAACCATGCCTTTGTGCCGCCACAGAGTGGAGTTATCGATGTCCGTCAGGTCAATCCTTTGAGGATTTCATGGAATACCTGGAGTGAACCCCATGGGCTGGACCATGGGGGGCATCCGAACTAAGCCGCCTCGCGGACGAATTGGGTTTCGAACTCCTCGGGGGTTCGGTATCCGAGGGCTGAGTGTAGTCTCTTGGCGTTGTAAACCTGCTCAATGTAT
>JBGSWJ010000347.1:0-6058 GCA_041752495.1 Rhodobacterales bacterium
ATACATTGAGCAGGTTTACAACGCCAAGAGACTACACTCAGCCCTCGGATACCGAACCCCCGAGGAGTTCGAAACCCAATTCGTCCGCGAGGCGGCTTAGTTCGGATGCCCCCCATGGTCCAGCCCATGGGGTTCACTCCAAACCAGGGTCAGTTTTGCGCGCCGATTGATACTGAGCTCGGGCGGAGACTAACTTCAATGTGCCCTTAGGCTTGATTTTGGTTGTTTGCGGCATTTTCGCGTCGAAGGAATGCTGGTTGCGCGGTCGACGGGGCCGCTTCTCTTTTATGGGCCTGATGAATCGCATCGTTCGACTTGAGACATTCCACAACGAATTCGTTTGCTTTGTGCGTATCACGGCGGAGGATGGAGCTGTCGGATGGGGCCAGACTTCGACATATAACGCAGACATCACGGCTCAGGTCTTTCACCGTCAGGTCGTTCCTTGGGCTCTGGGTGCCGACAGCAGTGATATTGGCGGGCTCGTTCATCTGATTGAGCGGCGAGAGCACAAGTACCCGGGAAGCTACCGGGCCCGCGCACTTGCCGGTTTGGATACCGCTCTGTGGGACCTGGCGGGCAAACGCGCGGGTAAGCCGGTTGCGAGCCTTATTGGCGGGGCCGCAAGGCGCGTGCGGGCCTATGCCAGTTCGATGAAACGCGACATCTCGCCAAAGGATGAGGCCGAACGCCTGACGCGCCTGTGTGCCGAGAAGGGTTTCACGGCAGCCAAGTGGCGCATCGGTGCGGAGTGCGGCGAAGATGTAGATGAATGGCCAGGGCGGACCGAGGCGATCATCCCCACGGTCGCGAAGGCGCTTGGCGATGGGATTGACAAGCTTGTCGACGCAAATTCGGGCTTTTCGGTTTCCCGCGCAATCACCGTTGGCGAGCTCCTCGCCGAACATGGCGTCGGGCATTACGAAGAGCCGGTGCCCTATTGGGACCTCGCCGCTACCAAGGCGGTGACCGAGGCCGTTTCGATCGACGTGACCGGTGGGGAACAGGACTGGGACCTTGCGACCTGGAAGCGCATCATCGAGATGCGCGCGGTCGATGTGGTTCAACCCGACGTGATGTACATGGGCGGGCTGTCGCGCACGCTTGAAGTTGCTCGGATGGCTGCAGCGGCGGGACTTCCCTGCACGCCACATGCGGCCAATCTGTCGCTCGTTACGATCTGCACGATGCATCTCATGGCGGCCATTCCCAACGCCGGCAAGTACCTCGAGCTGTCGATCGAGGGGGACGACTACTACCCCTGGCAGCGCGACTTGTTCCTTGGCCGGCCGTTCGAAGTCACGGACGGCCATGTGACCGTGACCGACGCGCCGGGCTGGGGCGTAGAGGTCAGCCCCGCCTGGCTTGACCGGTCGAGCTATGCCGAGGCCGCACTCGAGACATTCAAACCGAGCGCCTATGGAGCGCTCTATCACAAGGGAGGAAAGACATGACGAACGCGATGTTTCCGCGCGGGATGACCCGGCGCGGCCTGTTGAAGAGCGGGATGGCGATGACCGCTTCCGGGCTGATCCTGCCGGCTGGCATGGCAATGGCACAGGCAGAGCCAAAGAAGGGTGGTGTGTTCCGGGTCGGGATCGGCCACGGTTCGACGACCGATGGCTATGACCCCGGACTGTGGGACCAGCTTTATGTGCAGACCTTCGCAGCAGCCCGGCACAACCAGCTGATCGAGATCGGCGCGGACGGCAACCTCGTGCCTGAAGTCGCCGAAAGTTGGGAGTCAGCCGATGGCGCGACTTGGGTCTTCAAGATTCGTGAAGGCATCGCCTTCCACTCGGGCAAAACCCTGACACCGGACGACGTAGTCGCTTCGCTGAACCATCATCGGGGCGAGGCCTCGACCTCGGCGGTCAAGCCTTATTTCGACCCCGTCACGGACATCAAGGTCGACGGGCAGAACGTAGTCGTTATGCTGAACGCGCCGAACGCAGACTTCCCCTACCTCATGTCGGACTATCACCTGCCGATCATGCCCGGCACCGATGGCAAGATCGACCCCACCTCGACCGATGGTTGCGGCGGCTATGTCGTGGAAAGCTATGAGCCGGGCGTTCAGGCCACGCTGAACCGCAACCCGAACTACTGGAAGTCGGATCGCGCCCACTTCGACCAGATCGTGCTGCTAACGATTCTCGATCCCGCTGCACGCCTGAACGCGCTGATGACGGGCGAGGTCGACACAATTGATCAGGTCGATCCGGCCTCGATCAACCTCTTGGAAAGCCGGGGGGTGGCGAAGATCCTTTCGATCTCGGGCAACGCGCATTACGTCTTCCCGATGGATGCCCGTGCGGCACCTTTCAGCGACAACAATGTGCGTCTTGCGCTGAAATACGCCTTCGACCGGCAGGAACTGGTGGACAAGATCCTCGCGGGCCACGGTTCGGTCTCGAACGACAACCCGATCGGCCCGGCGAACCGCTATTACTTCGCCGAGATGGAAGCCAAGACGTACGATCCGGACAAGGCGAAATTCCACCTCAAGGAAGCCGGGATGGACACGCTGGAGGTCACGCTTTCGGCTGCCAACGCTGCCTTCTCGGGTGCGGTCGATGCAGCCGTCCTGATGAGCGAGAAAGCCGCAGCTGCGGGTATCACAATTACCGTGGATCGGGTGCCGGACGACGGTTACTGGGACAACGTCTGGATGAAGAAGCCCTTCTGCGCGAGCTACTGGGGCGGGCGCCCAGTCGAAGACCAGATGTTCACCACCGCCTATCAGTCGGGTGCGTCTTGGAACGAAAGCTTCTGGTCTAACGAGGCTTTCGACAAACTTCTGGTCGCCGCGCGGTCCGAGCTTGATGATGCCAAGCGCCGCGAGATGTATCAGGAAATGCAGCGTCTGGTTTCCTTCGAGGGCGCGACCATCATCCCGATGTACAACAACTATGTGATGGCCTTGGCTAACACCGTTGCGACCCCTGAGAAGATCTCGAACAACTGGAACCTCGACGGCTTCCGCTGCGTAGAGCGCTGGTGGTTTGCCTGATCCGTAGGGTCTGAAACATGGGCTCCACCGAAGTTTTCGGCGGAGCCCATCGACATTATTTCCTAAGGCGGCGCGAAGACCGTCGGAAGCGGATCTGTCGGGGGGGAAACATGGGTGACATTTGGCGCATGATCGGGCGCAGGCTTCTTCTGGGATTGCTGACCCTGTTCATCATTTCCGTAGTGATCTTCGGGGCGACCGAGCTTCTGCCAGGTGACCTAGCGCGCGAACTGCTGGGCCAGTCGGCGACAGAAGAAACGCTCGCTGCGCTGCGTGAGCAGTTAGGCCTGAACGATCCTGCGCCGCTGCGCTACTGGAACTGGTTGACTGGCGTTCTGCGAGGCGACTTCGGCGTGTCCATGGCGACGCAGAAACCCATTTCGGAACTTGTCGGTACGAGGCTGGGCAATACCTTGTTCCTTGCCCTTTACGCCGCTGCACTTTCGGTGCCGCTGTCGCTGCTGCTGGGCGTGCTGGCGGCGCTATGGCGCAATTCGATCTTTGACCGCGCATCGAACGCGCTGGCGCTGATCTCGATCTCGTTCCCCGAATTCTTCGTGGCCTACATTCTGGTCCTTTGGCTGGCACAGACCGGGGTTTTCCCGTCCATGGTGCGCATTACGCCTTCGACCACGACAGGCGATCTGCTGTATTCGGCATTTCTTCCGGCCCTGACCCTGACCCTTGTTGTCACCGCCCACATGATGCGGATGACGCGGGCCGCGATCATCAACCTGCTGGCCAGCCCCTATATCGAGATGGCAAGGCTGAAGGGCATGTCGCCCCTGCGCGTGGTGCTGCGCCATGCGGTGCCCAACGCACTGGCGCCGATCATCAACGTCGTCGCGCTGAACCTGGCCTATCTCATTACCGGCGTCGTCGTGGTGGAGGTGGTTTTCGTCTATCCCGGCCTTGGCCAGTTGATGGTCGATGCGGTGACAAACCGCGACATTGCCGTCGTGCAGGCCATCGCGCTGATCTTCGCAGCGGCTTACGTCCTACTGAACCTCGTCGCGGATGTGCTGTCGACCATCACCAACCCGCGCCTGATGCACCGGAGATAGGTCCATGACGATTCTCATCTCCCTTGCCGTTGGGCTGGTCCTTTTTTTCGCCATCGGGATTGCTTCACGCGCCGTGCTCAAGTTGGTGGCTCCCGTGCATCAAAAGCCCACCTTCCGCGACATGCCGCTGACCGCGTCCTTCGGCATCGCGATCATCCTGGTCTATGTGTTTGTCGCGATACTGGCCCCGGCTCTTGCCCCTTTCGGCGAGGGAGAGGTGGTGGGTGACCAATACCTGCCATGGGCGGCCCCCTACTACCTTGGCACCGACAAGCTGGGCCGGGACATGTTGACCCGGCTTCTTTACGGCGCGCGCAATACTGTGGGCATCGCCTTTGCCACTACGGCGTTGGCCTTTGCCGTGGGCTCTATCCTTGGCATCTGGGCTGCCTTGGTCGGCGGCAGGCTTGACCAGTGGCTTTCGCGTTTCGTCGATGCGCTCATGGCCATTCCCGCGTTGATCTTCTCGCTTCTGCTGCTGACAATCTTCGGCACATCGGTTTTGACCCTGATCCTTGTCATTGCCGCCGTCGACGCGACACGCGTCTACCGGCTGGCGCGATCCGTCTCACAGGGCATCGTCGTCATGGACTATATCGAAGCCGCGCGCCTTCGGGGCGAGTCGAACTGGCACCTGATCCGGCGCGAGATCCTGCCAAATGCGATGGCCCCGCTGGTCGCAGAATTTGGGTTGCGCTTCTGCTTCGTATTCCTGGCAATCTCGGCCCTGTCCTTCCTTGGCCTCGGGATCAAGCCGCCCACCGCCGACTGGGGCTCGATGGTGCGCGAGAATGCCACGCTCATCACCTTCGGCGATATCACACCGCTGCTACCTGCCGGAGCCATCGCTCTGCTGACAGTGGCCGTCAACTTCGTGGTCGACTGGCAGTTGCACCGCGCCAGCGGGTTGAAGGAGTAAGCCCATGGAAAAGCAGGTGCTTCTTAACATCAAAGGCCTGAGGATCGAAGGGCGGTCGGGCGACGCTTGGCACGAGATCATCAAAGGCGTTGACCTGACCCTGCACCGGGGCGAAGTGCTGGGGCTGATCGGGGAATCCGGGGCGGGAAAGTCCACCCTTGGCCTCGCCGCCATGGGCTTTGCCCGTGATGGCTGCCGTATTTCGGGTGGGGCCATCGACTTCGACGGAATTGACCTTCGACTGGCGCCAGAGGCCGCGCTGCGTGCCCTTCGCGGCAAGCGCATCGCCTATGTCGCTCAATCCGCAGCTGCCAGTTTCAACCCCGCGCACAAGCTGATCCACCAGTATTGCGAAGGCCCCGTCGTCCATGGCGTGATGGGGCGCGAGAAGGCTGAGGCGGATGCGGTGGAGCTTTACCGCCGCATGCGACTGCCGAACCCCGACGAGATCGGCTTCCGCTATCCGCATCAAGTTTCGGGCGGGCAGCTGCAGCGGGCAATGACGGCGATGGCCATGTCCTGCCGGCCGGACCTCATCATTTTCGACGAACCGACGACCGCTCTCGACGTGACGACGCAGATCGAGGTTCTGGCTGCGATCCGCGATATCGTGCGCCAGTTTGGAACGGCCGCAATCTACATTACGCACGATCTGGCCGTGGTCGCGCAGATGGCCGACCGCATCAAGGTACTGTTGCGCGGGAATGAGGTGGAGGAGGCAGAAACCCGCGCAATGCTGGCCGCCCCGCGCGAGGACTACACTCGCAGCCTCTGGGCCGTGCGCAGTTTTGCCCGTCCCACACAGCCGGCAGCGACCGGGACCCCGGTGGTTGCCGTGCGAAACATGACGGCGGGGTATGGCGCAGTTGACGTTCTGAAGGATGTCAGCTTCGACATCCACGCCCGCCGTACGGTGGCGGTGGTGGGCGAAAGCGGGTCGGGAAAATCGACGACAGCCCGGGTCATCACCGGCCTTTTACCGCTCAGAAAAGGCGAGGTCCTGTTTAACGGCAAGCCCCTGCCACCCAACTTCAAGACACGCTCCCGCGAGGAACTGCGCCA
>JBGSWJ010000348.1:0-1587 GCA_041752495.1 Rhodobacterales bacterium
GAGGGCGATGTGGGTTTTGCCGGTGCCGCTGGGGCCAAGGGCTATGACATTCTCGCGTCGCTCCACCCATTCACAACGCGCCAGTTCCAGCACCTGCATCTTGTTCAAGGCCGGGATCGCCTTGAAGTCGAAGCTGTCCAGACTTTTGACGGCGGGGAATTTGGCGGCCTTGATACGCCGTTCGATCATGCGGCGTTCCCGGTCGATCATCTCCAACTCGATGAGGCGCGCGAGGAACTGGACATGGTCCAGCCCGTCCGCCGCCGCTTGCCGGGCCAGTTTGCCGTATTCCCGCAGAACGGTTGGCAGCCGCAGGGATTTGAGGCGGTGATTCAGAAGGATTTGGGGGGCCTCGGTCATGCTGCCTGCCCCCGCATCAGCGACATGTAGCTGGCTGCCGATGTCGTGCCGACGTTGGCCTTGGGCAGATAGGGATAGATATCCAGATCCAGTTTTGGCGGCCGCTGCTCGACTTGGCACAGCACGAGGTGTTTGACCGCATCGAACCCGATCGCGCCCATGCGCAACGCATTTTTTACGGCAACATGCAGGTCTGCCATCTCGAAGGTCTCCAAGAGCCGCAAGACCTGCACATACTCGCGGCGTCCGGCCTTGATCATCCGGGCTTCCATCAGGCGGCGCAGGGTTGCGAACTCTGCCGGCAACTCCCAACCCGTCAAAGGGGCGGCCTGATCAAGGGCGCCTGTCTTTTGCTCCAGAAGGGGCAGATAGTGAACCGGATTAAAGACCATGTCTTCACGATCCCAGCACCGGGGGTGGCGGGCAATCACATCGCCGCCGCAGCCGATGACGATCCGATCAACATAGCCGCGAAGCCAGACATCGCGGTGGCCGTAGGCAACCGGCACCGAGTAGTCGTTGGTCTTGTAGCGCACCAGGGACTGCGAGTTCACCTGGCCAGTGGCCTGATCACAAGCGTCAAACGGCGACGCGGGCAGATCCATCATCGCGGCAAGGTCACGCACCAGACGTCGCCCGATGCTGTCGCTGTGCCCGCGCAAGATATCCGCCTGACGCTTGCGGCATTGGTCTGCCAGCCAGATATTCAGGGCGTCCCATGTCGCAAAACGGGGAATGGGCACCATGAAGTTGCGCCGCGCATAGCCAACCAGGCCCTCAACGGCCCCCTTGTCATTGCCCTTGCCCGGACGGCCGTAACGGTCATGGATGAAGTAGTGCGACAAGAACCCGCTGAACAACTTGGCCCGCTTGCGTGTGCCATCCGGCAGGATCTTCGCCACCAGGCACCGGTCATTGTCATAAAGAACCGACTGCGGCACCCGACTGAAGAACGAAAAGGCATGGACGTGGCCATCAACCCAAGCCTCGGAAACGGCAGCGGGATAAGCGCGAACAAAGCAGGCATCACTGAAGGGCAAATCCAGCGCGAAGAAGTGCGCTTTCTGCTCCACGCCGCCGATCACCACCATCGCCTCGCCAAAATCCGCCTGTGCATGACCAGGGGCATGGGCAAGCGGAACAAACATCTCGCGGCTGCGTCGGCCATGTTCACGAACGTAATTCTTGACCGTCGTGTAGCCGCCCTTGAACCCGTGCTCGTCCCGT
>JBGSWJ010000349.1:0-10663 GCA_041752495.1 Rhodobacterales bacterium
CTCGGCATAGCGGAAGTTGCCGACGCCGCGGGCGAACAGGTCCTTTCCTGCCGCCGCCAGCCCGGCGCGGAAACCGGCCTCGCGGTCACGCTGGGTCATCGCGCCTTCGAAACCGGCGATATAGGCGATCCGTTCGTGGCCCAGCGAGCAGAGGAAATCAGCCAGGGCAAAGCCCCCTGCATGGTTGTCGGTCGTTACCGATGACATGCGCCCGTCATCCTGGCCCCGGTTGAACAGCACCACAGGCACACCGATGGCGAGACACTTTTCGGCCAGTTCGGACGACATCGACACCGAGGCCAGGATGATGCCGTCGACCTGATAATCCATCAGATCATGGACCACCCGATCGGCATCGACAGCGGTGTTCTGGCCAAGGAAAACAAGGACGTGGTATCCGACCTTCTGCAATTCGGCGGAGATGCGTTCGACGGCCTCGGGGTAGAAGTAGTTTTCAAGGTAGGCCACCACGAGACCGATGATCCGGCTTTTCCCGGACTTGAGGCTGCGCGCGAGAACATTGGGCCGGTAGCCCAGCTTTTCGGCCGCGGCCAGCACCTTTTCAGAGGTTTTCTTTGACACAGAGGAGCCGGGGGTAAAGGCGCGACTGACCGCAGACTGGCTGACACCGGCCAGTTCGGCGACTTGCAGCGAGGTTACCTTTTCACTCATCTTGTGTGGCTTTCCTGATCGACCGTGACTGTGTGAAAGATAACCATCCCGATGGCCAAGTCACGCGATCCGATGTCCGGTGTTGTGGTCGAACAGATGGCAGGCCGATGGCGGGACGTGGATCGACACGGTCTCTCCGATGCCGATCCGGAAATCCTTGGGCGCCTTGACCGCCGCGATGTCGGCGCCGACGCGGACGGCGATCATCGTCGCCTCGCCCAAAAGCTCCATCGTGTAGACCGGCGCGCGGATGGCCCCCTCTGCGGCGACCGCCGCATCCTCGGCCCGGAAGCCCAGAGTCACGGGGCCTGACACATCCAGGCGCAGGCCGGACAGGGTCACGTTTTCGGCGGTAAAGGTGCCGTCCCGCAATTCGCCCTTCATCAGGTTCATGGCCGGATTGCCGATAAAGGCCGCGACGAATGTGTTGGCCGGGCGGTCATAGATTTCGGTCGGCGTCCCCACTTGTTGCACTTCGCCCTGGCTCATCACGACGACACGGTCGGCAAGGGTCATCGCCTCGATCTGGTCGTGGGTGACATAGATCGTCGTGGTCCGCAGCGTGTGGTGCAGGTTCTTGATCTGCGCCCGGGTCGAGACGCGAAGTTTTGCGTCAAGGTTTGACAGGGGTTCATCCATGAGAAAGGCGTTGGGTTCGCGCACAATCGCGCGGGCCAAAGCTACGCGTTGCCGCTGGCCCCCGGACAGGGCGGCTGGCCTGCGGTCCAGAAGCGGCCCAAGTTCCACCATTTCGGCGGCCTTCATCACGCGGTCCCTGTGCTGATCCTCGGGCACACGGCGCACCTTCAAAGGGAAGCGGATGTTTTCATAGACGGTCATGTTGGGATAAAGACCATAGGACTGAAACACCATCGAGATGTCGCGGTCCTTGGGTTCAAGATCGTTGACCTTGCGTTCCCCGATCCAGATTTCGCCTTCGGTAATGTCTTCGAGCCCGGCGATCATCCGCATCGTCGTGGTCTTTCCACAGCCCGACGGCCCCAGAAACACGACGAACTCGGCGTCCTCGATGTCAAGGCTCAGCCCACGGACACCGACGACCGACCCCCACCGCTTGACCACATTGCGCAATTGAATTCGTGCCATGGCGATTATCCCTTGACCGCGCCGGCGGTCAGGCCGCTGACGATCTGACGCTGAAAGAAAAGGACCAGAATGAAGAGCGGCACCGTGGCCGAAACCACCGCAGCCACGGCATACATGACGTTGCCCTGTTCCTGGATGGACCCGAGGAAAGACGAAATCTTGGGGATCATCGTCTGGTTTTCCTGGCTGAGCAGCATCGAGGTGACGGCAAAATCGTTATAGGCCAGAAGAAAGGAAAACAGTCCGGTCGTGATGACCCCGGGCCACATCACCGGGATGATGACAAGGCGGAATGCCTGAAACCGCGTGCAGCCATCGACAAGCGCGCTTTCGTCCGGATCCTTGGGGATCGACAGAAAGAAGGAATGCAGCATCCAGAGCGTGAAGGGTTGGTTGATGGCAACCAGCACGATGATCGTCGTGGGCAGGACACCCCAGATGTTCCATTCCAGAAACGGCAGCATATAGCCCGAGACGAGCGTGATATGCGGCATGGCGCGGAACACCAGCGCGGCAATCAGGATCCAGAAGGCATAGCGATGCCCCGACCGCGCCAGCGCATAGCCGCCGAGCGTGCCGATGGTCAGCGAAAAGACCGTGACCGAAAGGGTGACGATGATGGTATTGATCGCCGCGCGCCAGAATTCACGGGTGATCCAGGCACCGTAATACCCGTCAAGCGTGAAGGCGCCTCCGGTCTGCATGATGGTGCGGGGGCCGGTGATGGCATTGGTCCAGTGTTCGCGCGAGAAGAAGTCTGCTTCGACCTTGAAGCTGCCCCAGACTGTCCAGAGGAACGGAAAGGCCGCTGCGATCAACCAGAGGGCCAGCATCACGCCCGTGATCAGCCGCAGGCCCGGCGGCAGGCGGGAGACCTTGGCAGCCGCGCTCATCGTGCGGCCTTTCGGCTAAAGTCGCGCCATGTGCGGACAAGGACCGGGATCAGGAGCACGACAACCCCGGCAATGGTGAGGATCGAGGTCGCGGCCGCAGAACCGAATTGCTGGGTATCCGCGCTGACGAGATCATTGAACACGAGCCAGGAGAGCGAGGTCGCATTCGCCTCGGCCGAGAAGCCGACGACGGGTTCAAAGACGCGGAAATTGTCCATCAGCTGGACCAGCGCCACAAAGGTTGCCAGGGGCGCGAGATGGGGGATGATGACATAGCGGACACGTTCCCACCGGGACGCGCCGTCAATCATGGCCGATTCAAGCGTGTCACCGGGAACGGTCTGCAACCCGGCATAGAAGACGACAAAAGAAAACGGCGCGTTCGTCCAGACGCCATAAACCAGCAGCGATATCCAGGTCATGGCCGCTGATGACCGCAGAGTCAGCGTGGGATCATTGGCCAGGTTCTGCAGCGATGCCCCCAGAATACCCTGCGGGTTCAGCATCCAGAAGAGGATCAGCGACCCCACCAGCGGCGTGATGATCATCGGCAGGATCGAGACGAAGATGGCCGGCCCCTTGGCCAGTTTCGGCATCGTGTTGATCCCCAGCGCGATGGCAAAGCCCAGCGCCATGGCCAGCGGCGTCACGACAAAGCAGTAGGTCAGCGTAAAGGCCAGCGCCCGCCAGAACGGCAGGTTCATCATCTTGCCCGCTTTCACTGACAGCGGGTCATCGCCGGACCAGATTTCGGCAATCTCGGCAAAGGCCAGATGGTTGCGGTCGGTGTAGTTGGAAAACCCGGCAAAGCGACCAAGAGGTTCAGCCTCTTGCAGGGCGGCGGTCGCCTCGGTGTCGACGCGGAATTCGGTTTCGCAACCGAAGGGGCCGCAGGTCTCGGCCTTGACCATGACCCTTTCGTGTTCGACGAACAGGGACTGCACCAACACAGAAAAGATCGGCAACGTGATGAACAGGATCATCGCAATCAGCGATGGCAGCATGAACCACGCGAATGTGCGATGGGGCACCTGTCGTCCTTTCATCCGGATGCTGGGAGGTTTGCACGCCACGGGGCGTTGGGAAAGATGCGCCGCAAGGGGGCATCTGTCAGGTGCGGGGCCGGCCCGAGAACCGGCCCCGGAGGTTTTCAGGGCTTACTGGAGGAAACCGGCCCCTTGCGCGGCGGTATCATAGGCGGCCTTTACATCGGCCAGCGCCTGATCGGCATCTTCATTTCCCGCGATGAAGTCAGCGAGTTCCGTCGACAGCGCCGTATGCAGAAGCCCCATGTACGGCATCATCGGATAGGCCCGCGCGCCGCCTGTGGCGTTGGCGATCACACCGGCCTGCGCAGCACCCGGCGTGAAACCGGCCACGAGCCAGGTCGCCGCATCCGGATTGGCCGCGATAACCTCGGGCGAGATCCCGTGCACCATTGCCTGAAACGACGCGGCGGCATCTTCGTCGCTGGCGTTGGCCGCAATCGTAAATCCGTCCCACCAAAGGGCCGCTGCGGGAATGGTCCCGCCGCCGATGGTCGGCGTTGCGGCAAAGACGGTGGCTGCGGCAACTTCGGGGTTGGCGGTGGCGGGGTCGATGGCCGCGCCGGCCAGGCTTCCCCACTGGTTCATGATCGCGACCTGACCCGAATCCCAGACCTGGTTCAGGACCGTCGCGTCATAGGTCAGGTAATCCGGGTTCATGTAGCCCGTCATCGCGCGCATCGTATCAAGGACAAGACGGCCCTGTTCATTGTCGATGGCCAGGTTCGCGGTTCCCGGCTCAAAGAAATCGGCGCCCGTCCCGAGGTAGAGGTTCACGAATTCCGCAGCGAGATCCCAGCCCGGCTTGACCGAGGCGGCCAGCGGATATTCGAGGATGCCAGCGGCCTTGATCGCCTCGGCGGCGGCAAGCACTTCTTCATAGGTCGTGGGGATCGGCAGGCCGACCTGATCCAGAATATCCTTGCGGACGAAAAGGTGCTGGCCGTTGCCCATGAAGGCCACTGCCATCACCTTGCCATCGATCGAGATCAGTTGGTTGGGCTGCAGGGAGCTGCCATAGGCCGCGACAAGATCGTCGAGCGGACGGATCAGCGCGCCGTCCATCAGCGGCACGATCGAGTTGTTGGCGACGACAGCCACCGAGTATTCGGCCGGATTGACCGAAAGTGCGGGCCCCTGGATGTTCTTGTGCTCAGACGTGGCGTTCGACTCGACCGTCACGGCATCGATTGCGCATTCGGCGGCGGCCGCATTGACGATGCGGAGCGCTTCGAAGTCGTTCGACAGGATACGCACGGAACCCGCCGAAATGCCGCAATCGGCTGCGGCAGCGCCCGAAATACCCATCGCCCCGAGCATCAGAGCGGCCTTCATGGTGAGCTTCATTGCTCTCTCCCTGTTGTGTCCCGGGACATCTCCGACCCATTCCGCAGAGGCCCCGGGTGCGGCCAGCCACGAAGTGGTGAATCTAGGTCAGCGTTGATCCTACGATCTTTGCATTCGTTTGCAAGAATTTTCTGAACCGATTTCCCATCAAAGAGAAAAGGGAGGCGACCCTGCGGCCACCTCCCCTCTTTGGTCCGTGGGATCGAAATCAGTCAGCTGGCGCCGGGGGCGGCAACTTCGGCTGCTTTTCGATCGGTCAGCTGCGCAAGACGCACCTGCGCCAGCATCGACATCTGATCATAGACCCGCCATTCATCGACGATCTTGCCGTCCTTGTAGTGGAAATGGCTGATCCCCATGACCTGCACCCGCTTGCCCGTGGGATTTCCCAAGAGCTCAAGGATGCCATAGCCCAGATGGTGCCCCTCCATCGTCCAGCGGACTGCCACCATTGTGCCGCCCTCTTCGCAAGGGGTCGAACAGATGTGGTGCACCTGAAAGACGGCATCCGGCAGGCTTCCCACCAACCCGAGTGTCTGGTGAATCACGGCGGCATGGCCGTAATGTTCAACCATCAGCGGCCCGTGATAAAGGCAGGTCGGTGCATAGACCTGGGTAATGGTCCCGAACATCTTGCGGTTATAGACTTGGTGCAGCCAGCGGATCGTATGGGCCTCAAGCTCATCATGCGCCAGGGATTCATCTGCGGCTTCGGGCACGGCGTATTGGCCGATCATCAGGCGATTTTCGCCGATATCTAGGTTGACCTGCCCCTTTGAAAGGGCGGCTTCGGCAATCCGGGTGGCGAAGGCATCCACGTCAAGACCCAGTTGCAGCATGATCGCCGTGGTGTCGGCCACGACCCATTCTCGGTAAATCTTGTTCTCGTATATCATGCAGTCCGCGATGGTGCGCGACACAAAGGGACGTCCCGTCGCCCGCCCAAGATGTCCGTTCTGCGTATGCCGCCCCGACCCGGTGACAAGGTGCGAGGTATAGAACCCGTCCTTGTCGTTGCCGTTCCAGATGACCTGGGTCGCCATGCCGCGCCGTTCGGGAAAGGACACAAGCCGCTGGATCGTGTCGCGGACAATATCCTCGCGGTTGTAGATCGTGCCGGTCGTCCCGTAGAGGACACAATTATGGGTGTAGTGGGTATAGATCAGGCCGATATCGCGTTCGTCCCAGATCTTGTGGGTACAGCGGACGATGTAATCAACGATGTCGGTATAGATGTCGTCAAACCCGGCCAGCGACTGTGTCCGTTTGCCGTCTTGCGGGGCAAGATCGGGGTAATCATGCCGCTCGACCTGCTTGACGCTCTCTTCCTTGTCTTTGTCCACCATATCCGATCCATCCCGTTCTTGCACTTTGGGGCCATCCGTCTGGCCTTACTGGTGATCCACCTAGCATACGTTTGCAAGAGTGAACAGGCGGCTGCGCCGACTGTGTGACCGGTCGACGTGGCTACTGTGTGACGCGCAGACTGTCAGCCAGGCAGGGCCGGCGGCATCGTCAGCCTTGAACTTGCGGACAATGACCATCTGGCCCCGGCCCCGGTCTGTGTCGGTCCATCGCCGCGCAAGAGAGCGACATCATCATGCAAGACTGCGATCGGCAAGCCGCTGCGGTTCAGGACCAAATCGAGACACTTCCTGAACGGAACGTCCCACGGGTCTGGCGTCACGATTCATGCTGCCGCCCTTGATGCAAAACGCTTGAACACCGGGCGAAATTAGCGGACTTTCCCGTTCAGGCGAAATCATGGGGAATGTCGGTCAGATGCGATTTGGGATGAGCGGCTGTTTCCTGCCCGACAATATGAATGACCTTGACGCGGCCATGTGCAGGCGCGTCCGCGATGCGGGTTTTTCGGGTATCTTCACGCGCTTCCGCGCCAACGACCCGCTCTCTGCCACGCGCGCTGAAGCCGAGCGGCTCAAGGCGCTTCTGGCGGATGAGGGCGTCTCCTTCTTTCAGTGCACGGGTTACTGGCAAAACCTGATCACCCCGGACGAAACGGCGCGGGCCCAGTCGGTGCGCGTCCTGCAGGCCGCTCTGCGGCTGGCGGGCTGGATGGGTGCGCGCGGGATTGATACCGGGCCGGGCTCGATGAACCCCGCCGGCCCCTGGTTCCCCCACCCCGACAACTGGACCCCGCAGTCCGAGGCGCAATTGATCCGTTCGCTGCGGGAATGCGCGAAGGCTGCCGAGGACGCAGGCGTTCTTCTCAGCCTTGAATCCCACTCGCTCGTGACCCCGCGCACCCCCGAAATCGCGCTGCGTATCCTTGATGCGGTGGATTCCCCGTGGGTGCGCTGCGACTATGATTCCGCGAACTGGATCACGCTAGAGACGATCTACGACACGACCGGCGAATTGAACCGTCATTTTGACCTGCTGGGCAAATACATCTGCAGCGCCCATGCCAAGGATATCTGGGTCGAAAACCGCCTGGCCATCCATCTGCAGGATGGGTGCCCGGGCAAGGGAGTGATGGATTTCGGTACGCTTTTCGCGCGGCTCGAAGCACTTGACCCCGACTATCCCGCCATCGCCGAAGGCAATTCTGCCGACGAACTTCCGGCTGTCGGCGCCTTGTTCCACGAAACCGCCCGCAAGCACGGTATCCGCGTCCTCGATACCGGAGAGAAGGCATAGCATGAAAATCCTCCTCGTCGGCGGCGCAGGCCATGTCGGCCAGCTGATCACGCCCTACCTCAAACGCCACCACGCTCTGCGAGTGCTTGACCTCAACCCGCCCTCGGATCCGGATGTTGAGTTCATGCAGGGCTCGGTCCTCGACCCCGATGCGATCCGCAAGGCTCTTGCCGGGGTTGATGCCTTTGTCTGGCTTGCCATGCGGCATGGCCAGGGCGGTACGGTGACGACCCAGGATGTCGAGACCATCCTCAGCAACTATGACCTCAATACCAAGGCTCTGCACCTGTTCCTTTATCTGGCGCAGGAAAACGGGGTTAAGCGCGGCGTCTATACCAGTTCGATGAGTGTCCACTACCGCAACCGCAGTTTCTATCCGGCGGAAGAGACCCTCCCGCTGGATTCCCCATCGGTCTATGGACTGTCCAAAGGGCTTGGCGAACAGATCTGCGCCTATTTCGCGCGGTGGTTCGGGATGGATATCCTTGGCCTCCGTATCAGCGGCCCGCGCGACCGCGCGACCTATCTTGCCCAGCGTCGCAACCCGATGCGCGCCAGCGACGGCAGCTTTGTCCATCCGCTGGACGAGGAGGACATGGCCAATGCCTATCTTGGTGCCATCCGGACGCTTGGCAGCGAGCCACGTTACGAATCCGTCTACATTGTTGGTGATGAGACAGGCAAAGAGCACGACCTCTCCAAAGCCGAACGTCTGATCGGCTGGCGCCCGATGGCGCATCGGCTGCTGGAGAAGTGAAGCGTCGCGACCGCTGAAACGAAGGAGCCTTCCATTGGGGGGGGTCAATATATTGTAATCATTTTATTTTCTAAACTGACCAGCCCGACCGATACCGGTCTGCTGCCATGGCAACGCGTCGTCGACTGTTGCGAACTCCTGGTTTGGGATCCGGGCACGTGGCCAACTACAGACTGACTGGCGAGCGAGGGCCACGAGGGGAGTATATGATACGGCTTGCGCGGCATTCGGATGCGGTGCAGATCACCATCGTCACCATGGCTGGGCGGCTGACGGAGCAGTACCACAGCGCGTAACTCGGGATGGTGGCAACCGTGTTGCAACTGCTGCCAACGCTACGTTCGGAGAACGCTTCTGCATCCCGCCCTTCCCGGACTTCAAGGCCCGTAAGGCCCCGACCGGCTGCGCGACCTGCCCCCCCGATCGCAGTTGGTCCGGGGACAAGTCACTCTCTGCCGTCTCTGGCATGGGCACCGCCGACCCGGTCGCGATCCAGAACAACATCGACCTTGATCGCCACAAGGAGGGCCGGTGCGCCGGTACGGAGCACGCCCATGACTAAGGAGGAGCAAGTCTTTCCGGCATTGATCTGTCGGTATCAGGTCAAACGCTTTCGACAATCTCCAACGAACGCTCGGCCAGCACTATCGCGAAGCGCTATCGCATCGTGCCAGAGAGGCCAGGAATATCTGTGATGCAGATCAGCCTTGAGGCTGCCTGCCTCGTCCTACTGCGCACCTGTTTCGCGGCATTCCGGACGGGGATGCCGTTGTCATGCTGCCTCCCCTCACCGGCCAGCATGCCTTGTTTCCTGTCACGCAGATCGTTGCCCGAAGCAGGCTAGATCCCAAGCTGAATGGCGACGACCTTCATTCCCTGTCCAAGGTCGCCATCAAGGCCCCCACTGTCGCCTCGAGCTGCGGGTCGCGACCTTGCGAGATGAAATTCGGGTCGGTCCGGATCAACTGGTCGGGAATGATTTCGGTATTCTCCAGGAATGTACCCTCGATCGTCCGGAAACCCAGCTGAGCCACGCCAAAGACCATCCGCGGTTCGATCTGCGACGCGACAAGAACGGCCGTCCCTGTGCCCGGAACCCGGTCGCCCACGATCGGGCCAAGCTCTTCGCGCCGGTAGAAGAAGGGGAAGATCGACCCGTCAGAATAGCTGGAGGCGTTCTGCACCATGGCCGTCGGGCGCGCCCAGCGGTCAAAGGGCGACGTCCCGAGATCCACACCTTCGCGTGTCACCAGACCGGAATGCCGCGTCCCGTTCAGGAAGTCGAGCAACTGGTCATGCAGGAAGCCGCCGGTATTGAACCGCACATCGACCACTGCACCTTCGGCCGCGCCATAGCGGCCCATGAGTTCGGCATAGGTCTTGAGCATTTCTGCGTTGTTCATCGCCGCAACGTGGACATAGCCCAACCGCCCGCCGGACAACTCCTCGACGATGGCGCGCCGTTCGGCGATCCAGCGGTTATAGGCCAGTGTTGATTCAGCGGCGACCGGCACCGGTACCACGGTTTGCTCGGCCATCGCGCCGCCCCCCGGCGGAGTAACGCCGAGGAGAACATTGCGGCCCGTTGTGCGGTTCAGCAGCTCATCGATGTCCATCGTCGGGGCAACAGTCACGCCATCCACCGTCATCACGACCGCGCCCGGCACCAGAAGTGAGCCGGGCACATCGGCAGGGCCGCCGGCCAGAACGCCGGCCACCTTCATGCCTTCGCCTTCGTGCGTGTCGTCCCAGTACACCCCCAGCGAACCGACCTGGTCCCACCACGCCTCTCCGGGGTTGAAGTTCGAGAACATGTGGGACGCATTCAGCTGGCCCTGCATCTCGGCCATCATGTCGGCGAAATCTTCCCAGTGCGAGATATGTGGCAGATGCTTGACATAGAGTTCCCGCATATGGGGCCAGTCCACGCCGTGCAGGTTGGCGTCATAGAACTTGGACTGAACTAAACGCCATTGATGATCGAAGAGATAGGCCATCTCGCCCCGGTAATCGTGCGGCGAGGTGGTATCGAACGGGATCGGACGCGCCGCACCTGTGACAAGGTCATAGGCCGTCAACCTTCCGCCGCCGCTGATGTACAGTGTCGCACCATCGGCACTGATCGCGAACCCGTCGTTGCCGGACATCGGCGCCTCGGCAACCAGCCGGGCCACGCCGCT
>JBGSWJ010000350.1:0-2564 GCA_041752495.1 Rhodobacterales bacterium
ATCGAGGTTCTGCAGCGGGTCGCTCGGGTCAACGCCAAGATCGGAAGCCGTTCCCGGCATCAACTGGCAGAAACCGAGCGCGCCCACCGGGCTGATGGCCGCGTTGTTGAAGGCGCTTTCCTGTTTGACCAGCGACTGAAAGAGGATCCGCCAGGTGGTCGGGGTCAGGCCGACCTTCTGAACCCCGGGATGGGTTTCATAGCGACGTGCGGTCGCGATGATCATCGCCTCGACCGTCTCGCCGTCGCCAAAGAGCCGGTTGCTTTCGGGGCTGTCCTCGGTGATCGGATAGACTTCATCGGCAGGTGGAAACCCTGCGCCTCCGATCTCGAAACTGCTGAGGTCCGTCACGCCCGTTGTATCCGCCAGAAAGCGCTCGTAGGCCGCCAGCTGATCCCGTTCGATCTCGCTGAGCTGGCTTTGCGTCTCCAGCGTCTCGCCTTGCTTCAAAGCATCTTCCGCCTGTTCGGTCAGACGCGAAATGAAGTTTGCGAGGCGCGACCCGTCGATGATGGGCACGCCCTGCGCGAAGGCCGCCAAGGGCAGCGCGACGCCAAGGCCGAGACCGACGCCGAAACTAACGAGGGAACGCGCTCGGTTCATCGGGGATCAGTCCGCGCAACCGGCTTGCAGCGCGTTCATCGTGCTGAGGACCACGGTCGATCCATCTGCAGTTTCGCGGGCAGCGAAGTACTTGCCCTCCGCGCGGAACTGGCCGTGGCACGGCGAAACGGTGCCAGTCTCCACGCCAGAGCAAGCGGCGAGAAGCCCGAGAAGCAGAAAGGGGCTGATCCCAGGGTGAAGTTTCATAGCATGTCCTTCCAGAAGTCAGGAGATTGGCGCCAACCAAAGGGCGCACGGTCCTCGCCGGTCCGCCCGCCACCGAGGACTGGCAGCAATGGGCCGAGGGCAGCGAGATCCATGTTTACAAAAACCGAGTCCCCGGCCGAACGCAGGAGCGCCAGACGCAAGCCCCCGGTCGGCGTGCAGAGGAACTCGGCTTCTTTCTCGTTCAGGCGCAGGATCCGGTAATCCTCGGGGTTGGCCCGCGGGTTCGGATAGAGGAGCTGGGTCACCACACTTTCCGCGATGATTTGGCCGACCTTGGACTGCGTCAGATGTGTCGGGGTCTGGGTCAGCATCATCACGGCGGCGTTCTTCTTGCGCATAGTGACCAGCCAGTCATGCAAACGCTTCACGAAGATCGGGTCGTCCAGCATCTTCCAGGCTTCATCGATCACGATCAGGGTGGGTCGGCGGTCTTCGATCACCCGCTCGATCCGGCGGAAGAGATAGGCCAGCAAAGCCGAGCGTTCGGTGCCGAGGTCGAGGATTTCCGACATGTCGATCCCGACCACATCTTCGGCGAGGCTGATTTCGGAGGCAGCCCCCGGCCCGAAGAGCCAGCCGTGCCGTCCCCCATGCCCCCATTCGCGGACGCGGGCGACAAGATCGCCCTCGTCGTCGGTCGAGGCAACCAGGGTGGAAAGCCCGTCGAAGGTCCGAAGCCGGGGATCGGCCGAGACGATCTGGCGCACGGCGGCGTTCAGACTGACGGTCTGCGCCGTCTCGAAACCACGGACACCGGTCAGGATGTCACCAAGCCAGTCGGTCAGCCAGGCAGCGCCACGTTCATCGGTTTCGGTCTGGAACGGATTGAGGCCGGTCGCCTCTCCGATGCGGATCGCGGAATAGCTGCCACCCATGGCGCGAACCGCCATTTCCAACCCGCGGTCCTTGTCGATGACGAGGATTCGAGCACCAACGCGCCGCGCCTGCGCCATGAGGAAGGCCGTCCCCAAGGTCTTGCCCGATCCGGTACGCCCCAAAACGAGAGTGTGACCCGCGCTCGGTTCGGCCCCCCGGCTGCCCTTGTCATGGAAATTGAAGCGATAAAGGCTGGAGGTCACGGTCGGCAGTGCGGTGATCGTCTCGCCCCAGGGCGACTGAGATCGGGTGCGGCCTTCGGCGACACGGTGGAGGGCCGCGAGATGTGCGAAGTTCTGCGCGGACACCAACGCTGTTCGGGGCCGATAGGACCAATGGCCGGGGGCGTGTGCAAACCAGGCGGCACGTGCAGCAAAGCTCTCGCGGACCAGTGTTGCGCCGCAGTCCTGCCCTGCCCGCCATACCTCGGAGGCAGCGTCTTCCAGCTCCTCTGCGGACTCGGACGTGACCATCACCGACAGATGATGCTTGCCAAAGACCAGCCGACCGGAGGCGACGCTGTCCGCCGCATCGACGAGCTCCTGCCGCAAGGTTTCGGCGGCATCCTCGGAAGCCCGCATCTGCCGCGCGGTGCGCTTGATCCGCTCTTCGATCTCGTTGTTCCGCGCCGGGGTGAAGCTGTTGGTGACGACGATGTCGAAGGGTAGTTCCAGCGCGTCGAGCATCCGCGCCCAGGTGCGGCCCGGATAGGTTTTGACGCTGAAGATCGTTCCGACGCGCGGTCCCATGCCGGTGGTAAGGCGAACCTGCTTGCCACCGAAGACCGCCTGCAGCGATGTCATGCCCTGTGCGATGAACTGCCCCGGCATCGGCAGGATATTGGCATTCGGTTGGCC
>JBGSWJ010000351.1:0-9377 GCA_041752495.1 Rhodobacterales bacterium
GCCCACCACCCGGGCGCTGGCCGCCACCCTCACCGGCGACATCGTCTACCGCGAGGCGAAACTGCCCGGCGCCGTCCTGACCCGTGTCGCGGCCAGCCACATCCGCGTCGGCACGTTCCAGTTCTTCGCTGCCCGCAATGACGTTCCCGCCCTTCAGGCGCTCACAGACCACGTCATCGCAAGGCACTATCCCACAGCAACAGGCCCCGCCGACCTCCTCACCGCCATGATGGAACGGCAGGCGCGCCTGATCGCCCAATGGATGGGCCTCGGCTTCATCCACGGTGTGATGAACACCGACAACTGTGCGATTTCCGGTGAAACGATCGACTACGGCCCCTGCGCCTTCATGGACAGCTACCACCCGAACACGGTCTTCTCGTCCATCGACCACTATGGCCGCTATGCCTATGGCAACCAGCCGCAGATCGCGATCTGGAACGTGGCCCAGTTCGCCACCGCCCTGATCCCCCTGATGCCCGACCGTGACGCCGCCATCGACAGCTTTTCGGCCATCGTGAACCGCTTTCCCGATCTCTACGCCGCCGCATGGCTGCAGGTCTTCGGTGCCAAACTCGGCCTGACCGACCCCACCGAGGATGACCGCCCCCTGATCGAAGGCCTCCTCGCCCTCATGGCCCGCGACGGATCGGACTTCACCAACACCTTCCGCGCCCTCGGCGGACCATCGGCCCGCGACCAGTTCAGCGACCGCACGGCCTTTGACGCATGGGAAACGCTCTGGCAGAAACGCGATCCCGACGTGAAACGGGCCGCAAACAGCAACCCCGCCGTGATCCCCCGCACCCATCTGATCGAGGCTGCGATCACCGCAGGCGTCGCGGGCGATTTCGCCCCCTTCCACGCCATGCTGGCCGCCGTCACCGCGCCCTATACCGTGACGGACCCCGCCTTCACCCGCCCGCCAAAGGACGAAGAACGCGTGACCCGCACCTTCTGCGGAACCTGAGGGCGCGCGGCGCGGTAAGCAATCGGAAACGACAGTCTGCGATGCTTCCCGTCGTAAAAGATGAACACTCAGTTACGGCGCAGTCCAAAAAATACCGACGTAATACCGACGTGATACCGACCTCGCACAGACGTCGCAAATCGCCACAAAACACATCCGATTCAAAGGCTTGATGAAAGGACCCTGCAGCTACCCCCCGCATCCCCCCAAAATCCTTATCTATCGTTAACGCCGGTTGATCAGCACGATCCCCGCCGCGACCAGAACCAGTGCGCCGACCAGCGACAACCCCACCGGCTCGCCCAGAAGCGCCCAGCCCAGCGCCACGCCAAACACCGGCGACAGAAAGGAAAACGACGCGACGCCCGATGCCGGGTAAATCGACAACAGCCACAGCCAGAAGATGAACCCGGCGCTCACAACGACGACGATCTGGAACACCAGCCCGGCCAGATGGAACCACTGCAGGTCCCGAACCAGATCACCGAACAGCGGCGCAAGCAGCAGCAGGATCGGCGCCGACACCAGCACCTGCCAGAACAGTTGCACCTCCGGCCTTGCCCGCTTCAGGGGGGACGCCTTGGCCATCATGGCCGTCGCGGCCCAGCCCATCGCGGCCCCCAGCGCCGCCAGATCGCCCGCAATGCTCGCCGTCCCTCCATGCCGGTCCGACATTGCCAAAGCCACGCCGCCCACGCACAAGGCCAGCCCCAGCCCTTTCTTCGGTGTCAGCCGGTCTCCGGGCAACAGAAAATGGCTGGCCAGCGCCATCCACACCGGCATGGAGTAAAAGATCACACTTGTCCGGCTGACGGTCGTCAGGTCCAGTGCCATGAAAAGAAACAGGAATTCAAAGGCAAAGATCGTGCCGGTGATGACCCCGGCCAAGGCCACAGCCCGGCCGCCCCGCAGCGGTATTCCCCGGTAGCGCAGCCACAGATACACGCAAACCGCTGCCCCGGCCGACCGCAACCCGGCAAAGAACACCGGCTGCAACCCGCCGTTGGTGACCTTGATAATGACCTGATTGAACGCCAGCAGCAGCGCAAATCCCGTCAGGGACGCTGCCCCGAACAGGTCGATCCGATCCCTGCGCTCCACCCGTTCCCCGCGCCAAAGGCCCGCAAAGACCCTTGTCTCTCAATCTGTCAGAAATGCTCGGGGGGAGGCAGGCACAGCCCCCTCCCCCCGAAAGCCTTACTCGGTCACCTTCACCGAGGTCATCACATCCGGCGCGCCAATGACCGACCCGTTGTCGCCCTCGCCCCGCTTGATCGCGTCCAGCACATCAAGGCCCGAGGTGACCTGACCCACGACCGTATACTGGCCGTTCAGGAAATCACCGGCATCAAACATGATGAAGAACTGGCTGTTGGCCGAATCAGGGTCTTGCGCCCGGGCCATGCCGACGGTGCCGCGCTCGAAGGGCGTGTCCGAAAACTCGGCCGCCAGATCAGGCATCTCTGATCCGCCCATCCCGGCCATCGACATGTCGCCACCGACGCGCCCGTATTGCACGTCACCCGTTTGCGCCATGAACCCGTCGATCACGCGGTGAAACACGACGCCGTCATAGGCCCCGGCATTGGCCAGAGCCACAATCTGCGCCACATGGTTCGGCGCTCCGGCTTCGTTCAACTCGATATGGATGACCCCATTGGCCTCTCCGGCAACGGTGATGTCCAGACCCACGGCAAATGCAGGCCCGCCGATCAGGGCCAGTACGGCAGCCAGCTTATACATCGGCAGCCACCCGCACGGTGATCATGCGATCCGGGCTCGCAGGCGGCTCGCCGCGCACGATGGCATCCACATGTTCCATCCCCGAAATCACCCGGCCATAGACCGTGTATTGCCGGTTCAGGAAATGGTTGTCGCTGAAATTGATAAAGAACTGGCTGTTGGCAGAATTCGGGTTCGACGACCGCGCCGCACCCAGCGTGCCCCGGTCATGCGGCAGGCCCGAAAACTCGGCGGGCAGGTCCGGCAGGTCCGAATCACCCGTTCCGGCGCGACGGATGTTGAACCCGTCTTCCATGTCGCCATGTTCCACATCGCCCGTCTGGGCCATGAACCCGTCGATCACGCGGTGAAAGCAGACATTGTCATAGGCCCCGGCGCGGGCCAGTTCCTTCATCCGCGCAGAATGCAGCGGTGCCACGTCCGGCAGCAGGGCGATGGTCACGGGGCCATCCTTCAGCGTGATGATGATCGTGTTTTCGGGATCTTTGATCTCGGCCATAAGGGCCTCCTTGAACTGTATCAGGGGTCAGACGTAAGCCTTGGTCCGCCATATGCCAATGCGGGACGGTTGACGCAAGCGCCCCCGTCGGTCAGGAAGGCCCCAATTCAACCGCAAGGGAAACCCGCGATGACCTGGAAAACGCTCGACGACATGGATCTTGCTGGCAAGCGTGTGCTGGTACGCGTCGATATCAACGTGCCGGTCGAAGATGGCCGCGTGACGGACGCGACCCGCATCGAACGCATCATCCCGACGATCAAGGACATCCTTGCCAAAGGCGGCACGCCTATCCTGCTCGCCCATTTCGGCCGTCCCAAGGGCAAGCCTGACCCCGCCTTCAGCCTCCGCATCGTTCTGCCCGCCCTTGAATCCGCCCTCGGCCAATCCGTGACCTTTGTCGAACGCCCGACCCGCGCCTTCATCGACGCGCAGCCGCAGAATGCCGTGATCCTCGTGGAAAACACCCGCTTCACCCCGATGGAAGAAGCGAACGATCCCCAGATGGCCCAGTTTCTGGCAAGCCTCGGCGACGTCTTCTGCAATGACGCCTTTTCCGCCGCCCACCGCGCCCATGCCTCGACCGAAGGCGTGGCCCACCTGCTGCCCTCCTTCGCCGGTCGGCTGATGGCCGAAGAGCTCGCCGCCCTCGACAAGGCCCTTGGCAAACCCACCCGCCCCGTCACCGCCATCGTCGGCGGTGCCAAGGTCTCGACCAAACTCGACCTCCTTGGCAACCTCGTGACCAAGGTTGACCACCTTGTGATCGGCGGCGGCATGGCCAACACATTCCTGGCCGCCCAAGGCCTCCCGGTCGGCAAATCGCTCTGTGAACATGACCTTGCCGCCACCGCGCTTGACATCCTCGCCAAGGCCCGCGCCGCAGCCTGCGAGGTGATCCTTCCCCGCGACATCGTCGTCGCCCGGGAATTCAAGGCCGGCGCGGATCACATCATCCTCGCCCCCGACGCCTGCCCTGCCGATGGCATGATCCTCGACGCAGGCCCCGCCACGGTGAACCACATCGCCTCGGTCCTGCGGGAATCGAAAACGCTGGTCTGGAACGGCCCGCTCGGCGCATTTGAAATCGCCCCCTTCGACATGGCCACCATGGCTGCCGCCCGCGAAGCCGCGACGCTCACCAAGGCAGGCCACCTGATCTCGGTTGCGGGCGGCGGCGATACAGTCGCTGCACTGAACGCCGCCGGTGTGGCTGACGACTTCACCTATGTCTCGACCGCTGGCGGCGCCTTCCTTGAATGGATGGAAGGCAAGGAACTGCCCGGCGTCACCGCCCTCATGGGCTAAAACATAATTGCATGGCCGGTCCCCACGGCCTATGCCAACGCAAATCTGTCCCGAAGGGTTTGAAACCGATGAAAACGACCAAGACCGTCCAAAAGATCCTGAGCCACTACGAAGGGGAAAACCCCGGCGTCAAAACCAACCTCGCCCGGATGCTGATGGAAGGCAAACTCGGCGGCACGGGCAAGATGATCATCCTGCCCGTCGATCAGGGTTTCGAACACGGCCCCGCCCGCAGCTTTGCGGTCAACCCCGCCGCCTATGACCCGCACTACCACTACCAGATGGCCGTGGATGCGGGCCTGTCCGCCTACGCCGCCCCCCTCGGCCCGCTCGAAGCAGGCGCTGACACCTTCGCAGGCCAGATCCCCACGATCCTCAAGGTGAACTCGGCCAACTCGCTCCTTCCCTCCAGCGCACCCAAGACGCAGGCGATCACGGCCTCGGTCGATGACGCACTCCGCCTCGGCTGCTCGGCCATCGGCTTCACGATCTACCCCGGTTCGTCCATGTCGCTCGACATGTTCTCCGACATCGCCGAAATGCGCCGCGAGGCCGCGTCTGTCGGCATCGCCACCGTGATCTGGTCCTACCCGCGCGGCGAAGACCTTGACAAGGATGGCGAAACCGCCGCCGACGTGACGGCCTACGCCGCCCATATCGCAGCCCTCCTCGGCGCCCATATTATCAAGGTCAAACTCTCGACCGACCACCTGAGCCAGAAGGAATCCAAGGCAGCCTTCGAAAAGAACGGCGTCCCCGTCGCCACTCAGGCCGACCGCGTCCGCGAATGCGTCCGCTCGGTCCTCAACGGCCGCCGCCTCATCGTCTTTTCGGGCGGTGCGGCCAAGGGCGGGGACTCCGTCCTCGACGACGCCCGCGCCATCCGCGACGGCGGCGGCAACGGCTCGATCATCGGCCGCAACTGCTTCCAGCGGCCCCGGGAAGAGGCGATGCAACTCCTCGCCACCATGATCGACATCTACAAAGGCAAGGCCTGATCTTCGCTTGACGGACTGACGCAGGGTCCACATCCTCGCGTCAGTCCTTGATTTGGGATCGGCCATGAAAACCTATCTCCTGCTCGCATCCTTGGCGCTTTCAGCCTGCGTGACAGGATCTCAGGAAGACTGCGGATGTCTTGAATTTCCGAATGGGGATGGCGTTGTGGCCCTTGCCCGCAATGGTCAGCCGATGGCATTGGCAAACTATCCGGACAGTCTTTTTCCGATCCAGGGCGATTTCCATGTGACCGATGACAATCTGCTGACCGTCGGCCTTTGGGGCCTGTCAGGTTTTCAGATCACCGGCAAGATGCAGCCTGGTTCATATGCAGACGCGTCTTTTCCCTTATCTATTGCCGGGTTCAGCACAGAGATTGAACCAGGTGTTACCACCGAGAACCGCGTCGAATATGAACTTGGCACCGATGGAGGCAATCTCCGCCTGACCGCCATCGTCCCGCAGGAGGGTGGCTATCGCATCCGCGGGGAGTTTACAGCAAACCTATGCTCCGCAGGTGCGGTCGACCAAAGAAATTCCTGCATAATCCTGAGCGGCAAATTTGCCTTCGACGAGGAGAGCCTTCCTGATGGCATCAATCCCGGTCCTTTGCTTCAGACGCAGTCTGTGAACGAATGACAGCGCGTGATCGAAGCCAGAAACCACGGCCGATCGCCAGAACACAAAGAATTGGTCCACACTGCGTCCGGCCACGTTTACGGACCTTCGCATAGCCCTACCCCGAGACATTGCTTGACGATCAGTCGGCAGCGGCACACCCTTTCCGAGAATCCCTTTTGAAAGGTCTCAGGTATGCGCACCGCCGTCATCACTTTGCTCTTGCTGTCCGCCTGCGGCGCAATCTCTGAAGACTCCGCGCCCATGGACACAAGCGGCCTTCTGGTTCTGGTTCAGGATGGCACCACACTTCCCTCTGCAACGTCCTCCGAAGGTGTGATGCCTGCAGAGGGCGTTCTGTGGTCGATTGACGAGATGGGCGCATCTTCAAGCGGTGTCGAAATCTCGACCGATCTGATCGGGGTGATCGGCGTCTTTGACCAGCCGCCTGATCTTGCAGCACGCGTGCCGCTCACGCAGTTGCGCATCAATGCGCAGCTTCTGGCCGGGGATACCGTCGTTCAGGGCGTTGACTACGACCTCGGCCCCGACGGCGGAACAATCTGGCTGACCGCGATCGAGACCAAGGCAGACGGAACCTTCCGCATTCGGGGACAGTTCAGCGGACAGACCTGCCCTGTGCCCGACGTCGCCGAGAATTGCGTCAGCATCGAAGGCGTCTTCGCTTTTGACCAACCCGAACTGCCAGTGGGTGCGATGACCGGAAATCTCGTCAGCCCGGCACCTTAGCCCTTGAAAACAGGGATTCACAAAGCGAATCAGATATGTCAGATTATCGCGAAGCAGCCCGGAAAGAGGCTGCTACCAAAGGCGAGCAATGATCCGACGCAACAGACCGGCCCTGGGTTCCATCCTGTTCATGATGATCATGATCATGATGGGACTCTATTTCACCTTTGCCGCCATTCAGGGCGACTACGGCGTTTTCCGCCGGGCCGAGGTGAACGCCGAACGCAACGATCTCAAGATCGAACTCGCCGCCCTTGAGGCACAGGTGGCCGAACTCGAAAATCTGACCCGCCGCCTGTCCGACGATTACCTCGACCTCGACCTTCTCGACCAGCAGGCCCGCGACGTGCTGGGCATGGTCCGCACGGACGAAATCGTCATCCGCTGAACCCGGTCCTTGCAGGCTTGTGCGGCTGTGGCATAGTCGCTGCCAGATCAGCGGAGGGTCCCCATGAAACGCGCCGTCGTCATTCTCGCCCTTGCGGGTTGCTCTAGCACCATGATGATAGACGACCCGTGCGCCTGCATCATCATCCCAGACATGAACGGTCTCGTCTCGCTTGCGGTGGATGGCAGCGCCGTGGAATTCGACGGGCCTTCGTCAACACTCCCTGTGGAAGGCAAGCTGTATACCGTCGATGAAACACTCAGCACGACCTCCGGCGAAATTATCCGCGTCTGGAGCAGCAACGGCCTCTCTATTTCGGCGATGGATGATTTCTCGTTCACGGCAAGCTGGGGATCAGACCCCAACTTTGATTTCACCCGACCGGGCACGATCACGGAAGTTTCCTATGACACTGATGTCAGGGCCGATGTCGAATCCGATGCCTACGCGTCTTACCGGCTCGGCGCCCAAGGCGGCACAGTGACTCTCCGCGAAATTGCCCCTCTCCCCGAAGGTGGCTACCGCGTCCGGGGCAGCTATTCAGCCCAGGTCTGCCCGGAAGAGTCCGGCAATTGCGCCCGTCTTACCGGCACTTTTGCCTTTGATGATCCGACACTGCCCGGGATCGGCAATGCGCAGGCCCTCGTCCCGTCTGGCTAAGCAACCAAACCCGTCTTCGGCGCAACGCTGCCATGCGCGGGGCGATTGGCTTTACCCTCTCGCCAAGGGCAGTCTCGTGTTGTAACAGATAGTTTAACGCTAAACTATCTATCCCAGCGAGAGGGCGCCCCCGAATGGCCACCAAGAAACCCGCCGAGAAACCGAATGTCTCTGCCAAGGAACTCCTTGGTCACTACCGCGAGATGCTCCTGATCCGCCGCTTTGAAGAAAAGGCGGGCCAATTGTACGGAATGGGCCTGATCGGTGGGTTCTGTCATCTCTACATCGGGCAAGAGGCCGTCGTCGTCGGCCTTGAAGCTGCCGCCGAAGAAGGCGACAAGCGCATCACATCCTACCGCGACCACGGCCATATGCTCGCCTGCGGCATGGACCCCAAGGGCGTGATGGCCGAGCTCACGGGCCGCGAAGGCGGCTATTCCCGTGGCAAGGGCGGCTCCATGCACATGTTCTCGAAAGAGAAGCATTTCTATGGCGGCCACGGGATCGTAGGTGCGCAGGTTCCGCTGGGCGCAGGTCTGGCCTTCGCTGACAAATACCTTGGCAATGGCCGTGTGACATTCGCCTATTTCGGCGACGGTGCCGCCAACCAGGGCCAGGTCTATGAAACCTACAACATGGCCGAACTCTGGATGCTCCCGGTGATCTTTGTCATCGAAAACAACCAGTACGCCATGGGCACCTCGGTCAAACGCTCGACCAAATCCCCTTCGCTCTGGCTCCGCGGTGCCGCCTACGGCATCGAAGGCGAAGAGGTTGACGGCATGGACGTTCTGGCCGTCAAGGCCGCTGGCGAACGCGCGGTGGCCCACTGCCGGTCCGGCAAGGGCCCCTATATCCTCGAAGTCAAAACCTACCGCTATCGCGGCCACTCGATGTCGGACCCGGCGAAATACCGGACGCGGGAAGAAGTCCAGAAGATGAAGGACGAACGCGACCCGATCGAACAGGTCCGTCAGATGCTTCTGACCGGCAATCACGCGACCGAGGACGATCTCAAGCTCATCGACAAAGAGATCAAGGATATCGTCAACGAATCCGCCGAATTTGCCAAAGACAGCCCCGAACCCCAGCTTTCCGAGCTGTGGACCGATATCTACGCGTAAGGGAGAGACAGACATGGCAACCGAAATCCTCATGCCCGCCCTTTCGCCCACGATGGAGGAAGGCACCCTTGCCAAATGGCTGGTGAAGGAAGGCGACACCGTCAAATCCGGCGACATTCTTGCCGAAATCGAAACCGACAAGGCCACGATGGAGTTCGAGGCCGTCGACGAAGGCACGATCAGCCAGATCCTGATCCCCGCCGGCACCGAAGGCGTCAAGGTCAACACCGCCATCGCCGTCCTTCTGGCGGACGGTGAAAAGGCCGGCGCACCCGCCGCCGTCGCGGCCCCTGCCCCCGCTGCCGAAGCACCGGCTGC
>JBGSWJ010000352.1:0-7927 GCA_041752495.1 Rhodobacterales bacterium
ACCCAGACCCGCGCCAGCATGGCCAGACGTTGCCAGCCGCCGCTCAGCGCCCGCAGGGGGCGGTCGCGAAATTCGGCCGGAATGTCGAGATCGTCCAGGACGATGTCGACACGCCAGCTTTCCTCCTCGGCCTGATCCGGCGGCAATGCCGATAAGACGGCCGCATGCAGCGTGAGGTCCAGAAGATCGCCCGGAATATCCTGCGCGACAAGCCCGACCCGCGTGCCCCGCGCCCGGGTGACTTCGCCCGTCGTCGGCTCGGCCGTGCCACTGATGCAGCGGAGCAGCGTGGATTTCCCGCGCCCGTTGGCGGCGACAAGGCCGATGCGGTCCCCCTTGCCGATGGACAGGGACAGGTCTGCGAAAAGCGGCGCGCCGAGGGTAACGCCAAGCGAACGAAGGGTAATCAGTGTCATGTCAGGTCTCGTGTCGGGCCCAGGAGGGGCAAAGGCTGCGCCAGAAGGCGCGGACAGACAGGCTGACCGGAGGGAAGGTTTGGTTGTGGTCCCGGTTCAGCCCTGCAAACGGATCTGCAGGGCTGGAACAGGTCCGTAACTGAGATGGCCGCTGCGAAACATCGATTGCGGCCCTCCTCTGGTTTGATGACCTGAGGCGAGCTTAGGACGGGCGGGCGGATTGTGCAATCCGGGGTGAGCATGCATTGGCGGGGCGAGCGACCAAAACTCTTCGAAGAGTTTTGGCAAATTCCTTCCAAGGAATTTGGGAGAGGGGGCAGGGGTTGGAAAGGAGGCGGATGCGTGTTGATGCCTTCCGGAAGGCTTGCAGGTCAGTCTGCGGCCAAAACTCTTCGAAGAGTTTTGACAAATTCCTTCCAAGGAATTTGGAGCGCCGGGGGCGGGGGTTGGAAGGGATGGAGATGCGTGTTGAAGTCTTCCGGAAGGCACGCAGGTCAGTCCGCGCCCAAAACTCTTCGAAGAGTTTTGGCAAATTCCTGCCAAGGAATTTGAGCCTGCGCCAACCACGATCCCGCAGACTTCACCGGAGCGCCCTGCCCTTGACGATGGCATCCTTTCCAAACCGGGCGCGGATCGCATCGGCGGCCCGCTCCACCTCGGCCCGTTTCACAGCGTCGGGGTCGAGGAGATCACCTTCGCGGTCAGCGTCGCCGGCGTCTGTCAACATGCTGATCCCGACACCCAGCAACCGGTACGGCCCCGCGTCGCCCACCTGATCGAAGAGGCTGCGCGCGACGCGGTAGATCGTGTCGGCGATCTGGGTCGGGTGCCGCAGGCTTTGGCGTTTCGAGATCAGCGTGTGGTTCGCACGTTTGAGTTTCAGGGTCACCACGCGGCCGGCCAGATCGCGGGCCTTGGCGCGGGAGGAGACCTTTTCGGCCATGCGCCAGATGTGGCCGTCCAGAATGTCGGGGTCCGCGGTATCCTCGTGAAAGGTCGTCTCGTTGGACAGACCCTTGACCGGTTCATGGGCGGTGACCGGACGCGCATCCTCACCGCGTGCCAGATGCCAGAGCCTTTCGCCCATCCCCCCGAACCTGGCCTGAAGATCGTGCCGGTCCCAGCGCAGGAGGTCGGCGAAAATCCTGATCCCTGCCGCTTCGAGGTGTTCCTGCGCGGAAGGGCCGATGCCCCAGATGAGCCGGACGGGACGGTCGCGCAGGAAATCCATGGTCTCGGCCCTGCCGATGACTGAAAAGCCCCGAGGTTTGTCCAGGTCGGATGCGACCTTGGCCAGGAACTTGTTGTGCGACAGCCCGATCGATCCGGTCAGCCCGATCTCGTCCTTCATGCGCTTGACCAGCCGGGCCAGCATCACGGCGGGCGGGGCGCCGTGCAGCCGTGCCGTCCCCGACAGGTCCATGAAGGCCTCGTCCAGGGAGAGTGGCTGCACGACCGGGGTCAGTTCGTCCATCATCGCCCGGATTGCTTTTGAGGCCGTGACATAGGCATCAAACCGGGGCTTCACGACGACAGCATCGGGGCACAGCCGGAGCGCCTGGAACATCGGCATGGCTGACCGGACCCCCTTGATCCGCGCCAGATAGCAGGCGGTCGACACGACACCGCGCTCTCCGCCGCCCACGATGACCGGTTTGTCGGCCAGAGCGGGATTGTCCCGTTTTTCGACGCTGGCAAAGAAGGCGTCGCAATCCATATGGGCGATGGTCAGGTCGAAGAGTTCCGGATGCGACGTGACACGGGGCGACCGGCAGGCGGGGCAACGTTTGCCCGTCTCGAAGGTGGTCAGACAGTCGCGGCACAGGGCTGGCATGCGCGCAGCCTAGCAGGCCCGGCCCCGCGCCGGAACTGGCCTGTTGCGTGTGGCGGGGTCGCGTGAAGTCGTAACCGGCCCGCCTTTCGCCGGACCCCGCATCCCCTTGGAGGAGAGACGGCCTGATCCTGCCCGGCGATTCACCCCGGTTGATTGACAGTGCAGAGCCAGACACCGCTGGCCGCACATGCCCTGCAACACTACACCTTTGCCGGACCGTTCCCAGCATGTGAGCCGTGATGACCAACCAGCGCTTTGACAAGTCGAAATTGCCCAGCCGCCACGTGACCGAAGGCCCGGCCCGCGCGCCCAACCGCAGTTTCTTCTATGCGATGGGGATCACCGAAGAAGAGATCCACCAGCCCTGGGTCGGTGTGGCCACCTGCTGGAACGAGGCCGCGCCTTGCAACATCTCGCTGTCGCGGCAGGCCCAGATCGTCAAGCAGGGGGTCAAGAAGAACGGCGGGACGCCCCGCGAATTCACGACCATCACGGTGACGGATGGTGTTGCGATGGGTCATGAGGGGATGCGGTCCTCTCTCGCCAGCCGTGATGCGATTGCGGATACTGTGGAACTGACGATGCGCGGCCCTTGCTATGACGCGCTTGTGGGCCTTGCCGGTTGCGACAAATCCCTGCCGGGGATGATGATGGCGATGGTCCGGCTGAACGTGCCGTCGGTGTTCATCTATGGCGGGTCGATCCTGCCGGGGCGTCTGAACGGGCAGGACCTGACCATTCAGGACGTGTTCGAAGCTGTGGGCAAGCATCAGGCGGGTCTCATGTCGGACGCCGAGCTTGAGATCATCGAACGGGTGGCCTGTCCTTCGTCCGGGGCCTGTGGTGCGCAGTATACGGCCAACACGATGGCCTGCGTGTCCGAAGCGATCGGCCTGGCGCTGCTGAACTCCTCGGGCGCACCTGCCCCCTATGAAAGCCGCGACCAGTATGGCGAGGCATCGGGCGTAGCCGTCATGAACCTGATCGAAAAGAACATCCGCGCCCGCGACATCGTCACGCTGAAATCGCTCGAAAACGCGGCCCGCGTTGTGGCCTGTTCGGGCGGGTCGACCAATGCCGCGCTGCACCTGCCCGCCATCGCACATGAGGCCGGGATCGACTTTGACCTGTTCGACGTCGCCGACATCATGCGCGATACGCCTTATTTCGTGAACCTCCGTCCCGGCGGCCAGTATGTGGCCAAGGATCTTTATGAGGTTGGCGGGGTTCCCGTCGTCCTCAAGGAACTCAAGAAAGCGGGTCTTTTGCATGAGGATTGCATCACCGCTTCGGGCCGGTCGCTGGGCGAAGAACTTGAGATGATCCGGGGCGAACCCGATGGCAAGGTGATCCACCCTGTCACCGATCCGATGACCAAGACCGGCGGCGTGGTCGGCCTCAAGGGCAATATCTGCCCAGACGGCGCCATCGTGAAGGTCGCCGGGATGACCGAGGCCGAGCAGGTCTTTACCGGCCCCGCCCGCGTCTTTGAATGCGAAGAAGACGCCTTTGCCGCTGTAAAGGCGCGTGGCTACAAAGAAGGCGAGGTCATTGTGATCCGCAACGAAGGCCCCGCAGGCGGGCCGGGGATGCGTGAAATGCTGGCCACCACCGCTGCGCTGTCCGGGCAGGGCATGGGCAAGAAGGTGGCACTGATCACCGATGGCCGTTTTTCCGGTGCGACACGCGGTTTCTGCGTGGGTCATGTCGGCCCTGAGGCGGCGCATGGCGGGCCCATCGCACTGCTTGAAACGGGTGACATCATCACGATCAACGCGATCACGGGCGAACTGTCGGTCGCGTTGACCGACGCGGAGCTCGCCGCACGCAAGGCCAACTGGAAAGGTCCGCGCGTGACCCAGTACGAAACCGGTGCGGTCTGGAAATTCGCCAAACTCGTCGGCAGCGCCCGCTATGGCGCCGTGACCCATCCGGGGGCCAAGGCCGAACGGCACATCTATATGGACCAATAGGTGCGTCCTTTGCGCCTGATCCTGGCCGGGCTGGCCTTGTGCGGGCTGGCGGCCTGTGATGTGCCGTTGCCGGGGCAAGGGGTGCAGACGCTTGCGCTGCTTGACGGGGCGGTCAGGGTGCGCGCCCCGCAGGGCTATTGCGTCGATCCGGCAGCAAGCCGGGCCGACACGGGATTTGCCGTTGTCTCGTCCTGTGGCCTGATCGCCGCGACCGGGGTCTTTCCGACAACGGACGGTTTCGTCACTGTCCAGTTTGGCCCTTCAGGCAGCGCAGCCGTCGCGGGGTCCGAAGACGCGTTGGCCGCCCTTCTGCGTACCCGTCAGGGGGCCGCGCTGCTCAGCCAGTCGGGCCAGCCCAACAATATCCGGGTGGATCAGATGGACCGGGGCGAGGGGCTGATCTCGGTTCATTTCACGGACCGGGGGCCGGCGCCGGTTGAGGGCCTGATGCAGGACGAATGGCGCGCCTTCCTTGATATCAACGGCAGGCTGACCACGATCTCGGTCCGGGCCTATGAACGGTCGCCCCTCACCTCGGGTCAGGCGCAGGAGTTGCTTTACGCTACTGTGGCCCAGGTGCGAGCCGCTAACGCAAGGACGATTCCGGCCGCTGAAAATGACTAAGCCCTGTTTCCTTTTGGGAAACTTTTTGGCAGGACTACCCGCATAGAACAAAACAATGCGCAGCGACCCAAGGGCTGGGCCAAGCGGGACAAATGGCACGAGGCAGATTCAGCGGCTTCCTGGACAGGATCAATTTCCGGCGCAGCCTGATGCGGTGGTCGGCTGCGGCACGCCGGGCGGGTTCTGCTGATCTGGCCGACCTGCGCCGTGATCGGGCCGAGGCGCGGGCGCTGCAGCAGAAGCTGAACGAAGTGATCTTTGTCGCCGAGAACCGGCTGGCGCTGCCCCGGATCGGATCGACGTCCTTTCCGCGCCCGCTGGGCACGGACTGGTCGTGGCGCCCTGATCTGTGGCGCGGGCCTTTGCCGGAAAAGGGCATCTCGGGTGTGGCGACCAAGTCTGCGCTGGGTGATGATGCGACGGTCTTTCACGACTGCAAGAACAGTGAACTGACGATCCGGCAGTTGCGCAACCAGAGGGAAGAGGATCTGGCCCCTTTTGCATTGCGGTTTGACGTTTTCGACTTTGACGGGAGTTTCCTGTCGCTGGTGCTTGATCTGCCCGAGGATGCCTGCCACGGGCTGAAGCGCCGCCATCTCATCCGGGTCGATGTGCAGGCCGAGTTCGAGCGGCCCATCGAGATGTTCGCCCGGCTGAACATCCGGCACGGGCCGAACACGGATCAGATTGTCCGCGAGCTTCCGTTGCAGGATCGCGAGGTTTTTGTCGAATTTGACCTTGCCTATACCAACCTGAACGAAAAGCGGGTCGAGGCGATGTGGCTTGATCTGATTTTTGACAATCCGATGATGAATCAGGTGACGCTGCGGGATGTCACGATGGCCCGGTATCCGCGGGCGGAGATGTAAGGGAATATCCCCATGGCCGATATGACATTGACCAAGATCCGCATGCAGGCCGGCCTTTGGGAAGGCGTGCTGACCGGGGCGGGGGCCACGCCGCCCGTCATCCATATCACGCATCTGGGCGATGCGATCGAAGGAGTGCAGGTCGCGGCCGAAGGGCAGCCCGGCGAATGGGCGATCCGCGTCCCGATCCCCGCCGAACGGATTGCGGACGGGGTGCAGACCTTTCTCATCACCGATGGAATGTCGGGCGAGACGCTGGAAAGGTTCACGATCGTGGCGGGCGATCCCCTTGCCGATGATCTCCGGGCCGAGATCGACCTGCTGCGGGCGTAACTCGACATGCTCAAGCGCGCTTTCCGGCGGCATTGTGTGGAAACGCTGTAGGCGGGTGGTGCGGGCGCGCGCTGCGGTTGGGTTCGACCGGCGCACTTTGGGCGCAGGTGAAAATGGCGGGGCGGGAACGCGGGGCGTCGGGAGCCCGACCGATGCCCGTCACGTAACGCCACGTCCCGCGTGACCTTGACCCCTGAAACCGCCAGTTTCGCCCCAGACCCGGAGGCGCACATGACCCCTTATCCCCATCTTTTCACCCCGCTCGACCTTGGCTTTGTCACTCTGCCGAACCGTGTCCTGATGGGGTCGATGCACACCAATCTGGAGGAAACCGGCGACTGGAACCGCGTGGCCGCGTTCTATGCCGAACGCGCCAAGGGCGGCGTCGCTCTGATGGTCACGGGCGGCATTGCGCCGAACCGGGAAGGGGGCGTCTTTGCCGGGGCGGCGGGGCTGTTTACCGCCCGCGACATTGCCAACCACCAGACGGTGACCCGCTCTGTGCACGATGCGGGCGGGCGCATTGCGATGCAGATCCTTCACGCAGGCCGCTACGCCTATTCCCCGGAATGCGTGGCCCCTTCGGCGATCAAGTCGCCGATCAGCCCCTTTGCGCCAAGGGAACTCGACGAGTCGGGGATAGAAAAGCAGATCAGTGACATTGCCACCACCGCCGCCCGCGCCCGCGAGGCGGGCTATGACGGGGTCGAGATCATGGGGTCCGAGGGGTATTTCCTGAACCAGTTCCTTGTCACCCACACCAACCGCCGCACCGATGGCTGGGGCGGGTCTTACGAAAACCGGATGCGCCTGCCGGTTGAGGTCGTCCGCCGCACCCGCGCCGCTACGGGGCCCGATTTCATCCTGATCTACCGCCTGTCGATGATCGACCTGATCCCCGACGGATCGACCTGGGACGAGGTCGTGACGCTGGCGCGGGCCGTCGAACAGGCGGGGGCCACGATCATCAACACCGGCATCGGCTGGCATGAGGCGCGGGTGCCGACGATTGCCACATCAGTCCCCCGGCGGGCGTTTTCCTGGGTCACGAAAAAGCTGATGGGGCAGGTCGGAATCCCTGTCATAACGTCGAACCGGATCAACTCGCCCGAAGTTGCAGAGCAGGTTCTGGCCGAAGGTTGCGCCGACATGGTGAGCATGGCGCGCCCCTTTCTGGCCGATCCGCATTTCGTGGCCAAGGCGAAGGCAGGCCGCGCGCGCGAGATTGCGCCCTGCATTGCGTGCAATCAGGCCTGCCTTGACCATACGTTCGGCGGCAAGCTGACCTCCTGCCTTGTGAACCCGCGTGCCTGCCACGAAACGGAACTGGTCATCTCGGGCGCCGCGGCATCGCGCCGGATCGCTGTGGTGGGGGCTGGTCCGGCTGGGCTTTCCGCTGCGATCACGGCCGCGGAACGGGGCCACGCCGTGACCCTGTTCGACAAGGCCGACAGGATCGGCGGGCAGTTGAACATGGCCCGCGTCATTCCGGGGAAAGAGGAGTTTGACGGGTTGGTCGAGTGGTTTGCCGCGATGGTGGCGGTTCATGGCATCAGCCTGCGGCTGAACCACCGGGCCGACCCCGCCGATCTGGCCGGGTTTGATGAGGTCATCATCGCCACAGGCGTCACCCCGCGCGATCCGTCGATCCCCGGGCAGGACCTGCCCCATGTGGCGACCTATATCGACATCCTGACGGGCCGTGTCACCGCCGGGCCGCGCGTTGTGGTGGTGGGTGCAGGTGGCATCGGGTTTGATGTGGCGGAATACCTTGTCACGGATCACAGCCCCACGACCGATCTGCCCGCGTGGCTGGCCGAATGGGGCGTCACCGATCCGGCAGCGACTCGGGGCGGGCTGACGCCGCCGCAGCCCGCC
>JBGSWJ010000353.1:0-8097 GCA_041752495.1 Rhodobacterales bacterium
CGGGCATCCTGCCCCTTGCCTGCAATGTGGCAGAGGAGGCATCGGTCGCCGCGGCCCTCGATGCCGCCGAGGCCGCGCATGGCGTGGCGCGTATCGTGGTCAACTGCGCAGGGATACCGGGTTCCATGCGGCTGGTCGGGCGCGAGGGTCCCGTGGACATGGCCCGCTTTGCGCAGGTGATCAACGTGAACTTGCTCGGCACGGTCAGCGTGATGACGAAGGCAGCGGCCCGGATGATGGCACTTGACCCTCTTGCACCCGATGATGAGCGGGGGGTGATCGTCAACACCGCCTCAATCACTGCCTTTGAGGGGCAGATCGGCCAAGGAGCCTATGTCGCCTCGAAGGGTGCGATCGCGGCCCTGACGATCCAGTCCGCGCGGGAGTTCGCGGCCAAGGGGGTTCGGGTTCTGGCCATCGCGCCTGGCCTGTTCCATACGCCGATGGCCGCAGAAGTTCCGCCAGAGATGGTGGAGGCGATCACCTCGGACGCCATTTTCCCCCGCCGCATCGGCGATCCTGTGGATTTCGCTGACCTCTGTCTGTCGATGATCCGAAACCCGATGCTGAACGGCGAGGTGATACGGCTGGACGCAGGCGTTCGGCTTCGGGCGCGGTGATCAGAGGCGCCCTGCAGCCTCTGCTAACAACCATTCCCGAAAAACCGCCGCATCGGGGTGGCGAGGTCCCTTTTCCGGGGCCGTCAAGAAAAAGGCCTCATCGATCGGCAGTTCCAAATCGAACGGTTGCACAAGGCGCCCCGAGGCCAGTTCGCGCTCCAGCATTGACGATCGGCCCAGTGCCACGCCGCCGCCCTGTGCGGCGACTTCCAGCGCCATTGGCGTCGTGTCGAACCACAGACCCGAGCCGGGATCGACATGAGTGGTCCCTGCGGCTGCAAGCCATGTGGCCCAGCCCTCCTGATAGCCGAGGACGTGCAACAGCCGCTCTTTCGCAAGATCGTCGGGAGAGGCCATACGAGCGGCGATCGCGGGCAGGCACATCGGGATCAGCCGCTCCCAGGTAAGCCGGTCTGCATCAAAGCCGGCCCATTTGCCAAAGCCGTAGCGGATGTCGAGGTCAAAGGTTTCGCTGTCGTAGTCGTCCGCCCAGACCGACGAGACGATGCGGACCTGCGTCTTTGGATGTGCTACGATAAAGCGGGGGAGGCGGGCGGCAAGCCAGGTGATCGCATAGCCCACCGGAGCACGCACCGAGAGGATGCCCAGACGTCGGCCGCCAAAGACCTCAAGCGTGCCGGCCGACAGCCGCTCGAAGGCGTCATTCACCTTGGGCAGGTAGGCTGCCCCGGCCTTGGTCAGCGTAAGGCTTCTGGGAAGGCGTTCGAACAACGGCTCGCGCAGGTAATGCTCCAGAAGCTTGACCTGCTTCGAAATGGCCGCCTGGGTCAGGTTCAGTTCGGACGCCGCGTTCGTGAAACTCAGATGGCGCGCGGACGCCTCAAAGGCGCGCAGCCATGGCAAGGGCGGCATCTGATGTCCCATTGCAATGATCTCCCTGTTTTCAGGATCAAATAGATTGTTTCCGCCTGAGCCGCGGGCCGAAACCGACGCAGTGCCCGTCCTGCGCGAAGCTTAGCCCCTTTTTTAGTCATGTGTAAGTTGGTCATGGGGGCGCTATTCTCGATCAACGGTTCAAAGAGCAGCCCATGGATCCGCATTTCGCCCTGAACATCCGTCAGATCCTCCTTGCCCCGGCGGGGCGCAATCCGGATCAGCTCATCATTGATGGCAGTGGCGAGGCGCGCAGCTATGCTGCGTTCCACGACCGGATCGCCCGGCTTGGGGCGGCACTCGCGGCGCAGGGGCTGGGCAGGGGCAAGACCATTGCCGTGATGGACTGGGACAGCCCGCGCTATCTGGAATGCTTCTTTGCCATCCCGATGCTGGGCGCGTCGCTGCATACCGTCAACATCCGCCTGTCGCCGGAACAGATCCTCTACACGATCAACCACGCCGAGGATGACGCCATCCTGTGTCATGAGGATTTCCTGCCCGTCCTATTGCCGCTTCTGCCCCGCATTGCGCGGCCCTTGGCCCTGGTCCTGCTGTCGGACCGCACGGATGCCGCGCGGCCGGATGGGTTCGTGGGCGAGTACGAAAGCCTCTTGACGGAACAGCCCGCGGAGTTCGATTTCCCGCTTTTGCCCGAGGACACGCGCGCAACCCTTTTCTACACCACCGGCACGACGGGCGATCCCAAGGGCGTCAGCTATACCCACCGCCAGTTGGTCTTGCATACGCTGGCCGTCGCGGCCGATCTTGGCACCGTTCCGGGCACAGGCGGACTGAAGCGCAATGATGTCTACATGCCGATCACGCCCCTGTTCCACGTCCACGGCTGGGGATTTCCCTACATCGCCACTTTTCTGGGCCTGAAGCAGGTCTATCCGGGCCGGTATGAGCCCGCGCGGCTTCTGGCACTGATCGCGGAACATGGGGTTACCTTCTCGCATTGCGTGCCGACGATCCTGTCGATGGTCCTTGGGGATCCGGAGGCGGCACAGACGGACCTGTCCCGCTGGCGGGTGCTGATCGGCGGTTCGGCCCTGCCCGAGGGCCTTGCGCAGCAAGCGCGCGCGCGGGGCATCGACATCCATGCCGCCTATGGGATGTCGGAAACCTGCCCATTCGTGACCCATGCCGACATGGTTGCCAGCCAACATAGCGACGAGGTGACGATCCGCACCGCAACGGGCAAACCGGCTGCACTGGTCGAACTGCGCGTGGTGGACCCGGAGATGCGTGACGTTCCCGCCGATGGCCGCACGACTGGCGAGGTGATCGCCCGAGCGCCCTGGCTGACCCTGGGCTACGTGGGTAATCCTTGCGCCAGCGGTGACCTGTGGCAGGGCGGCTGGCTGCATACCGGCGATGTTGGGCATGTTTCACCCGACGGGACGCTGCGGATCACAGACCGGCTGAAGGACGTGATCAAGTCGGGCGGTGAATGGGTGTCGTCTCTGGCACTGGAGAACCTCGCCTCAGTTGTGCCGGGTGTGCGCGAGTTGGCGGCAGTAGGTATGCCCGATGCACGCTGGGGCGAAAGGCCGGCCATGGTAGTGGTCGCGGATAGGGCGGTTGATGACGCAATCCGCGAAAGGCTGGGGGCGGCCGTGGCGGCCGGCGATCTGCCGAAATGGGCCATGCCCGACAGGATCATCGCGGTTCTGTCCATCCCGCGCACCTCGGTTGGCAAGATCGACAAGAAGCGCATTCGCCAGATGCTCGAGACGGGAGAGATCGCCTGATGCGCGAAGCTGTCATCGTATCCTACGCCCGCACGCCTATCGGCCTTGCCTTCAAAGGCAGCCTGAACAACGTCAAATCTCCAACGCTTGCGGCCCATTCAATTCGGGCGGCGGTCACACGCGCCGGCATCGATCCGGGCGAGGTGGAGGATCTGGTCGTGGGTTCAGTCCTGACAGCGGGGACGGCGGCGATGAACCTTGGCCGTCTTGCGGCGCTTGCCGCCGGTCTGCCGGTCACGGTAGCGGGCCAGACGGTGGATCGGCAATGCGCCTCGGGTCTGCAGGCCATTGCGATGGCCGCGCAATCAATCGTTCTGGGCGGGGTGGAGGTAGCGATCGCGGCAGGGCAGGAAAACACCTCGGCCGTGCAGGGCCCCTACTTCGACTGGGCCGGGCGGGAGATGGACGAAGGGGTCAAGGCCGCCCAACCCCACGCCTACATGCCGATGCTGGATACGGCCGAGCAGGTGGCGCGTGACTGGGGGATCGGCCGCGATACGCAGGACGCTTTTGCGCTGCAGTCGCAAGCCCGGACGGCAGCGGCGCAGGCGGCCGGTCGGTTCGATGCGGAAATTGTGCCGATCAGCGCCACGCGGCTGGTCAAGGACAAGGCCACGGGGGAGGTCCGCTCTGAGGCGGTGACGCTGGCGCGGGACGAAGGCAACCGTCCACAAACCACCGCCGAGGGGCTCGCGAGCCTGAAACCCGTCCGCGAGGGTGGATTGGTTACCGCAGGCAATGCCAGCCAGTTATCGGACGGCGCAGCGGCGATGGTGCTGATGGAGCGCCGCGCCGCCGAACGTCGGGGCCTGCCGATCCTTGGCAGCTTCCGCCTGATGGCTGTGGCAGGATGTCCGCCCGAGCACATGGGCATCGGCCCCATCCATGCGGTGCCGCGCCTTCTGAACCGGGTGGGGCTCCGTATTGGAGATATCGGACTGTGGGAACTGAACGAAGCCTTTGCCGCGCAGGCCCTGCCTTGCATCGCTGAACTGGGACTTGATCCGGAGTCGGTGAACGTGAATGGCGGAGCGATTTCGGTCGGCCACCCCTATGGCATGACGGGTCTACGTCTCGCCGGGCATGCACTGATTGAGGGGAAACGGCGCGGGGTCGCGCAGGCGGTCGTCACGATGTGCGTCGGCGGTGGCATGGGGGCGGCCGGACTGTTCGACCTTGCCTGATGTGCATGACGGAAACGGGGGCATTGCCGCTACAGCCGTCATTTGCAGGACAGACGGTAAGCCAGTCAGTCTGTGCGCCAGTAGCCGGGAAACCGAAGGCTCTCCCTGTCGGGAAACCGGCAAACTCTCCCGCAGGCGGGCTCAAATGCTCGTCTGCGGGTCCTTTGCAAAAAAACTACGGGAGGACGGGAATGCATACCAAGACACAGATGGCCGCCCTAATGGTCGCGCTGGCTCTGCCGGCCCTCGCAGAGACCCCAAGTGCCGGTTGCGGGACGGTCTCGCCTTCGAGCGGAACGTTCACGCTGGCGAGCGACGGCCTGACTCGGACCTATCGGCTGCATGTGCCGGCTGGTCATGATGCTGCGAAGCCGGCTCCGGTTGCTCTGATTTTCCACGGCTGGGGTGGGGACGAAAACGAGTTCCTGGCCGATCAGGTCGTTACCGCCGAGGCCGATAGGCGCGGGTTCTTCCTCGTGGCGGCGCGCGGCGTCGGGTCGGGTGCTCCGGATGACAACTACAACTCCTGGACCTTCCGTGGTTCGGCGACCGGCATCGGCGGCGACGGTCAACCAATTTGCGATGGCGCATCAGGCGAAGCCAAGACGAACTATGCCTATGCCTCCTGCGGTCCGGTGGGCGAAGGCGTGGCGCAGAACGGATGCTCCTGGACCCAGTGCCAGGCGGACGACGCTGCCTTTGTCGGCGCCCTGATTGACGAGATCGGCAAAACCGCCTGCATCGACCTGGATCGGGTCTTCTTGGCAGGCGGGTCGAACGGGGGCATGTTCACCTGGGACATGGGCCAGACCCCAGCAGTTGCCAGCCGCCTGCGTGCCATCGCGCCACTGATCGGGCTGCCGCACAACGGATTCCTTGACGGACCCGGGCGACCGGACGGTCTGCCGGTCCTCGTGATCACCGGAATGCAGGACCCGACCGTGCCGCCCGGCGACTGGGGCGACATGGGCCCGACGACCACGGCGGACGCCGATCTTTACCACTACACCGGCGCCTCGGCGATCATCGACGCCTGGGCCAAGGCGCAGGCCTGCGAAGGCCAGTCGGTGGAGGTCGAATTCGGCGCAGACGGGATCGAATGCCGGTCTTCCTGCGATGCCGATGCATCTGGCCTGCCTCCCGTCCTCGATTGCCGGGCGCAGATGGCGCATGACTACGATTTCGCGAAGACGTGGCCGATGATCCTCGACTTCTTCGCACGCCAACCACCGCGTTGACCTCACACGGAGACGATCTTGTACGGCATCACCCCTTCGGCGCGCTTGCGCCCCTCACCGTTCTACGAGGCAACGGTCAAGGAAGGCGTTACCAACTTCACCACCTACAACCACATGCTTATGCCTACGGCCTTTGGCGACCCCGAGGCCGAGTACTGGCGGTTGATCAATGGGGTCAGCCAATGGGACGTCGCGGTGGAGCGCCAGGTCCAGCTGAAGGGGCCCGATGCAGGGCAGTTGGCGCAAATCCTTTCCCCGCGCGATCTTTCGAATCAGAAGGTCGGGCAAGGGAAGTACGTCCCGCTGTGCAACCATCAGGGCATCCTGATCAACGATCCGATCTGTCTGAAACTGGCGGATGACCTGTATTGGCTGTCAATTGCGGATTCGAACATCTGGTTCTGGGCTTCAGCCATCGCCGCCGAGAGGGGCCTGAAGGTCGAAGTCAGCGAACCTGATGTCTCGCCCATGGCGGTTCAAGGGCCAAAGGCCGAGGACGTCGTGGCCCATGTCTGCGGCGACTGGGTGCGCGATATCAAATACTTCTGGTTCCGCGAGACGGACATCAAGGGCATTCCGGTTGTCGTGCAACGCTCGGGCTGGTCGAAGCAGGGAGGGTTCGAGATCTATCTGCGCGACGGTGCGAAGGGGTCCGCACTGTGGAGCATCTTCCGCGAGGCGGGCCGGCCTTGGGGCATAGGTCCGGGTGGGCCGAACTGGTGTGAGCGGGTGGAGTCTGGTCTGATCTCCTATGGCGGCGACACCGACAGCACCACCAACCCTCTTGAGGTGCGGATGGGCAAATATGTCGATCTGCAGGTACCAGATGACACCATTGGTATCCAAGCCCTCCGCCGCGTGGCGTCCGAGGGGCCCAAACGTCATTCTCTGGGGATCATTCTTGATGCAGGGGATCCGGTTAAGCCCGGTTTCCTCTGGAACCCGATCTTCAAAGATGGTCGGAAAGTGGGTGATCTGACCAACTGTATCTTCTCCTACCGGCTGAAGAGAAACATCGGTTTTGCCCTGATCGACGCCGCCTGCGCCATCGGCGACCGCGTTGAGGCCCGGATCGACGGCACGATGCAGCCTGGCCGACTGACCGACCTTCCCTTCCTGTGAGACCATGACCGACTTTATTACCGAACCGGCCCGTCACGTCCCCGTCATCCGCCGCACTGATGTCCTGGTGGTCGGTTCCGGGCCCGGCGGCCTTGCCGCTGCCCTTGCGGCCGCCCGTGCCGGGGTCGAGGTCTGTATGGTCGAACGCTTCGGCTGTTATGGCGGCAACATCACCGTGGTGGGGGTCGAGGGTCTGGCCTGGTATCGGCACGAAAAGACGGTCGAGGCGAATGGCATCAGCCGCGAATTCGAGGAACGGGCCAAAGCGATGGGCGCCGCCGTGCCGGAGAGCCAGTCACTCAGCTACGAGTTGGACAGCGAAGGCTTCAAGCTGGTGGCAGATCGTCTGGTGGAAGAGGCGGGCATCCATGGCATGATGCACCGCACCTTTGTCGCGCCCGTCATGGAGGGTGACCGCGTCGCCGGCATCATCGTTGAATCCAAGGCGGGCCGTGAGGCGCTCCTGGCCAAGGTGGTGATCGACGCCACGGGTGATGCGGATGTGGCCGTGCGTTGCGGGGCCCTTGCCCCGAAGACGCCTTCGGAACACATGCAGGCGGCATCGGTGATGTTCCACCTGACGGGGGTGAACAAGGCAGAGTTCATGGCCGAGGTGAAGGCAGATCCCCAGACATACAAGGACTGGTCAACCGGCGAATGGACGGTCGAGACGGACGGGAAAGAGGACGACATGTTTTCGCCCTTCCTGAAGAAGCCTTTCGCCAAGGCCATCGAAGAAGGGATCATCCCCAAGCACCTGAACACCATCGCGGGCACCTGGGGCGCGATGCATGACACAGGCGAATTGACCTATATGAACCTCGTCCACCTTGCCGGGGTCGACGGCACTGATCCCGACAGCATGACAAGGGGCGAGGTCGAGGGACGTAAGCAGGCGATGCTGGCCATCGAGGCGCTGCGCCGCTTCATGCCGGGCTGCAAGGGCGTGCGCCTGCGCAACTTCGGCATGACCATCGGTATCCGCGATACCCGCAAGATCGACGCGGTCTACAACATGACCGAGACTGACGTTCGCCATGAGGGCCGGTTCGAGGACACCATCGGCATCTACCCCGAATTCATCGACGGCTATGGCATCCTTATCATCCCGACTACCGGGCGCTACATGCACATTCCCTACCGGTCGATGCTGCCAAAGGGGGTGAAGGGGTTGCTGGTCGCAGGTCGCGCCATCGGGGGCGACAGGGTGGCCCATGCGGCAACCCGCAACATGGCCTGCTGCGCGGTCGCTGGGCAAGGTGCCGGGGTCGCGGCGGCGCAG
>JBGSWJ010000354.1:0-7260 GCA_041752495.1 Rhodobacterales bacterium
CACCGCGCCGCCTGTTCCGGCAGCCGCCGCAACTGCGGCCGCAGGATCGCCGCCCGCAGATTGTCCATCCGGCCCGAGATATTGGGCGTCTCGTATTTGACGCGCTCAAACACCTCGGCCGGCGGCCCCGCCCTGTGCCTCTCGTACAGCATATAGCTCCCCGACAGGATGATCGCCCGCGCCATCCCCTCGGCATCGTCCGAAATCAGGAACCCGCCCTCGCCCGAATTCACATGCTTGTAGGTCTGCGTCGAAAAACACCCGAACCGCCCATGCCGCCCACTGGGCACGCCGTTCCACGCCGCCCCCATCGTGTGGGCGCAATCCTCGATCACCACGACACCCGCCGCATCACACAGCGCCATCAAATGGTCCATGTCGCAGATATGCCCGCGCATATGCGACAACAGCAGCACCTTCGCCTGCCCCAGTTTGCCCGCGAGATCTTCCAGATCAATGGTCAGATCGTCCGTCACCTCAACGTAAACCGGCACCGCGCCCACCGCCGCAATCGCCCCCGGCACCGGGGCCAACGTAAAGGCATTGGACAGCACCCTGTCCCCCGGCCCCACGTCCGCTGCGCGCAGCGCCGTGGTCATCGCTATCCCGCCGGACCCCACGGCCAGACAATACTTCGCCCCCGTCAGCGCCGCGAATTCCTCTTCCAGCAGCGCCGTCTCGGCAATTTCGCCCTTGACCGTGTTGTAGCGGTGCAGCCGCCCGTGCTTCATCACGGCATTGGCCGCCGCGATCCCTTCCTCGGGGATCGGTTCCTGCTGGGTGAACTGCCCTGTGAATATCTCGACCATGATCCCTCCGCCTTGCCCCACACTGCGGGGGACGGCCCGAAGGGTCAATCCGGCAACGTCATTCGGCTGCTGCCGCCACGCGGAACCGTCGTTCCACTACGATAAACCCGCCCAACGCAATCAACAGCAGCGCCGCCGCGATAAAGAACGTGTATCCGGCCGAAGGCGGATGGTCCGCTACCGTCAGCGCCCCGAAGAGTTGCGCATAAAACAGCGTCCCCCCCAGCATCGCCACATTGGTCACGCTGGAAATCCCGCCCTGCAACTGCCCCTGCGCATCATCCGGCACCGCCTTTGACAACAGCGCCGTCAGCATCGGATGCACGAGCCCCTCGGGCGCATGGATCACCAGCAGCACAAGCACGACCGGCAGCGACCCCGCAAGCCCATACCCCACCGCCGCCACCACGGCAAAGATCAGCCCCGTCAGCGCCACCCGGTGTTCCCCGAACCGCTTGACCAACGGTCCCGAAAACACCCCCTGCGTGATCGCCGCAATGATCCCGAACGCGGCCAAGGTCAGCCCGATGATCGTTTCCGTCCAGCCGAACCGCGCAATCCCCCAGAACGGCCAGATCGCCGGATAGACGGATGACGCGAAAAAGAACACCGCCAGCACCAAAACCAAAGGCATCACCCCGGCATAGGTCTGAAACACCTTGAACGTCCCGAACGGGTTCGCGTTCGCCAACCGGAATGGACGCCGGTTTTCAGGGGCCAAAGTCTCGGGCAGCACGAAATAGCCGAACAGGAAATTCGCCAGCGAAATCGCCGCCGCCACGTAAAACGGCACACGCGGCCCGAATTCGCCCAACAGCCCGCCAATCGCAGGCCCGATCACGAAGCCCACGCCAAATGCCGCGCCCATCAGCCCGAAGGCCTTGGCCCGCTCCTCGGGCGATGTCACGTCGGCAATGAACGCATTCGCAATCACATAGGACGACCCGCAGACCCCCGCGATCACCCGCCCCACGAACAACCACATCAGCGACGGGGCCAGCGCCGAAAACATGTAGTCAAAAAACAGCCCAGCCACCGCCAGCAGCAACAGGGGCCGCCGCCCATAGGCATCCGACAAGGCTCCCATGATCGGCGCGAAAAAGAACTGCGCAGCGGAAAAGGCAAAGAACATCCAGCCGCCGATGACCGCAGCGCTTCCAAGGCCGACATGCCCCACCTCTTCGATCAGGCGCGGCAGAACCGGAATGATCAGGCCAAAGCCCACCATGTCCAGAAGGACCGTCACAAAGACGAATGTCACGGCTGATTTCGAGGGGGCTTTACTGGTCATGTTCACACCTTGTTCTCACCTGCGTCCTACTGCCGCAGCGGGATCACGGTCAACGGCGAACTGGAGGCCCCCTGCCGAAAGTCACAGATTAAGTCGGGCCACAACCTCCGGCAGAGCGTCGAAATGGTCGATCAGCGCCTCGGGCTCGAGCGCGGCCATATCCGCGCCCGACGGGCCAAAGGTCACAAGGATCGACGGCACACCCGCCGCCGCCGCTGTTTTTCGGTCCGTATCCGAATCGCCCACAAGACAGGTGCGCGCCAGATCGCCCCCCAACCGCCGGACCGTCTCGAACAAAGGCGCCGGATCGGGCTTGCGTACCGTTAGCGTATCGGCACCCACCAGCGCCCCGAAAGCAGAACGCACCCCCAGCCGCGTCATGAGCGTCTCCGCCAGCCCCTCGGGCTTGTTCGTGCAGATACCCACGCCATAGGCATCCGCCTTCAGCCGTTCCACCGCCTCCATCGCCCCCGGATAGATCACCGTATGCCGGTCGATCCCCTCGGCATAGGCCGACAACAATCGCGGATAGGCCCGCGAAATGTCGCCCTCTCCGAACCCCTCGACCCGCGAAAAGCCCAGCTTGAGCATCGCCCGCCCGCCGCGCAGCGCGGTGCCAGCATCGCCCGCAGGGTCCAGCAGATCGCCCAACCCCAATTCGCGGAAACACACGTTCGCCGCTTCCACCAGATCGCGGCTCGTGTCGGCCAGCGTGCCGTCCAGATCGAAAATCACCGTGCGCATAGTTCACCCTGTCCCTTTGCCCTCTGTAACGATCCGTAAGGTGATGTGAACCCCACAACTCTTGCGGTATAAGCCGCAGGCGGTATGAGCGGACAACAAAGAAACGGGAACGAGGCACCATGGCAGTCAACCTGATCATCCTGGCCGCGGGTCAGGGCACGCGAATGAATTCCGAACGCCCCAAGGTCCTGCATGAAATCGCAGGCGCCCCCCTTGTCGTCCACGCGATGAAATCCGGCGCGGCCCTCGGCCCCGAAAAGACAGTTGTCGTCGCCGGTGTCGGTGCTGAAGCCGTCGAAAATGCCGTCCTCGACCATGACCCCGACGCCATCACTGTCCGCCAGACCGAGCAACTTGGCACCGCCCACGCGGTCCTCCAGGCCCGTGACGCTTTGGCCGATGCCACGGGTCCCGCCATCGTCCTCTATGGCGACACACCCTTCATCACGCCAGAAACGCTCGAAAAGATGCTCGACGCGCTGAAGAGCCATGCCGTCGTCGTCCTCGGTTTCGAACCCGCCGACCCGTCCCGCTATGGCCGCCTCGTCATGAACGGCCCGATCCTGACAAGGATCGTGGAGTACAAGGACGCAGACGACGCCACCCGCGCCATCGGCTTGTGCAACTCGGGCGTTGTCGCCGCCGAAACCACCCTGTTGATGGACCTCGTGGCCCAAGTCGGCACCAACAACGCGTCTGGCGAATACTACCTCACTGACATCGTCGAAATCGCCGCCGCCCGTGGCCTCACTTCGACCGTCGTCATCTGCCCGGAAGAGGAAACGCTCGGCATCAACACCCGCGCCCAGCTTGTCGCGGCAGAGTCGCTCTTCCAATCCCGCGCCCGCAATTCGGCCATCGAAGACGGCGTGACCCTGATCGCCCCCGACACCGTCCACTTCGCCCATGACACCGTCATCGGCCGCGACGCGATCATCGAACAGAACGTGGTCTTTGGCCCCGGTGTCACCATCGAATCCGGCGCCCGCATCCGCGCCTTTTCCCATATCGAAGGCGCCCATGTCTCGCGCGGGGCCATCGTCGGCCCCTTCGCCCGCCTCCGCCCCGGCGCAGAACTGGCCGAAGACGTCCACATCGGCAACTTTGTCGAAGTCAAGAACGCCATCATCGACGAGGGCGCCAAGATCAACCACCTTACCTATATCGGCGACGCCGACATCGGCGCAAAAACCAACATCGGCGCAGGCACCATCACCTGCAACTATGACGGCGTGTTCAAACACCGCACGAAAATAGGCAAATCTGTCTTTGTCGGGTCAAACACGATGCTCGTGGCCCCGGTTTCACTCGGCGACAATTCCATGACGGCCTCAGGTTCTGTCATAACCCGTGACGTGCCCGCAGGTGACATGGGCATCGGACGTGCCAAGCAGGAAAACAAAGAGGGCTTCGCCATCAAACTCTTCGACATGCTCCGCGCCCGCAAGGCCGCCAAGGCGAAAGGAAACTGAACCATGTGTGGAATTGTCGGCGTTCTCGGCGATCACGAAGCCGCCCCCCTGCTGGTCGAAGCACTCAAACGCCTCGAATACCGTGGCTATGACAGCGCAGGCATCGCCACCGTCAACCATGGCCAGCTTGAACGCCGCCGTGCCGTTGGCAAACTCGTCAACCTGTCCGATCTCCTCGTCCACGAACCGCTCGCGGGCAAATCCGGCATCGGCCATACCCGCTGGGCCACCCATGGCGCGGCCTCGGTCCGCAACGCCCACCCCCACCGCGCTGGCGGCGTGGCGGTCGTCCACAACGGCATCATCGAAAACTTCCGCGAACTCCGTGCTTTCCTTGCCGAACACGGCATCGGCTATGAAACCGATACCGAAACCGTGGCCCTCATGGCCCAATATTACATCGATCAGGGCCTCTCCCCCCGCGATGCCGCCGAACAGACCATTGCCCGCCTGACCGGGGCTTATGCGCTCTGCTTCCTCTTCGACGGTCACGAAGACCTCCTCATCGCCGCCCGCAAGGGCAGCCCGCTGGCCATCGGCCACGGAGACGGAGAGATGTTCGTCGGCTCCGACGCCATAGCACTCGCCCCCATGACCGACCGCATTACCTACCTTGATGAAGGCGACTGGGCGATCATCACCCGGAACTCCGTCGAAATCCGCGACGCCGCAGGCCGCATCGCCAACCGCCAGATGCGCGTGATCCAGATCGACACCGCCCGCATCGACAAGGGCGGCTACAAACACTTCATGGCCAAGGAAATCGCCGAACAACCCTCGGTCCTGACCTCGGCGCTCAACCACTACATCACCCCCGAAGGCGCGATCCGCCTGCCCAAACCGGGGATCGACTTTACACGCGTCGACCGCCTCACCATGGTCGCCTGCGGCACCGCCTCCTACGCCTGCTTCGTGGCGAAATACTGGTTTGAACAACTCGCAGGCATCCCCGTCGACGTCGATGTGGCCTCCGAATTCCGCTACCGTGAACCACCCATCTCGCGCGGCACCACCGCCCTTTTCGTCAGCCAGTCCGGCGAAACCGCCGACACCTTAGCCGCACTGCGCTACTGCACAGGCCGCGCCGACCGCATCCTCTCGGTCGTCAACGTCGCCGAAAGTTCCATCGCCCGCGAAAGCGACCTTGCCCTGCCCATCCTCGCAGGCACCGAAATCGGCGTCGCCTCGACCAAGGCCTTCACCTGCCAGCTCCTCACGCTGGCCATCCTCGCCATCGAAGCCGCCCACCAGCGCGGCCGCATCGACGACGCGGGCCTCGCGCAGCACATCACCAACCTCCGCGCCCTCCCCGGCCTCCTCAACATCGCGCTGGCGATCGAAGGCCAGACCCGCGCGCTTGCCGCCAAACTGGCCGAAGCCCGCGACATCCTCTTCCTCGGACGTGGCCGGATGTTCCCGCTCGCTCTCGAAGGCGCGTTGAAACTGAAAGAAATCAGCTATATACACGCCGAAGCTTACGCTTCCGGCGAATTGAAACACGGCCCCGTTGCGCTGGTCGACAAGGTCGTCCCCGTCATCGTAATGGCCCCCCATGACGAACTCTTCGACAAAACCGTCTCCAACATGCAAGAGGTTATGGCCCGCGGCGGCAAGGTCCTCCTGATCTCCGATAACAAAGGCGTAGCCGAAGCGGGCGAAGGCGTCTGGGAAACCCTGACCATGCCCCCCGTCGACCCGTTCCTCGCCCCCATCCTCTATGCCGTCCCCGCGCAACTCCTCGCCTATCACACCGCCGTGGCCAAAGGCACCGACGTGGACCAGCCCCGCAACCTCGCCAAATCCGTCACCGTCGAATGACGCCCGACGACGCCCTTGCTGCCCTCTCCGCCCTTGCCGACCCGGCCAAGGCGGCAGATATGGCCGCCTATCACAAGGTCGCACGCCCCTACCTCGGCGTCTCGGTCCCCCAGATCGACGCTCTGGCGCAGGACTGGCGCGCCGCAGTCACCCTTGACGACCGCCTCGCCCTCGCTGCCGCCCTTTGGACCACCAACATCCACGAGGTCCGGGTCGCCGCCGCCAAACTCCTCACCCAGGCCCGCATACGGCCCGAGGATGACCGCGCCTGGGCCCTCATCGCCTCCTGGGTGCCCGATTTCGACGCCTGGGCCATCGCCGATCACGCCTGCAAGGCTGGCGAGAAACGCCTTGTCGCCAATCCCGACCGGGTGGATGAGGTTGAAACCTGGACCACCTCGCCCCACATCTGGACGCGCCGTGCGGCCCTCGTCATCACCCTGCCCTGGACCAAACAGAATTTCCCCAAGCCCCGCGACCTCGAGATCCGCGACCGTGTCCTCGGCTGGTGCGCACTATATGCCCCCGACCGTGATTGGTTCATCCAGAAGGCCATCGCCTGGTGGCTTCGCGAACTCTCGCACCACGATGCGCCCCGGGTCACTGCCTTCATGGCCGCCCACGGCGAAACCCTCAAACCCTTCGCCCGCAAAGAGGCCACCCGTCATCTCGTGTAGGGTGGGTAAAACCCACCTCCCCCGGATCAACCCCGACAACGCTCCGCAGCCCCATCCCCAGCGAGGCCGCGCGCCGCGCGGAACGAGCGCCCCCCGCAAACGAACCGACAAACCACCAGTTCCGGCAATCCCACCAACGGCACCTCGATCTACCGCATCGCCCCAAGGCCGCCGCGCACCCCGCGCCGCCCAAACACCTAACGATAAACCACCAGTTCCGGCAATTCCGTCAACGGCACCTCAAGCAACCGCATCGCAGCAAGGCTGATCTGGCTCCCCGATCCTGCCGCGCCGCCCGAGGGACGCAACTCAAGCGCCACCGACGTCCCCAAAGGCGCATATTCCACCCGCCCCATCACAACCTCGGTGACAAGCGGCGTCTCCAACCAGATCCCCGGCACCGTCGGCGACCCCAGCGAGGCCACCGTCGTTCCCAGCGTCACCTCGCT
>JBGSWJ010000355.1:0-1570 GCA_041752495.1 Rhodobacterales bacterium
ACCAGCAGCATCGCGCCCATCACGACACCCGCTCCCAAGAGGAACTTCTTGTCCATCGCACCACCCGTTCCTGCATCCTGGGCTACTCTGCCATCAGCAGAGCTGGCCCGCCATACCCCGCTGAGCCCGGTCGCATCGACAGGCGAGAAATCCGGGGGTCACGGGCCTCGACGAACCGGGCCGGGACAGCGAGTTTTGATCCGGGACGGGCGGCCCGGTCTGCAGGCCATGCAAGGCAATGAACCGCGCGGGGTTTGCGGACGCAGGTTTGCTTGAATCTTACGTTGCGACATGGCGTGCTGGCCCACCGGCATGCGCGCCGAAGCCGAGTTCGTCATGCCGACCATGGGGTGAGCGGAAGGCGGCGTGGGCGATATCGCATCGCTCACGACGCTCTTAGTAAAATCAATAGCTTACAGGCGGAGAAAGTTAGACCGCAGTTCGTGTTCCCCAGCCATCCTAAGCCAATGATAGATAAAGATAAACTGCGAACTGGCTTCGTTCCTGTCCGCCATTTTCTGCCCTTTTCTGCCCTTTTTCTGCCCTCGCAGTTCACGTCCCGTTCTGGTTGAGTTCCCAGCGCGTCCCATCCGGCAGCTGCTTTGCTTCCCGGTAGATGCCCGAGAATCTGGTCGGTCGCGCCGGTCAGACGAGGCGGCCCTGCGGCCGCCTAGTCGGGTGGCGACGCCGTCTACGCCGATCAGGACTGGCGCAGTCATCCTCGCCTAAGCCGACGCTTGCGGTGCACTTCAGGCTATGATCTGCCCTGCGGCTCGCAGCGTTCTCTGTCAGCGGCGCAGTCAGCGGATCGATCGGCTGGGGGTCTTTCTGGTATGGACCGATAAGCGAGATGGTCGCCTTGCGAAACCGATTGAAGTCGCCGGCGTTGATGTTCTTCGCGAACTTCTGCTGGATTCCGTCTCGGACGGTGCCAGCCGCTGCTGAGGGCGGCCAAGGCGACCACTCGCTACTGAAACCCCAGATCCCAGCTGCAAGTAATCGTCCCTGTGGTATCGCTGAACCGCTCGGGGGAGTCCGAGCCCCCCGGGGGCGCAAGTGTGCGGCTGCCTTGCACCCGTTTTTCGTTCGGCGGCACCAGCCCGGTGAATTTCATGAAAGCGATCTCTGCGACCGAGCTGTTGCCGCCCGACGACATCTGAACCGGCGCCGTCTTTGCCGCGACCGCCCGGCGGTCGAAGGACCAAGAGCCGTCAGGATTGGTCGAGGAAACGAACCCGAGCTGGTTCGTTGGGGATCGGGTGTTGATCGTCCAAGTCTTCCAACCCGGACGAACGGTGGGATCCTTCCAGGTCTTCGATCCACTTCCCTGCGTCTGCCATGTCCAGGCAATGGCAGTTCCGCCGGCGACCGGTGTCGATGCGCCACCTATAGTCCACTCCTGCGTCTCCACGTGGCGATAGCTGCCGTAACGGGACCCCGCGGCGTTCTCGATCGTCTTGACGCAGGTGATCCGCCCGACCCAACCGGGAGCACAGAGGCCACACTGCAGCTCACAGCGGTTCATCGCGGCGGCGCCCGGAGCGTCTATCCTCCGCCGCAGCGCGCCCCA
>JBGSWJ010000356.1:0-24581 GCA_041752495.1 Rhodobacterales bacterium
CAGCCAGCCCAGCCAGTCTGCCTTGGCGCGGTCGGTGTAGCCTTTGTAGCGGTCCTTGCGCCCCTTGCGGCCCCCCCGTGCGGCGTCGAGCGGGGGGAAAAGGCCAAAGTTGACGTTCATCGGCTGGAAGGTCTTTGCATCTGCGCCGCCGGTGATGTGGTGGACGAGCGCGCCCATCGCCGTCGTTGGCGGCACGGGGGCGAGCGGTTGGCCGGTGATTTCGGCGACGGCCATGCGGCCTGCCAGAAGGCCCATAGCGGCGCTTTCGACATAGCCTTCTACGCCGGTAATCTGGCCCGCGAAACGGATATGGGGCCGGGATTTGAGGCGCATCTGGGCGTCAAGGAGTGTGGGCGAGTTGATGAAGGTGTTGCGGTGGATGCCGCCGAGGCGGGCGAATTCGGCGTTTTCAAGACCGGGGATCATCCGGAAAACAGTGGTTTGCGCGCCGTACTTCATCTTGGTCTGAAAGCCCACGATGTTGAAGAGCGTGCCAAGCGCGTTGTCGCGGCGCAGTTGGACGACGGCATAGGGTTTTGTTGCCGGGTCGTGGGCGTTGGTCAGGCCCACGGGCTTCATGGGGCCAAAGCGGAGGGTTTCGCGGCCGCGTTCGGCCATAACTTCAACTGGCAGGCAGCCGTCGAAATAGCCTGCCGTTTCGCCTTCGTGGAACACGGTCTTGTCGGCGGCCAGCATGGCGTCGATGAAGGCGTCATACTGCGCGTGGGTCATCGGGCAGTTGATATAGGCGGTCCGTTCCTCCTCAGTCTCGCCCTTGTCGTAGCGTGACTGGAGCCAGGCCACGTCCATGTTGATCGTGTCGGCATGGACGATGGGGGCGATGGCGTCGAAGAAGGCGAGTTGATCGGCACCCGTTTCGGCCTTGATCGCGGCGGCGAGGGTGCCGGAAGTCAGAGGGCCGGTCGCGATGATCCAGTGGCCGAATGAGGGAAGGGTCGTAACCTCTTCATCCGTCACGGTAATGAGGGGATGGGAGCGGAGCGTGCGGGTGACGGATTCGGCAAAGGGATCGCGGTCCACGGCCAAGGCTCCCCCGGCAGGAAGGCGGTGGGCGTCGGCGGTGCGCATGATCAGACCGCCGGCCGCGCGCATTTCCCAGTGCAGCAGGCCCACGGCGTTCTGTTCGTCGTCGTCCGACCGGAAGGAGTTCGAGCACACCATTTCGGCAAGGCTGCCGGTGCGGTGGGCAAAGGTACCGACGGTCGGGCGCATTTCGTGAATGACCACGGGGATGCCAGCGCTGGCGGCCTGCCATGCGGCTTCGGACCCGGCCATTCCGCCACCGACGATGTGAAGTGTTTCTGTCATGGGACGGGATGTAGCCGTGGGATTTGAACAGTTCAACCCGTTCCGGGGTCGGGTTGAGCGGTCAGCAGCCGGTGATCAGAACCCTTGCAGGACGTTGAACACGCTGCGCGGCTGGAAGGTGGTCCCCTGATTGGGGCCGATGGCCAGCGTCACGCCCAGCGCGAGGAAATTGTCGTCGGTCGCGTTGCCCGAGATATTCCCGGCCTCGACATACAACAGGGGGCCGAGCCCCATCTGATACTGTGCGCCAAGGCCAAAGCGGTTGTAGCTGCCGTCCAGGTCAACGAGGTCATAGCTGGCGGTAAGGGAAATCGCGCGGCCAAGCGTGACATAGCCATCGGCGCCAAAGATGGAGCCGTCCGACAGATCGCCCTGCACGGCGCCAAGATAGCCTTCGATCTGGGTGCCGCCGAACGCTGCCATGCCTTCGATCCCGTAAAGGGCCACTTGGGTGCCGTCGGAACTGTCCTGTGCAAAGAACAGGCCTGCGTTGGAGATCGGGTTGATGCCATAGATCAGGTGGCCGGTGGCGTTGCGGCCATCGACGCCAAAGACGCTGTTGCCATAGTAGGCAAGATCGCCTTCGACGCCAAAGTTGCCGTAGATGCCAAATTGCAGGCCGCCCTCGTAAGACGTTGCGCCGAAATCGCCGTCGTTGGAATAGCCGAGCGTTTCGAGCGTGATCTGCGCGCCTTCAAAACCCTGAGCCTGGGCCGATGCGGCGAGGCCAGCGAGAAGCGCGCTTGTGATCAGGTAGTTCCGTGCCATTTTCTGCTCCTTGGATTCTGTACCTGTCGTGTCTGCCTTGGCCGCCCCTGCGTTGCGCCGGTTGAGTCCGGCCGTCCGGCGGGGGCGGGTCTTGTTCTATTCGGTGTCGTCTTCGCTTTGTTCGGCGATCCAGGCGACGCTGACGACTTCTTCATCGGCGCCGGTGTTGAAGACCCTGACCCCGCCGGCAGAGCGCGATCGGAAGGAAATGCCCTCGACGGGAACGCGGATCGACTGGCCGGTCGAGGTGACGAGCATGACCTGATCGCCCAGTTCGACGGGCAGGGCCGCGACGACGGGGCCGCCGCGCATCGTTTTGTCAATCGCGGCCACGCCGATGCCGCCCCGGCCACGGACCGGATAGTTGTGGCTGGATGAGAGCTTGCCCGAGCCTTTGGCGGTGATGGTCAGGATCAGGTTTTCGGCCTCGGACATTTCGGCGAATCGTTCAAGTGGCAGGCTTCCGGCTTCGACGGCGGCGTCTTCTTCATCGTCGATTTCGGCCTCTGATTCATCGGTCGCGCCGAACTGGGCGCGGCGCATCTTGAGATAGGCTTCGCGTTCTTCCGGGGTTGCCTCGAAATGCCGGATGACAGCCATAGAAACAACCCGGTCGTCGCCGCGCAGGGTGATGCCACGAACCCCGGTGGAATCACGGCCCTTGAAGACGCGCACCTCGGTCGTGGGGAAGCGGATGGCGCGGCCCGAGTCGGTGACGAGCATGATGTCGTCATCTTCGGAACAGATGCGAACGTTGACGATGCTGGTGCCATCTTCGGGCAGTTTCATCGCGATGATGCCGTTGCGGCGGATATTGGTGAAATCGGACAGGGCATTGCGGCGGACGTCGCCGGCGCTGGTCGCAAAGAAGATCTGGAGAGCGTCCCATTCTTCCTCGGGCCGGTCGACCGGCATGATCGCGGCGATGGAGACGCCGGTCGGGATCGGCAGGATGTTGACGATGGCCTTGCCCTTGGCTGTGCGGCCCGCGAGCGGCAGACGCCAGCATTTGAGCGCAAAGGCCATGCCGTCGGTGGTGAAGAACAGGAGTTGGGTGTGCGTGTTGGCCACGAAGAGGGTGGTGACGACATCCTCTTCCTTGGTCTGCATGGACGACAGGCCCTTGCCGCCACGCCGTTGGGCGCGGAATTCGGACAGGGGGGTGCGTTTGATGTAACCGCCGGAGGTGACGGTGACGACCATGTCTTCGCGTTCGATCAGGTCTTCGTCTTCGAGGTCGCCGGCCCAGTCCACGATCTCGGTGCGGCGGGGGACGGCGAAGAGGGTTTTGACCTCTTCAAGCTCGGACTTGATGATCGCCATGATCCGGTCGCGGGTGCCAAGGATTTCAAGGTATTCGCGGATCTTGCCGGCGAGTTCCTGAAGTTCGTCCGTCACTTCCTTGACGCCGAGTTGGGTGAGGCGCTGGAGGCGGAGGTCGAGGATGGCGCGGGCCTGTGCGTCGGACAAGTTGTAGGTGCCGTCGGGGTTGGCCGTATGGGTCGGGTCGTCGATAAGCGCGATGTATTCAAGGATGTCGCGGGCATTCCAGCGGCGCGTCATCAGCTTTTCGCGGGCGTCGGCGGCGTCGGCCGAGTTGCGGATCGTCGCCACGACTTCGTCAAGGTTTGAGACGGCGACGGCAAGGCCGCAGAGGATGTGGCTGCGCTCGCGGGCCTTGCGGAGTTCAAACGCGGTGCGGCGGGCCACGACTTCCTCGCGGAAATCAACGAAGGCGGTGAGGAAGGCGCGGAGGGTGAGCGTTTCGGGGCGGCCGCCGTTCAGGGCCAGCATGTTGCAGCCGAAAGAGGTCTGCATCGGGGTGAAGCGGTAAAGCTGGTTCAGGACCACGTCAGCCGTGGCGTCACGCTTGAGCTCCACGACGACGCGGACGCCGTTGCGGTCGGATTCGTCCTGCACATGGGCGATGCCTTCGATCCGCTTGTCGCGGGCGGCCTCGGCGATCTTGTCGATCATGGCGGACTTGTTCACCTGATAGGGAATCTCGTCTACGATGATGGCCCAGCGGTCCTTGCGCAGCTCCTCGATATGGGTTTTCGCGCGGATGATGACGGAGCCTCGCCCTTCCAGATAGGCCTTGCGGGCGCCGGAGCGGCCCAGCATCAGTGCGCCTGTCGGGAAATCGGGGCCGGGGACGTATTGGATCAGGTCTTCGGACGTGAGATCGGGATCGGCGATCAGGGCGATGGTGGCGTCGATGACTTCGCCCAGATTATGGGGCGGGATGTTGGTGGCCATGCCGACCGCGATGCCGCCCGCGCCGTTGACGAGCATGTTGGGGAAACGAGCTGGAAGAACCGAAGGTTCGCGGTCCTTGCCGTCGTAGTTGTCCTGAAAATCGACGGTGTCCTTGTCGATATCGGCCAGAAGATAGGCGGCAGGTTTGTCGAGCCGCACTTCGGTATAGCGCATGGCAGCGGGGTTATCGCCGTCCATGGAGCCGAAATTGCCCTGACCGTCGAGGAGGGGCAGGGACATGGAGAAGTCCTGCGCCATGCGGGCGAGTGCTTCGTAAATGGCCGAGTCGCCGTGGGGGTGATACTTCCCCATCACATCGCCTACGGGACGGGCAGATTTGCGATAGGGTTTGTCGTGGGTATTGCCCACTTCGTGCATCGCATAGAGGATGCGGCGGTGCACCGGTTTCAGCCCGTCGCGCAGGTCGGGGATCGCGCGAGAGACGATGACCGACATCGCGTAGTCAAGGTAAGACGTCTTCATCTCGGCCGTGATCGAGATCGACGGGCCGTGATGGATGACCCGTGTGGGGCCGGATTCGTCTTCGGATTCAGGGGTTTCCGGGGTGTCGTTCAACTAGGCCGCCTGTCTGGGTTCGGGACTGCTACATCTTGTTGCCGGGGTTATACCACCCCCATCCGGTAGGGTGCAATCGCTGATGCCGCAATGCATTGGCAGCAAGCCGCCATGATTGCCAACAAATTGTTTTTATTGACTTTTAATATCGCCGTGCTGGGATCGGGATGTGATGTCCAGAAACGGAGCAAATAATGACCTCACACTCTCCTTCTGAAACCGAGCTGATGCTCAGGGGTTACGGGCTTACGACGGCCGAGTTCTTCTACCGGCTGCCGGACTACAAATCGGTGCTGAATACCTTTGTCTGGCAGGACTATGATCTTGCCCCGGATCATCCGAAGCTTTTCCAGTTCATAGAGTATTGGCAGGACCAGATCGAAGGGCCGCTCCATTCGGTCCGGTTTGTGCATCGCAAGATGATTTCGCCGGGGGAATGGCGGAATGTGGTGGGAGAGTTCCGGTATCACTGACGTGGTTGGGGTGCGCAAGATGCGCACCCTACGCTGCTTTCAGGGCTCAATCCCGTTTGCCTTCGCAATGAAATCGGGAAGGTGGGGGACGAAGTCATCGGGGCCTGTGCCGCCGTTCGACATGGCGATGGCATAGCTGTTCTTGACCGCGCTGGTCAGGCTGGTGGTGATGGGCGCTGCGTTGGCCATGCTTTCCAGATAGCGCATGTCCTTGAACGCATTGGACAAGGTGAACTTGTGTGCCTCGCGGTTGCCGTCGATCGTGTAGCCCATGAAGGTCTGATAGAAACCGCAGTCCATGCGGCCGCCGCGAATGACCGAGTCGAAGGTCTGGGGCGAGATGCCGACCTTGCGGCCCAATGCCAGCGCTTCGGAGTAAAGCGCGGCATAGCCAAGCGACAGGAAGTTGTTGAGGAGCTTCATCCGGTGGCCGTCGGCCACGCCGCCGATATGGACGACCTTGCCCGCCCAGGCGCGGATGACGGGTTCGATGCGGGCAAAGGTTTCTGGTGTGGCACCGACCATGGCGTCGAGCGTACCGGCCCAGGCCTCCTTCGGGGTGCGGCCTAGGGGGGCGTCGGCGAAATGCACGCTGAGGGCCGACAGATCGGCGGCCAGGCGTTCGGTGACGGTAGGGTCGGCGGTAGAGCAATCGACGATGACGGTGCCTGCGGCAAGGCCCGGTTTCAGGCCGTCGACGACAGAGGCCACCTCGGGCGAGCCGGTGAGGCAGAGGAAGATGATGTCAGAGGCGCGGGCGAGGTCTGCGAGTGACCCTGCCTCGGTTGCGCCGGCGGCCACGAGTTCTTCGACCGGTTTGCGGTTGCGGTGGCCGATCACGGTCAGGGGCCAGCCTTTGGTCACGATATTCGTGGCCATGCCCTGACCCATGAGGCCGATGCCGACAAAGCCGATGCGTTCTTTCATGATGATCCCCCCGCGTTGCAGGGGGACCATAGGGGGCGACGGCCCGGGGTTCTAGCCCTTGGCGCGCATCAGCATTCCGAAAAGGTCGCGCGGTTCGTCAGGGTCGGCGACCATGTCAAGGTTGGCATAGAGGCCGGTTTCCAGCGCCTTGGCATAGACATAGCGGAGCGCCGAGAAATCCTCGATCGCGAAGCCGACCGAGTCGAAAAGGGTGATTTCGGTCTGGGACGTGCGGCCCGCAGTGGCTCCGGTCATGACCTGCCAGAGTTCGGTGACAGGATGATCGGGGGCAAGCTGCTGGATTTCACCTTCGATGCGGGTCTGAGGCGGGTATTCGACGAAGATGTTCGACCGGAGAAGAATGTCGCGGTGCAGTTCGGTCTTGCCCGGGCTGTCGCCGCCGACGGCGTTGATGTGGACGCCGGGGCCGACCATGTTGTCGGTCAGGATGGTGGACAGCTTCTTGTCCGCTGTGACGGTCGTGATGATCTGAGCGCCTTCGATGGCCTGCTCAGCCGAGGTGCATTTCACGACGGTCAGGCCGGAAGCGGCCAGGTTTGCCGCACATTTGGCGGTGGCAGCGGGATCAATGTCGTAGAGGCGGACGGTGTCGATGCCGACGACCCGCTTGAAGCCCAGGCACTGGAATTCGGACTGAGCGCCGTTGCCGATGACGGCCATTGTCCGCGCGCCTTTCGGCGCAAGGTGCTTGGCGGCCAGCGCCGACATGGCGGCGGTGCGGAGCGCGGTGAGCATGGTCATCTCGGAAAGCATGACCGGATAGCCTGTGTGCATGTTGGCGAGAAGACCAAATGCTGTAACGGTTTGCAGGCCAGACTTCATGTTGACCGGATGACCGTTGACGTATTTGAAACCGTAAACCTCGCCGTCCGAGGTGGGCATGAGTTCGATCACGCCTTCGGCGGAATGGGCGGGGATGCGGGCGGTCTTGTCAAAGATCTCCCACCGCTTGAAATCCCGTTCGATGGAGTCTGCAAGGTCGGCCAGCATTGTTTCGACGCCGACATGATGCACGAGTTGCATCATGTGCGCGACAGAGACGAAGGGAACGAGAGCCAGACGGGACGGGAGGGTGGTATGGGCGTTCATGCGAAACTCCGGGTCGGACGGTCAAAGATGCGGCGGCCCAGAAGAGAGGCCGTCAGATCCACCATGACCGAGGCGGTGCGCCCGCGGTCATCAAGGAAAGGGTTCAGTTCAACGAGATCGAGAGAGGCGACGCAACCGGCGTCACAGAGCATTTCCATGACAAGATGCGCCTCGCGCAGGGTGGCGCCGCCGGGGACGGTGGTGCCGACGGCGGGAGCGAAATCGGGGTCAAGGAAATCGACGTCGAGCGAGACATGCAGGAGGCCGTTGGCCGCCTGCACGCGGTCGAGGAAAGCGGCGAGGGGCGCACGCACGCCGGTTTCGTCGATGGCCCGCATGTCTGTCAGAGAGACGGCGGTCTGGGCCAGGGCGGCGCGTTCGGCCTGATCGACGGAACGCAGGCCGATCATGGCGACGTTTTCAAAGGGAACCGTGGCGGTCAGCGCCGGGAATGCTTCGAACCCGTCGCGACCGGTGACATAGGCCACGGGCGTGCCGTGGAGGTTGCCGGTATCGGTGGTGAGCGGCGTGTGGAAATCGCTGTGCGCATCGAGCCAGAGGACAAAGAGCGGACGGCCAAGGGTGGCGGCATGGGCGGCCATGCCTGAAACCGTGCCGAGAGAGAGGGCGTGATCGCCGCCGAGGAAGATGGGCAGGCCGAGTTTGGCGGCATGGAGCGCAGCGTCATGCAGCGTGATCGTCCAGCCGACATTCTCCGAAAGCGCGTAGACCTTAGGGTTCGGGGCAGGGGCGACGTTCACCGGGGCAGGTGCGAGGTTGCCCATGTCGGTGACCTGATGGCCAAGGTCCGCGATCGCCTCGGCCAGACCGGCAGTGCGGTAGGCATCAGGCCCCATGAGGCAGCCACGGCGGCGTTTGCCGCAATCGACGGGGGCGCCGACGAGAATGATGTGTTCCTGGGTCATGGGCGAAGTTTCTTTCCGGTTGGGGGATGTTGGAAGGCGTCAAATGGTGCAGAATGGCGCCAAACTGATCAAAACGGAACTTGAAGATGGACGAACTGGATCAGCGCCTTTTGGCGGCCTTGAAGCGGGACGGGCGAGCCAGCCTTTCGGAACTGGCGCATGACCTGGGCGTCACACGCACGACGATCAGGGTGCGGATGGAGCGGCTCGTCAAGAGCGGGGAGATCGTGGGCTATACGGTTGTCACGCGGGGCGATGTGGCGACAAGCCCCGTCCGGGGGCTGATGATGCTGTCAATCGAGGGCAGGGGGACGGACCGGATCATGCAACGGCTTGCCGGGATGCCCGAGGTCAGTGCGTTTCACACGACGAATGGCACATGGGATCTGATCGTCGAGATCGGGACCGGGACGCTGGAGTATCTGGACGAGGTACTGTTCGCGATCCGCCGTCTGGACGGGGTGACGCGGAGCGAGACGAACCTGCTCTTGTCGACCCGCCGCGCGGTCAGGCGCGGGGGGACGACTTGAGTGCGGCCATGATCCAGAGGACGACGAGCACGGCCGAGAAGATGGCGTTGAGCGAAGCCATCGACAGGCCGAAGATCTGCCACGAGATCTTGTCGCAGAGGATCAGCACAGGCCCGTCAAGGGACAGAAGGTCGCCGCCCGAGAGCCCGTCAAGGCCGCCTGCGCTGGTGCAGCTGGCCGGGCCGGCCCACCATTTTTGTTCCACGCCGCTGTGATAGACGCCAATTGCGGCGGTCGTCGCCGCCGCCAGCGCGCCCAGAAGGGGTAGCCAGCGACCGGGCAGGAGAAGGGCCAGAACCCCGATCACGATGGCGGCTGCGTGGGGCCAGCGTTGCCAGAGGCACATCTTGCAGGGCAGATAGCCAAATGCCTGAAAGGTGAAGGCCCCGGCCAGCAGGGCGAGCGATCCGCCTGCGGCGAGCAGGATGTACTGGGTCCGAGTCACGTCTGGCCTCATGTCTTTAGGTTGCGCACTCCGATCACAGCGCGACCGGCAAATACAAGAGGCCATTGCCTGAGATGATCCGTCAGCGGATCACTTTTCATCAGAACGTGATCGGCCTATCGTCGAATGTGAGGGATCAGCCTGTACTGATCGCCGTCGGAGGGTTGTTATGAAGTGGCAAGGGCGCAGGCAGAGCAGCAATATCGAAGACCGCCGCCGCAGCGGAAGCCGGGCAGGGTCGGCCACCGGCGTCGGCGGGCTTGGCGTTCTGGTGATCGTGCTCATCGGCTACTTCCTTGGGGTCGATGTGACGCCTCTGCTCGACGGCGGAAACGGGGCCACGATTTCGCAGGGCGGCGATGTCGAACTCACGGCGGCAGATGAAGAGGCGGCAGCTTTTGTGTCGGTCATTCTGGCCAGCACCGAAGACGTCTGGGGGGGCATCTTTCGCAGCGACTTCAATCAGACCTATCATGCGCCTGTGCTTGTCCTGTTCAAGGGCGCGACGCAGTCGGCTTGCGGCGGGGCCGATGCGGCGACGGGGCCGTTCTATTGCCCGCCCGAAAGGAAGGTCTTTCTGGACACCGATTTCTTTGTGACGATGGAACGGCAACTGGGGGCAGGCGGGGATTTTGCCGCTGCCTATGTCGTGGCGCATGAGGTGGGCCATGCGGTGCAGGATCAGCTTGGGATCCTGAGCCAGGCCAATACCGAAAGGGCGAGGTCCAGCGAAGCGGAGTCCAACGCCATATCTGTCATGATCGAGTTGCAGGCGGATTGTCTGGCCGGGGTCTGGGCCAACCGGGCCAATCAGGAATTCGGTTTCATCGAGCGCGGCGATATTGCCGAAGCCATGAATGCGGCAGAACAGATCGGGGACGATACGCTGCAACGGAACGCCGGGCAGGTTGTGCGGCCGCATACCTTTACGCATGGCACGTCCGAGCAACGGCAGCGCTGGTTCAAGCGCGGGTTCCAGACCGGTGATCCGGGGCAATGCGATACCTTCCGGGCCCGGACACTCTGACTGCATTCTGATCGTTGACGGGGGCGCAGCGGGCCGCTAAGGCAGCCGTGCTGGCCGGTGTGGCGGAATGGTAGACGCAGCGGATTCAAAATCCGCCGGGGCAACCCCCCGTGAAGGTTCGAGTCCTTTCACCGGCACCAGATCATCCGAAATTCGATTCGTTTCGGGGGCCTGAGAATCAAGGCCAAACCGTGGCCGGACTGTGATCGGTCCTCATGTTTCGATAATCGCTCTGATTTTTCCGGATTGGTTCCAACTGATGGACACCAGATGCCTGCGTGACGGGCTAAGCTTCTTGATCTGGCCACAATCTGGCTTCCAGATAACTTTCCCTGATCTCGAAACAATCAAAGGCCGCGTTCAGCCATGGGTTGCGCCGACCTGTCCTTTCGGACAGGCATAGCGCCGGTTCGCGCCCGAACACCCATTTGAAACCGGAAACAATCGGAAAACGGAGGCGGGGAAGGGTCCGTTTACTTGAGGGCAATCTGGCCGCATTCGGGGCGTCCGGGGGGAAAACATGGCCATTTTCCGCTTTTTTTGCCGCAATCTTGTCGATATTCAAAATGCACCCGTGGGGGGTAGCGATCGAAGGATCTGATCGCTGGGCGAGCCGAGGTTAGCCCGACAATCGAAAGTCTGCGAAGGGGCTGCCGGCCTTTGACGCATCACTCTCATTTGCTGCGGCAGTGCCGTCGCTGAGAGGACGAATTTGCAGGTCGTGTGACGTGAAGGCGTTGCAGGGCTCTTGGTGAGTATTTCAGGCGGCGATGCCGCGGCCTTTGCGGGCAGAGGGAGTAAGGCGATGTCGCGATCAGAACACAACGGCCAACACGGCAATGGCGATGGTACCGTTCAGGGTACGTCCGGCAACGACTTCATCGACTTCAACTACACTGGCGACCCGCAGGGTGACCGGATCGACCACAACGACGCCATCCTGCCAGGCGCCGGACCGAATGACGATCTGGTCTATGCCTATGGTGGCAACGACGTCGTCAGCGCGGGTGAAGGCAATGACGAAGTCTACGGCGGTGACGGCAACGATCTCGTCAAGGGCGGCCTGGGCAACGATACGCTTTATGGTGGTCCGGGCGACGATACGCTGCGCGGCGACGAGGGCGATGACACGCTTTACGCCGGTGCGGACAATGACACGCTGGAAGGCGGCACCGACAATGACACGCTGAACGGCGACGAAGGCAATGACACGCTGTTCGGCGGCGACAATGACGATACGCTTGACGGCGGGTCGGGCGATGACACGCTGGATGGCGGCGACGGCAATGACCGCATAACCGGCGGTGACGGGTCCGACACCGTGTACGGTGGCGTCGGCGATGACGTGATCAACACAGGCGGCGGTTCGCCGCTGTTCGATAATCCCTATCCGCCCCTTCCGATCGACCCGAACCCCGACAATGATCATGACATCGTCTATGGCGGCGACGGCAACGACATCGTCACGACCGGCGACGATGCCGACACGCTGTTTGGCGGGGCCGACAATGACACGCTGGACGCGGGGATCGATGATGACTCGGTCGATGGCGGCACGGGCGATGACACGATCATCGGTGGCGAAGGCAATGACATCATCGACGGTGGTGACGGCAACGACCTGATCTATGGCGGTCTGTCCCCGGCCTTTCCTGACAGCCTGAACATTCCCGATGTGGACGGCGATCTCGTGCCGGATAATGGCCTTGACCTTATCCGTGGCGGTGACGGCGACGATACCATCTTCGGGATGGACGACGACGACACGATCTATGGTGACGAAGGCAATGACGCCATCGACGCCGGTGTTGATGACGACGAAGTCTATGGCGGCGTCGGCAATGACTCGATGAATGGCGGGCAGGGCCGTGATACGCTGTTCGGCGGCAACGACCGTGACCTTTTCGTGGTGAGCAATGCCACCGACGGGATCGGCGATGCGGTCTACGGCGGCGGTGGCGGCGATGACTTTGATACCCTGAACCTGCTGAACGCCGGACCTTTCCGCCTAACAAATGTGACGGCAGACGCCGAAAACAACGGGATCGACGGGACGGTCGAATTCCTTGACGCCGATGGCAATGTCACCGGGACGATGACCTTTGAGAATATCGAAGAGATCGTGCCCTGCTTTACGCCCGGCACGCTGATCGCGACACCGCGCGGCGAGCGTCTGGTCGAAGAGTTGAAGGAAGGTGACCGGATCATCACCCGCGACAACGGCATCCAGGAAATCCGTTGGGTGGGTCACAAGGAGATTTCGGGCAAGGCTTTGGTCAACGCGCCGCATCTGCGCCCCGTGCTGATCAAGGCCGGGTCGCTGGGCAATGGTCTGCCCGAGCGGGATCTGCTGCTGTCGCCGAACCACCGTGTTCTGGTCGCCAACGAGCGGGCCCAGCTGTACTTCGAAGAAAACGAAGTGCTGGCCGCCGCCAAGCATCTGGTCGGAACGCCGGGGATCTTTGACCTCGATACGATGAGCACGACCTACATCCACTTCATGTTCGACCGGCACGAGGTTGTGCTGTCGAACGGGGCCTGGACCGAAAGCTTCCAGCCCGGCGACTACAGCCTGAAGGGGATCGGGAATGCGCAGCGGATGGAAATCCTGGAACTGTTCCCCGAACTGAAGACGCAGGCGGGCCTCGAAGGCTATCAGGCCGCCCGCAAGTCCCTGAAAAAGCACGAAGCCCGCCTTTTGGTAAAGTGAGGACAAGACGATGTTCGCAATGCTTCTGACTTATGCCGCTGCATCAATTGTCACGATTTTTGTGCTTGCCCTGACTGAAACCGACGTTTGATAACAAGAGGCCCGTGTCACGGAACAAAGGGACGGTGTCGTCCCCTTGCAAGTGACCGGGCCGATTGATCGACAGAATGCAGCATGACGGCGCCCCGCGTGGGTGCGTTGTCTGGAAACGGGGGGCAGGAATGCCCCCCGTTTCCTTTTGTGCTCTATCCCGACCTACCCGTTTGGGCCGGAGACATATCCGACTATCGTAATGTTTCGGCGGCGACGCTCCTGTAGGTTGATGATGTCGAAACAGTGCATCCCGTTGCGGGCCGATTGATCCGCGTTTTCTGCCAAAGACCGGGGGATTGTGGCTGTTTTTCATGAATGGCGGCGCCGCCGCTGTGGGGATGTAAAGGAACGCTCGGATGGCCGAAAAACATAAGGACGAGGATCACAGGGATCGCGATGAGGATCGCGGGCATGATGATGCGGACGAACGGCAGGAAAGCGCTCTGGACGGAACGGTTCAGGGGACGGCCGGGAATGACTGGATCGATTTCAACTATACTGGCGACCCGCATGGTGACCGGATCGACCATCATGACGAGATCCTGCCGGGCGCGGGCCCGAATGGTGACCTGATCTATGCCTATGGCGGAAACGACGTGGTCGTTGCCGGAGAAGGCAATGACGAGGCTTTTGGCGGCACCGGCAATGATGTGATTGCCGGAGGGTCGGGGAACGACACGCTGCATGGCGAGGCTGGCAATGACCTGCTGAAAGGGGATGACGGGAACGACGCGCTGTCTGGCGATGAGGGCGACGACACGCTGCGCGGTGGTGCAGGCGATGACGGGCTTGTCGCAGGAACCGGCAACGACACGGTCGAAGGCGGCGCCGGGAATGATCGGATCGACGGCGGTCAGGGGGCGGACAAGCTCTCTGGTGGCGATGACCGTGATCAGTTTGTGGTTGGCGGCGCGTCCGACGGTGCAGGGGATCGCATCTATGGCGGATCGGGCGGCGATGACCATGACACGCTGAACCTGCTGAATGCGGGGCCCTATCGTCTGGTCGATGTCACGCAGGACAGCGATGGCAACGGGATCAACGGAACGGTCGAGTTTCTGGACGCGGACGGAAATGTCACCGGGTCGATGAGCTTTGAGAACATTGAAGAAATCGTCCCATGCTTTACCCCCGGCACGCTGATTGCGACGGCCCGGGGCGAGCGTCTGGTCGAAGAACTGCGGGCCGGTGACAGGATCATCACGCGGGACAACGGGATCCAAGAGATCCGTTGGGTCGGCCATAAGGACATATCGGGCCTTGCTTTGGCCGCCGCGCCCCATCTGCGGCCCGTGGTCGTCAAGGCGGGATCGTTGGGCAATGGTCTGCCCGAACGTGATCTTGTGCTGTCGCCGAACCATCGTGTGCTGGTGTCGAACCCCAAGACACGGCTTTACTTTGACGAGGCCGAGGTTCTCGCTGCCGCCAAGCATCTGGTCGGCACGCCGGGGATCCATGCGCATGAGACGACCGGCACGACCTATATCCACTTCATGTTCGACCGGCACGAGGTTGTCCTGTCGAATGGCACCTGGACGGAAAGCTTTCAGCCGGGGGACTACAGCCTCAATGGCATAGGCGAGGCGCAGCGGGCCGAGATCATGGAGCTTTTCCCCGAACTGAAGGGCCGGGCCGGGATCGAAGGGTATCGGGCGGCGCGCAGGACGTTGAAAAAGCACGAGGCGCAGATGATCGCGGGCTAAGTCAGCGGCCGGTTTCGGCGCGCCACGTGGCCCAGTCTTCGGGCGTGTCAAGGTCGCGGCGGGCGTGTTCGGCCGGAAGCGGGACAAGCAGGGTCTGATTGCGGCGGGGGCGGATGATGCTTTCCCCGCCGTGATCGCCTGTGAGTGTGGCAAAGGCCGGTCGCAGGCTGGCGTCAAGGATGATCGGGTGCCCGGGGGCGCCCGATTGTGTCGCGCCGCGCCAGATTAGCTGGCCGGGGTTGGCAGCGCTGGCGGCGATGAGTGTTTCGAGGTCCGATGTGGTGATTTCGGGCAGATCAGCCAGCAGGATCATGAAGGCCGCGCAATCGGGAAGTTGCGCCACGGCATTGCGCAGACTGCCGCCCATGCCTTCGGCGGCGCCCGGGACGGTGATGCGTGTCACGGGAAGATTGTCGAGCAGCCTGACCCTTGGGTGATCAAGAGAGGGCAGGGCGACAAGGACCGGATGGCCGGTGGCAAGCGCCTTGCGGCTTTGGGCCGTCAGGAGCGGGATGCCATCGACGCGTTCGGCCAGCTTGTCCGCACCGCGCATCCGGGCAGATTGGCCGGCGGCGAGGATCAGGATCGGAAGATCGTGCTTCAAGGTAGCAAGGGGGGCGCTGCCCCCCTCTTGGCCTTTGGCCAATTCACCCCCCGGGATATTTGAAACCAGAAGAAGGGCAAGGGACGGGCTATCCCCGCATCCTTGCGCCGTCTTCGTCAAAGAGGGGCGCCATGGTCAGGCGGGCCGGGCGGCGTTCGCCGAGGATTTCGATTTCCACCTCGAGCCCGTCCCGGACCTTGTCCGCCGGGACGAAGGCCATGGCGACGGATTGTTCCGTGAAGTGGGAATAGCCGCCGGAGGTGCAGAAGCCGACCACCGCACCGTCGAGCCAGACCGGTTCCCAGGCGACGACGTCGGCTTCGTTCGCATCCACGATGAAGTTGCAGAGGCGGCGTTTGGGGCCTGCGGCCTTTTCCGCTGCGGCTGCTGCGCGGCCAATGAACTCGACAGGCTTGTTGAAGCGGATGAAGCGGTCAAGGCCGGTTTCGGCGGGGGTGTAGTCGGGCGAGAATTCGCGGCCCCAGGAGCCGAACCATTTGTCGAGCCGGAGCGACATCATCGCCCGCATGCCAAAGGGGCGTAAACCGAGGTCCTGACCGGCATTCCAGAGCGTGTGCCAGAGATGGCGGACCGACATGTGGTCAGTGAAGATCTCGTAACCCAGATCGGCGGTGTAGCTGACGCGCTGCACAATGCAGTTGGCCATGCCGACGGTCATGCGTTTGACATCCATGAACTTGAACGCATCCGCGCTCACATCGGACCGGGTGACACGGGCCAGAAGGTCGCGCGCCTTGGGGCCTGCGATCTGGAAGCCGGAGCGGGAATCCGAGATGTTTTGTACTCTTACACCCGGTTCTTCATGTTGTTCGAACCAGCGGCCGTGCCACCCTTGGGCACCATAGGAGGCCGTCAGCTGGAATTCGGTTTCCGACAGGCAGGAGACGGTGAAGTCCCCGATGATCTTGCCTGATTCCGCAAGCATGGGGGTCAGCGAGAGGCGGCCGGGTTTGGGGATGGAACCGGCCATGATGCGGTCCAGCCATGCGCGGGCATTGGGGCCGGTCACAAGGTATTTGCCGAAGTTCTGGACTTCGTTGATGCCGACGCCGGTCCGGACGGCCATGACCTCGGCCTTGGTTGCTTCCCAGGCGTTGGAGCGGCGGAAGGTCGGCTCTTCGTAGGTGGGTTCGCCGGGAAGCGCGTAGTAGTTCGGAACTTCGAGCCCGTACTGCTGGCCCCAGACCGCGCGCATGTCAGTAAAGATGTCGTACATGGGCGTGGTGCGGAAGGGGCGGGCAGCGGGGCGTTCTTCGTTCGGGTAGCCCACCGAAAAGCGCATCTGGTAGTTCTCGATGACTTTGGGGACAGTGTAGCCGGGCGAAGTCCAGTTGCCGAAACGAGACACGTCAAAGCCGCGCGGGTCGCGTTCGACCTCTCCGTTGATCATCCACTGGGCTAGGGCAAGGCCCATGCCGCCGCCCTGGCTGAAGCCCGCCATGACGGCGCAGGCGGACCAGTAGTTGCGCAGGCCCGGGACGGGGCCGATCAGCGGGTTGCCATCGGGGGCAAAGGTGAAGGGGCCGTGGATCACACGCTTGACGCCGGACCGCTCCAGAACGGGGATGCGGGCGTTGGCGAACATCACCGAATCCTCGATCTTTTCCCACTGTTCGTTCAGGAGTTCGTGGCCGAAGTTCCAGGGCGTGCCGTCCACCGACCAGGGCTCGCAGGGCTTTTCATAGAAGCCGATGCAAAGGCCGCGGCCTTCCTGACGGAGGTAGAATTCTCCGCCCGGGTCCATGACATGGGGGAATTCGCGGCCTTTGGACAGGATGTCCATGATCTCGGGCACGTCATCGGTCACCAGATATTGGTGCGCCATGGGCAGGAGCGGCAGGTAAACCCCTGCCATCGCGCCGATTTCCCGCGCCCAGAGGCCGCCGGCGTTGACGACATGTTCGGCGTGGATCGTGCCCTTTTCGGTGACGACATCCCAGGTTCCGTCGGGGCGGGGATTGGTTTCAAGGACGCGGTTGTGCAGGACGATTTCCGCCCCGCCCATGCGGGCAGCCTTGGCATAGGCGTGGGTTGTGCCAGACGGGTCAAGGTGGCCATCAAGTGGGTCATAGAGCGCCCCGATGATACCTTTGACGTTGACCAGACCGTCGGTCATCTTGGTCACTTCCTCGGGCGAGAGGATTTCGGTGTCGAGACCCATGTAGCGGTGCTTGGCGCGTTCGGCCTTGAGCTGTTCAAAGCGGGCCTGATTGTCGGCCAGCGTGATGCCGCCCACGTGATGAAGACCGCAGGACATCCCGGTGATGGCTTCGAGTTCCTTGTAAAGGCGGATGGTGTAGCCCTGAAGGGCCGCCATGTTGGTATCGCCATTCAGCGTGTGAAAGCCACCGGCGGCGTGCCATGTCGAACCGGATGTCAGTTCAGACCGTTCGATCAGCATGACATCGGACCAGCCGAGTTTGGTCAGGTGATAAAGGACAGAGCAGCCGACGACGCCGCCGCCGATGACCGCGACCCGGGTTGTGGTTTTCATGGACTGACTCCTTCAGCTGCTGGTCCTTCGCGGATGCGACGTTCGTCGCGGACAGGGAATGAGGCTTGCCAGAGCGCGACCTTTCGTGTCGTCTTTGGCGTTGGTTGGTCGGGTGCCGCATGGAATCCGGCCGTCTTGCCTTTGTCTGAGGATCGCCTGTTTCCTGATCCGGCCCCGCCCTTTTTCCGGGCAGCGCCGCTGCATCGCGGCAATTTTCTGCAGACGCGGCCGGATTCCCTAACATAGCGTTATCGGCCGTTCAAAAGATGCAGCCAGACTGCGTATCCAACGCGATTCGGATCGGGAGGATGACAGGTGGCAAAGCCGCGCATTGTGATTGTCGGCGGCGGTTTGGCGGGGCACCGCGTGGCGTTGGGTCTGCAGGCCGGGGGCGGTGTGACGCTGGTCGATCCGAAGTCGTTTTTCGAAATTCCGATGGCGATGCCGCGGCAGATGGTCGATCCCGGATCCCTGGCGTCGCTGGTCCGCTACAGCGATTTCCTGCCCGAGATCGAGCGTGTGGAGGACCGCGTCGTCCGGGTGACGCAGGGCGCGTTGCATACGGCGCAGGGGATGGTTGTGCCGTGGGATCACCTGGTCCTCGCGACCGGCGCAATGTATCGCAGCGATCTGGTCAAGCCGCTTGGGGGCAATACGGATCACCGCATGGCACATTACCGGCGGCTTCATGCGGCAGTACTGGAGGCCAGGTCTGTCCTCATCGTGGGCGGTGGTCCGGTCGGGATCGAGATCGCGGGAGAGATTACGCAGGAACGGACGCGGGTCAGCGTGATCGTGATCGAAAAGTTGGGCTCGATCCTGCCATCAGCCGATCCGACGCTGAGGGACTGGGCGACGGCGGAGCTTGAGCGGCGAGGGGTACGGATCATCCTGAATACGACCCTGAAGGATGTCGTCCCTCCTGCCGGGGACGTGGACCTTGAGGGCGGGCGGGTCACGACCGCGGCCGGCGAGGCGATTGTCTATGATCTTGCGATCTGGTGCACGGGGGCGCTTCCGGCGACGGATTACCTGCGGGCGGACTTTGCCGCGTCATTGAACGACAGAGGGGAAATCCGCGTCGAACCGACGCTTGAGGTCCATGGGTTGCACAATGCCTTTGCGCTGGGGGATGCGACCGATCTGCCCGTCAAGGGTGGGGTCTGGATTGAACAGCAGGTACCGGTCGTGCTTCATAACCTGAAATCGCAGATTGCCAGAAAGGGCGGCAAGTTCAAGGCGTTCCGGGCCGAAGGTGACCCGTCGGCGATGATCGTTTCGCTGGGCCGGAATGCTGGTGTGCTGAAGTTGCCTGGCTATGGGCGCAGCCAGTGGGGCTGGCTTGCGCGCAAGTTGAAATCGCAGAACATGATGGTTTCGCATTACCGGAGTGCGATTGATACCTAGGCCAACCCCCCCCGGTCAGGGAATGATGCGAGTGTATTTGATGCCTTCGATTGTGGCGCCGACCCGCAGGCCGGTCTGGCCGAAAACGACTGCAATGACCGGGGACAGCGTTGTGGTCGTGTCGGCGATCAGCGTTTCGCCTTCGGTGTTGGCAACATACTCTATCCCGGCGCCAGCGGCCCAGCCATCGGATTGGCGGAACTCGGCCAATGCCTCGGGCGTCATGAAGAACAGGACATGGCTGTATTGCTGTGCGCCGATCTGGAGGCCCGCGCTGGCTGCGGCGGCAGAATAGTAGTCGACGGTCACGCCGCCGATGCGAAGCGCGCCTTGCCCGAATGACCCGCCAAGGCCAAGGCCCACCTCGGTCACCAGTGGCATGACAAGCATCCCTGCGGCTCTTGTGGCCATATCTTCCGTGCCGGGGTAATTGGCGAAGAGATAATCAAGCGTGCTGTCAACGCGGGCGTCGATGGTCACTGCGCCATTGCTGCCGACCCCGTTGCCGCAGGCCGACAATGTAGTCGCCGCAAGGGCGAAAAGCACGAAACTCCGCCTGGAAAAAGTGGTCATGGTGTCCGCCTCTGTTCTGCCATCAATCGTCAGCCTTGTTTCCGGCTGATCGGATTGGACTATAGGCGGGATTTGGCGGGCTGTCACCGGGGGCCGGGCCGGTTCGGCGGCAATCGGCCAGACTCAGGCGCTGGAAATGGCGTCGCGACGCGATCTCAGGGCGACAAGTATGCCTGCGATGGCGACAAGGGCGATGCCTGTCAGGCTGATCCAGTCGGGAATGTGGTCGAAGATGAGCCAGCCGAACAGGCCCGCCCAGGCCAGGTGGCTGTAGTTGACAGGTGCCAGAACTGAAGCCGGCGCCTCGCGGTAGGAGGCGGTAAGGAGGAGATGTCCGATGGTCGTAAGCGCACCAAGGGACAGGATTATGGTCAGGTCGAACAGCCCCGGAAAGGCAGGGGGCCAGGTCCAGGGCAGGAACGCGGCAAAGGCGACCATGCCGATGGCGGCGGTATAGATCAGCATGGCCATCGTGGTTTCGGTCCGGGCCAATAGCCGGGAAAGGAGATGGTAGGCTGTCGACGCGGCAGCCACGATCAGGGCATAGACAACGCCAAGGGCATCAAGCCCGCTGCCCGGCCGGGCGATCAGCAGGACACCGGCAAAGCCCAGCGCGGCGGCCAGCCAGCCGGTCAGGTTCACCTTTTCCCCAAGGATGACGCCAGACAGAAGCATGACGCCGATAGGGGCGAGGTAGGAAATCGCCACGGTTTCCCCAACCGGCATCCGGCGCAGTGCCAACCCGGTGAAGAGCGACGCCAGCGACAGGCAAATGGCCCGCAGCAGGACAAGCCCCGTGCGGTTCGTACGGAACAGGGTGGCCCCGTGACGGGGTGCGAAGATCACGAGCAGCAACAGAAGGTTGATGGCGTAGCGGAACGAGATGACGAAGGGGATCGGATAGCGTTCGGTCAGGTATTTGGTCAGCGAATCCCCAAGGCCGAAAAGGAAAACGGCGGTCACCACAAAGAGGATGCCCCGAAGCATGTTGCCAGAGTTGGCCGGGGGGGCGGCCACGGGCAGGGCGGGGCTTTCCATCGGCGTCAGCCAAGGATGCGGGCGGCCTCGGGTGCGAAATAGGTCAGGATGCCATCGCAGCCAGCGCGTTTGAAGCACATCAGGCTTTCCAGCATGACCTTTTTCCCGTCGAGCCAGCCATTCTGTGCCGCGGCCTGCAACATCGCGTATTCGCCCGAGACCTGATAGGCAAAGGTCGGCACGCCAAAGCTGTCCTTCACGCGGCGGCAGATATCCAGATAGGGCATGCCGGGCTTGACCATCACCATGTCGGCGCCTTCATTCAGGTCGCGTTCGATCAGACGCAGCGCCTCGTCCGAATTGGCGGGGTCCATCTGGTAGGTGTTCTTGTCGCCCTTGAGCGCAGCCGACGCACCGACAGCATCCCGGAAGGGGCCGTAAAAGGCGCTGGCGAACTTGGCCGAATAGGACAGGATCGACACCTTGTCATGGCCGGCGGATTCAAGCGCATTGCGGATCGCGCCGATGCGGCCATCCATCATGTCGGAGGGGCCAAGAATGTCAGCCCCGGCCTCGGCCTGGGCCAGCGCCATCTTCACCAGCGCCTCGACCGTGCGGTCGTTCACGATCTCTCCGTCCACGACAAATCCGTCATGGCCGTTGATGTTGTAGGGGTCGAGCGCGATGTCGGTCATGACGGCGATATCAGGCGCTGCATCCTTGATCGCGCGGATGGCGCGGTTGGTGAGGTTGTCGGGATTCCACGCCTCGGCGCAGTCTTCGGTCCGGTATTCCATTGATGTATAGGGGAAAATGCAGATGGCGGGGATGCCGAGCGACTGCGCCTCGACCGCGGCTTTGGCGATTTTGTCGACCGTCTTGCGCGTCACGCCGGGCATGGAGGCGATCGGGGTTTCTGCGTCCTGGCCCGCCATGACAAAGACCGGCCAGATGAAATCGGACGGATCAAGATGGGTTTCGCGGACGAGTGCGCGGAGAGCGGGGCTCTTGCGGACGCGGCGCAGACGGGCAGCGGGGAAGGGGGCGACGGTCGGTTTCATGGGCATCGGGCCTTTCTGGTCACACCCCTTGGGTCGCACGGTTTTGGCGGCATCACAAGTCTGGGCAATGCCGGGCGGGAACGCTAGGTTCCGCCCAAAATGAGAGGACGACCGGCACAGTGAGCCTGACGAGCACCATCTTCGAGGTCATCGACATGCGGTCGTTCTCGAACCTATGGTTCTGGATCGCGCTGGCGGTCGCCTGGTCGTCGGCAAGCCATTATGTCATCGGTATTCCGTTCGACATGTTGCAGCGTGCACGCAAGCATGGCGGACAGGCTTTGGTCGATTTCGAGGATTGCGTGCGGATCAACGTGAACCGCGTGCTGTTGATCGCGACACAGGCGGGCCACTGGCTTTTGGGGTTTGTGGCCTTTGTCCTGACCGGGCTGGCTGTGCTGGGCTTTTGGTACGGAGTCGAATTTGCGCAGGCTGTGTTCCTGCTTGCGCTGCCGATGTCGATTGTGGGGGCGCTCAGCATCGCGACGGCGCGCAGGATCTATGACGAAGAGCCGACAGGAGAGGCGCTTTACCGGCGGTTGATCCGGCACCGGCTGATGACCCAGACGATCGGGATGATTTCGATCTTTGTGACCGCTGTCTATGGCATGTACCAAAACCTTGTCGTGGTGCCGGGGTTCTAGGGTTTCTTTGCCCGGGCACGGTTGACACTGTCCTAGGACGGGGTAGGTGAGCGCCATGCCCAAACCATCGACCCACATCACCGTCAGCGGCGCGCCGGAAGGCCATGATGCCCGGCTGATCCTGTCCGAAATCGCAAAGTCGGGTCAGCCTGTCGTCCATGTGGCGCGCGATGACAAACGGATGGCGGCGATGCAGGCGGCGATCGCCTTTTTTGACCCGGCGATGCCGGTGTTTGTCTTTCCGGGGTGGGATTGCCTGCCCTATGATCGGGTTTCGCCAAACACCGAAATCTCGGCCCAGAGAATGGCCACGCTGGCGGCCCTGGTCCACGGCATGCCCGAACGGTTCGTGATGCTGACCACACTGAACGCCGCGACGCAGCGGGTGCCCGCGCGGGAACTGATGCGCGAAGCGGCGTTCAAGGCACGGGTGGGCGACCGGGTGGACGAAGGGGCGCTGCGGCAGTTTCTGGTCCGCATGGGGTTCACGCAAAGCCCGACGGTGGTTGAACCTGGCGATTATGCCGTGCGGGGCGGGATCATCGACATTTATCCGCCGGGGCATCCCGGTCCGATCCGGCTGGATTTCTTTGGCGACGTGCTGGACGGCGCGCGGCGTTTTGATCCGGCGACGCAGCGCACGACCGAGAAGCTGACCGAGGTCGAACTGGCGCCCGTGTCCGAGATCATCCTGGACGAGGCGGCGATCACCCGGTTCCGCCAGTCCTACCGGATTGAGTTCGGCGCGGCGGGGACGGATGATCCGCTGTATGAGGCCGTCACCGCTGGGCGCAAGCATGCGGGGATGGAGCATTGGCTGGGGTTTTTCCACGAGCGACTGGATACGCTGTTCGACTATCTGCCGGACGCCACGATCACGCTGGATGACCAGACTGATGCCTCGCGGGATGCGCGATGGACGTCGATTGCCGACCAGTATGACACGCGGTCCCATGCGTTGACGCAGAAGGGGCGGATTGATTCCGTCTATAAGCCTGCGCCGCCGGGGCTTCTCTATCTGGACGATGCGGCGTGGGAGGCGGCCGTTGGGCCGCGCCGGGTGTTGCAGTTCGTGCCCCTGCCTCAGCCAACGGGGCTGAACGTCATTGATGCCGGGGGGCGGATCGGTCGCGATTTCGCAGTCGAGCGACAACAGGAGAAGTTGAGCCTTTTCGGCGCTTTGGCGACCCATGTGAAGGCAAGACTTGAAGTCGGACCGGTGATCATTGCGAGTTACTCCGAAGGCGCGCGGGAGCGGCTGACGGGTCTGCTCGAGGATGAGGGGGTGGGTGAGACGATCGCCGTCACCGACTTTACCCGGGTAGGCAAGCGGGGGCTGCATCTTGCGGTCTGGCCTTTGGAGCACGGTTTCGAGACGGCGGAACTGACCGTCATCTCGGAACAGGACGTGCTGGGCGACCGGCTGATCCGGCAGACCAAGAAGCGGCGGCGGGCCGAAAACTTCCTGACCGAGGCGCAGAGCCTGTCGCCCGGCGATCTGGTGGTCCATGTGGATCACGGGGTCGGGCGGTATCAGGGGCTCGAAGTCATCCGGGCAGCGGGGGCGGCGCATGAATGCCTGCTGATCGAATATGCCGAAGGGTCAAAGCTTTATCTGCCGGTCGAGAATATCGAGCTGTTATCGCGGTTCGGCCATGACGAGGGGTTGCTTGACCGTCTGGGCGGCGGTGCCTGGCAGGCCAAGAAGGCCAAGCTGAAGGAACGGCTGCGGATGATGGCCGAGCGCCTGATCCGCGTCGCCGCCGAACGCGCGCTGCGCACCGCGCCAGAGGTGGTGCCGCCCGAAGAGATCTGGGACCAGTTCCTTGCCCGTTTCCCCTATTCCGAGACGGACGATCAGTTGCAGGCCATCGAGGATGTACTGAACGATCTGGGGTCAGGCACGCCCATGGACCGGCTCGT